>JBILAM010000045.1:0-7789 GCA_044354225.1 Candidatus Planktophila sp.
AAGGGCGTTGTGGTGGCGGGTGAAGGATTTGAACCTTCGAAGGCAGAGCCGGGGGATTTACAGTCCCCTCCCATTGGCCGCTCGGGCAACCCGCCAGGGTCATACAAGTCTTACGGCGCTTTGGTAGTGCGAGCGGCAAACGATACCTTAGGCGCTGGAACTTTGAAAATCACGAGAGGGCCTCACAACAATGGCTGACAGCAGTTTTGACGTAGTCTCAAAGATTGACCGGATGGAGCTAGATAACGCCATTAACCAGGCTATTCGCGAGATTGATACCCGCTTTGACTTTAAGAATACCGGTGCAAAGATTGAATTATCAGGTGACAAGATTGCAATTGAGGCAGATACGGAAGAGCGCGCAAAGGCAACTCTCGATGTTGTCAAAGATAAGTTAATTAAGCGCGGTGTGTCACTTAAGCACCTGGAAGCACCAGAACCTCAACTATCAGGCAAGATCTACAAGATCGCTTGTACTCTAAAAGAGGGAATCTCAACTGAGAATGCGAAGAAGGTTGCCAAGTTCTTGCGCGATGAAGGCCCCAAGTCTATTAAGACCCAGATTCAAGGTGATGAGCTGCGTGTGACATCCAAGAGCCGCGATGATCTGCAAGAGGCAATTGAGCAAATTAAGAATGGTAAATTTGATTTTGCTGTTCAGTTTGTTAACTTCCGCTAAGTGGCAGGCAAACGTAGCGAGTATTCGCTAGGGCTACTCTTTGGAATTAGTTCTTACGTTATCTGGGGGCTACTGCCCTTGTATTGGCCGCTACTTCAACCAGCGAACGCGCTAGAAATAGTTGCTCATCGAGCCCTTTGGACTCTGGTTTTCTGTCTCATTGTTCTGGCACTGACAAAACAGATTTACTCCACCGCAAAGATGGTCAAGAATCCAAAGACCATGGCGGTGCTCCTGCTGAGCACAATCCTGGTCTCCATCAACTGGATTACATATATCTGGGCCGTTAATCATGGACATGTGGTTGAGGCAGCTCTCGGTTACTACATCAGCCCACTTGTTATCATCGCATTCGGCATCATAATTCTGCGCGAAAAAATGCGACCACTGCAATGGGTGTCAGTTGCAATAGCCGCCTTCGGTGTATTAGTTCTGACTATTGATTATGGCCGGCTCCCCTGGATAGCACTCGCACTTGCACTGTCATGGGGTAGTTACGGGTTAGTGAAGAAGAAACTCAACCTGGGCGCCGTTGAAGGAATCGCAATTGAGACCCTTATTTCACTGCTTCCTTACGCTGGATATTTAATCTATCTCGGCCAGCAAGGCACCGGGCAGTTTGGTCAATCCCCTGGACTCACACTGCTCTTGATTAGCGCCGGGGCAGTCACAGCTATTCCGCTGCTCTTATTTAATGGATCTACTACTCGTTTGCCATATAGCACTATCGGCCTCTTGCAATACATCACTCCAACAATTCTATTTTCTATCGGAGTCTGGGTGCGTCACGAGGCTATGCCTACCGCGCGTTGGATCGGCTTCTTCCTAATCTGGTTGGCACTTATCGCTCTTGGTGTTGATCTAGTGCGATCAAGCAGAACGGTCAATAATCGCATCACAGAGGGAAAATAAAGCACCTGTCACATCGTTAACTGGCAGTGGACCAAGTGCGGCGCGGGCATCGCGGGCAATATCAAGTAACTGTTCGCGCGATTGACCCAATGCATCGTGGGTGCGTAGCTCCTTTAATACTTGAGCAACAACGGCTTCATCTTTAATCGGTGCTTTGAGTAACTTAATCAGAGAACGATCTTTGGAACTACTCGAATTCATAACATTGAGTGTGACCAAAGTAGGAATACCTTCACGTAAATCTGTTCCTGGAGTCTTTCCTGATTCATGGGATTCACTTGCGATATCAATAATGTCATCTGCTAATTGGAATGCAATACCAATCTTCTCACCAAAGACGGTCAGTGTTTCCTTCACTTCATTCGGCGCCCCAGAAACCATCGCACCAAAGCGCGCACTGGCTGAAATAAGTGAGCCTGTCTTATCGGCGACAACCTGCATGTAGTGCTCCAGTGGTGCTTGACCATTCTGTGGCCCTTGGGTTTCCATGATCTGACCAATAACTAGACGTTCAAATGTTGATGCTTGTAGTCGCACCGCTTCCGGTCCAATATCTGCCAGCAGCGCTGATACTTTTGCAAAGAGATAATCACCAGTCAAAATGGCAACGGTATTTCCCCAGCGGTTATTAGCACTTTCCACACCACGCCTGAGTGGCGCTTCATCCATCACATCATCGTGATAGAGAGTTGCAACGTGGGTTAATTCGCAGACTGCAGCTGATTCAATAATTCCAAACTTATTCTTATCGCCATAGTGAGATGCCAAGATGGTCAGTAGTGGGCGTAGTCTCTTGCCGCCAGCTGCAACTAAGTGTCGAGAGGTCTCTTCCACCAGCGGGTAATCACCTTGGATATGGCTAAAGAGCAGCTCTTCCACCTTCTTCATACTCGCCTTGAGTTCTACCTCAAGGCCCGGTGCTAAACCCGGAATTCCAAAGGATGACATTAGCGAATAAAGGTGGCTGTGGTTGCGATGAAGTCAATCAGTGGAGCTGGGTAAATTCCGAGAATGAGAGTTAGAACAGATGAAACGGTGATTGTGATTGTGGTCAGCGCAGATGGAATGACAACCGATGTTCCATCTTCAATCGGATCTTTAAAGAACATCAAGACAATGACGCGGATATAGAAGAAGGCGGCAACTGCAGATGAGAGAACGCCAGCGATAAGAATTGATGTGCTTCCTGATTCATATGCGGCAGAGAAAATTGAGAACTTTCCAATAAATCCTGATGTCAATGGAATACCGGCGAAGGCAAGTAGGAAGAAGGCAAAGGCTGATGCTAAAAGCGGAGAACGCTTTCCAAGACCGCTCCAACGGTTGAGGTCGCCAACTTCACCTGATGCATCTCGCACAAGTGTGACTACTCCAAATGCACCAACAGTTGCCACGCCATAGGCGAAGAGATAGAAGATGGAAGCTTCCAACCCTGTTTTACTCAAAGCAATAACGCCAGCGAGCAAGAAGCCAGCGTGGGCAATGGAGGAGTAAGCAAGCATGCGCTTAACATCGCGTTGAGCGATGGCAACGACCGAACCAAAGACCATAGTAATCACTGCAATAACTACCATCGCCGGCTTCCACTGCCACTCTGCATTTGCAATTGCCACATAGAAAATACGAAGGATCGCTCCGAATGCAGCCACCTTTGTCGCTGCTGCCATAAATCCAGTGATGGCAGTGGGCGCACCTTGATAGACATCAGGTGACCAGGCATGGAATGGAACAGCGCCAACTTTAAAGAGAAGACCAATAGAGATAAATGCAATTCCGAGAAGTAGGAAGACATCATTGCCGGCGCCGCCAATAACACTCGCTTGGATTCCGGCCAAAGTAATTGTTCCTGAGTATCCAAAGAGGTAAGCAATGCCAAGAAGGAAGAAGGCGGAAGAGAAAGCGCCAAGTAGGAAGTATTTCAGCGCAGCTTCTTGCGAAGCCAATCTACGACGACGTGAGAGTCCGGCCATGAGATAGAGAGGAAGTGAGAGCACTTCAAGTGCCACAAAGAGAGTAATGAGATCGGTGGCCACTGGGAATAAGAGCATTCCGGCCACTGCAAATAGCGTGAGTGGGAAAACTTCGGTGACGCGCAGATCAGATTGCACCGCATCACGTTCTTCCTCTGATCCTGGAACCGATGCAGCGAGGGCGGTGAAGCTCTCTTGGTCTGCAATCAGAAAGATGGAGAGCACCGCGATAATGAGAATGGAACCCTGCAGGAGAACTCCCACGCCATCGAATGCCACAGATCCCATTGCCGCATCGACTGAACTTTGGGTCCGCACCTGAACGAGTGCGGCAAAGGATGCTACGAGTGAGAAGAGTGAGACAAAGAGTTGCGATGAGTAACGTGATGCACGTGGTGCAAATGCTTCAATCAGTACTCCGGCAAGTGCGCCGCCAAGGACAATAAGAATGGGAGCTAGCTGGGCATAATTAAGTGAAGGAGCGATAAATTCCATTTACTTGCCTGCGCCCTCTGTTGGTATTGGATCAGTAAATCCCTGCACTTCTAGAACATGCGCGGATGCCGGATTAATGACGTTTAGTAGTGGGGATGGATAGAAACCGAGGGCGATGATGATGGCCATCACTGGCGCTATTGCAATCTTCTCCCGAAGGTTTAAATCTGGCAGGTTCTCATTTCCAGGTGTAGTTGGCCCATGGAGCGCCTTCTGCACCGGAATCAAAATATAGAGGGCGGCAAGAACGATTCCGAATGTGGCAATGACCGCTGCAACTGGGTAGCGCGTAAATGTTCCAACCAGTACCAAGAACTCACTGACGAAGCTTGATAGACCAGGAAGTGCCAGCGATGACATTCCGGCAATAAAGAATGACCACGCCATCACTGGAGTAACTCGTTGTAATCCACCAAAGTCAGCAATTGTTGATGATCCACGACGTGCTGCCATCCATCCAGCCACGATGAAGAGCGCCGCCGTTGAGAAGCCGTGGTTAAACATATACAGAGTTGCACCGCTATGACCTTGAGTAGTCATGGCAAAGATTCCCATGGTGATAAATCCAAAGTGAGAGATGGATGTGTAAGCAATCAGGCGCTTAATATCAGTTGCCCCGATTGCTAAGAAGGCGCCGTAGATAATTGAAATCACGGCCAAGGTAATGATGATTGGGGTAAAGGTCTTACTCGCATCTGGAAAGAGTGTGAGACAGAAACGAATCATTCCGAATGTTCCGACTTTATCTAAAACGCCAAGGAGGAGAACTGATGTTCCAGGGGTTGCAGAGGATGCAGCATCAGGAAGCCAGGTGTGTAGCGGCCAAAGTGGAGCCTTGATGGCAAAGGCGATAAAGAAACCAAGGAAGAGTAGGTTCTGGGTTGTAGGGCTCATGTAATTATGGAGCTCAGATAACTTGTTGATATCAAATGTGTGTCCACCATTGGCACCAGAAATCACATAGAGGCCAATAATTGAGGCCAGCATCAAGAGACCACCGAAGAGGCTATAGAGCAAGAACTTCACCGCAGCTGCGGCGCGATCTCCACTGCCATATCCACCAATTAAGAAGTAGACCGGAATCAACATCGCTTCGAAGATTACGTAGAACAGAAAGACATCGGTAGCCGCAAATACACCGATCATCATTGTTTCCAGCACGAGTATGAGCATGTAGAAGACCTTGGCAGACCAACGTCCACCTTCAGATTCATTCCACCCAGCCAAGACCACGATAGGTGCCAGCAGCACAGACATCAGAATGAGTACGAGTGAGAGCCCATCGACACCTACTGCGTAGTTGATTCCAAATGAAGGAATCCACTCAACTGATTGCACAAACTGGAATGAGGTATCTGCAGAATCAAAGTTAAACCAGGCAAGGACGCCAGAGGCTGCCACTAATAGTGTTGTGGCAAGTGCTGCTTGCTTAATGCGCAGTACTTGATCACTTGGAATCACTGCCAGCAGCAGCGTGCCAAGAATTGGAAGCAACATCATTGTGGTCAGCGCGTTCATTGTGTGACCACCCAAACTGCTGCAATCAGGGCAACTGCTCCGATAAGAATGAGGGCAGCGTAGCTGCGGGCAAAACCTGTCTGTGTCTTTCGAAGTTCAGCGCCGGCGTTCAGCGCTGTGCGTCCAACTAGGCGCACTGCGCCATCGACAACGCTGTTATCGCCTTTAACAAGCAGTCTGGTGAGCGCCTGTCCAGGGCGCATGAATAAAGCTTCATTTAATGAATCCTGGAACAAATCTTTTCGTGCAATGAGAGTAAATTCTGTGACATTTTCTGGCGCTTTGGCATCAACATCTGAGAATTGATACTTCACAAGTGCGATCGAAACACCAATAATTACCGCGGTAATTGCCAACCCTGAGACAACTATTGCCGGCAAGAACTCTTCATGTTCGCCATGCTCGCCGACTACCGGCTCCAACCAATGCACGAGCGCATCTCCGCGAGTAAATAAGTATCCGGTTGTTACAGATCCCACTGCTAAAACAGCCATTGGTAGCCACATCAGAAACGGTGACTCATGTGGGTGTTGATCTTCTTCCCAACGCTTCGGTGAAGTAAATGTCAGCACCATGACGCGAGTCATATAGAACGCCGTAATAGCTGCACCAAGGAGTGCGGTAGATCCCAAAAGAATTCCTTTTATTCCACCTTCATTGAATGCAGTCTCAATAATTGCATCTTTGGAGTAGAAACCAGCAAATGGTGGAACACCAATGATTGCCAGATAGCCAAGACCAAATGTGGCAAAGGTAATCGGCATAAATTTACGAAGTGCGCCATAGCGACGCATATTCACTTGGTCCTTCATGCCATGCATGACAGAGCCAGCACCTAAGAACATTCCTGCTTTAAAGAAGCCGTGGGTAAGTAAGTGCATGATGGCAAATGCATATCCGGCAGGTCCAAGGCCAGCAGCCAAAATCATGTAACCAATCTGAGACATGGTCGATGCTGCTAGCGCTTTCTTGATGTCATCTTTTGCAGTACCAACAAGGGCGCCGAAAATCAGCGTAACTGCTCCGACAATAACTACTAGTAGTTGCGCTGTTGGAGCTGCATCAAAGATAAAGTTGGAGCGAGTAATGAGATAGACACCAGCTGTCACCATCGTTGCGGCGTGAATGAGTGCAGATACCGGTGTCGGACCAGCCATCGCATCACCAAGCCATGCTTGTAGTGGGAACTGCGCCGACTTACCGGCGGCTGCCACTAACAACATAAGACCAATACCTGTTAGGGCGGCGGTTGATGCTGTCTCTGAAGCTTCTTTGACTCCACTAAAGGAGACAGTTCCAAGAGTTGCAAAAGCAATCATGATGGCAAATGAAAGACCCATATCGCCAATACGGTTCATGACAAATGCCTTCTTTGATGCAGTTGCATATGCCGGCTTCTGATTCCAGAAACCAATCAAGAGGTAAGAAGCAAGACCCACGCCCTCCCACCCCACATAGAGGTTGAGATAGGAATCGCCGAGAACGAGCAATAACATCGCCGCGATAAAGAGGTTTAAATAGGCAAAGAAGCGACGGCGGTCTGGGTCGTGCGACATATAAGAAATTGAATAGATATGAATCAGCGTTCCCACACCGGTAATAAGAAGGACGAAACAGATGGAGAGTTGATCAAGTAAGAGCCCGGCATCAACGTTAAATGTTCCAACGCTGATCCAAGAAAAGAGTTTCTGGCCGAAAGCGCGCTCTTCTGAATCTGCTGCCATCATCTGTGAAAGTAGATAGAGACCCACACCAAATGAACTTGCTGAAAGTGCGGTAGCAAGAAGGTGTCCCCACTTATCGGCCCGGCGTCCTGCGAGTAATAAAATTACAGCTCCTGCTAGTGGCAGGGCGATGAGATAAATCAGCGTTGTAGAAGTTGTCATCGCTATCGTCTCAACAAACTAGCATCATCGACAGAGGCGGAACGACGTGAGCGATAGATAGTCACGATAATTGCGAGTCCAACTACCACTTCGCAGGCGGCCACAACCATCGTAAAGAAGGCGACCACTTGACCGTCGAGTGTGCCATTGATGCGTGAAAAAGTAACGAGCGTGAGATTTGCCGCATTGAGCATCAGCTCAACACACATAAAGACCACAATTGCGTTACGACGGACAACAACACCCACTGCGCCAATGGTGAAAAGAAGCGCTGCTAAGTAGAGGTAGTTATACGGATTCATTACTTCTCCTCCGCAACAGTGTTATCA
>JBILAM010000046.1:0-7706 GCA_044354225.1 Candidatus Planktophila sp.
GCTGCTGGAACTGTCTGGTTCACAATCTGCATGGAACCGCCGCCAACTAGCTTCTTAAACTTAACTAGTGAGAAGTCAGGTTCGATACCTGTTGTATCGCAATCCATCATCAGACCGATGGTTCCAGTTGGTGCTAGCACTGAGATCTGCGCATTGCGCCATCCGTTCTTATCACCTGTTGCAAGACATGCATCCCATGCTTTGTTCGCCTCGGTCCAAACATCGATATCGAGTGTGGTCTCTTGGCGGGCAGCCGATGATGCCGAAGCATGCTTGCGCATCACGCGAGTGTGAGCAGATGCATTACGGGCAAAGCCGTCGTATGGCCCAACAATGCCAGCAAGTTCTGCTGAGCGCTTATATGTGATGCCAGTTAGAAGTGAAGTGATGGAACCAGCTAGTGCGCGTCCACCTTCTGAGTCATAGGCAAGACCTGATGCCATCAGAAGCGCTCCAAGGTTTGCATAACCAATTCCGAGTTGGCGGTATGCGCGAGTGGTCTCACCAATTGGCGCTGTTGGGAAATCTGCGAAACAGATTGAGATATCCATCGCAGTGATGATCATCTCGGCCGCTTTTCCAAATGTCTTTGCATCAAATGAACCATCTGATTTAAGGAACTTCATCAAGTTAAGTGAAGCCAAGTTACATGATGAGTTATCAAGTGACATGTACTCAGAGCAAGGGTTTGAGGCGTTAATGCGCCCGGTCTCTGGGTTGGTATGCCAATCATTGATGGTGTCATCGAATTGGATTCCAGGATCGGCACATGCCCAGGCTGCTTCGGCAATCTTGGTAAAGAGTGCGCGGGCATCTACTGTCTCAATAACTTCGCCAGTTGCGCGAGCAACTAATCCAAACTGCTCGCCCTTTTCAACTGCGCTCATGAATTTATCGGAAAGGCGTACTGAGTTATTTGCATTCTGATACTGAACAGAGATGATGTCTTTTCCACCCAAGTCCATATCAAAGCCAGCATCGCGTAGGGCGCGAATCTTCTGCTCCTCCGATACCTTGGTCTCGATAAATTCTTCGATATCTGGGTGATCCACATCTAGCACAACCATCTTTGCCGCACGACGAGTCGCACCACCAGATTTGATTGTTCCAGCTGAGGCATCGGCTCCACGCATAAATGAAACTGGACCAGATGCTGTTCCACCTGACTTAAGTAGCTCTTTAGATGAACGAATACGGGAAAGGTTAAGACCGGCACCAGAACCGCCCTTAAAGATCATTCCTTCTTCGCGATACCAGTTAAGAATTGATTCCATCGTGTCATCAACAGACAAGATAAAGCAGGCAGAAACTTGCTGCGGGGAGGCAGTTCCTACGTTAAACCAGACTGGGGAGTTAAATGAGAAGATCTGATGCAAGAGCATGTAGGTAAGTTCGTGCTCGAAAATTGTTGCATCTTTCTCAGTTGCAAAGTAACCGTACTCTTTTCCAGCTTTTGTATATGTCAAAACTACGCGATCAATAACTTGCTTGAGTGACCATTCACGGTTCTCAGCACCGACTGCTCCGCGGAAGTACTTGGTCGTTACGATTGTTGAAGCGTTTACTGACCAGAAGTCTGCAAACTCAACACCGCGTTGTTCGAAAACAACTTCGCCGGTCTTCCAATTCTGTTGCACAACATCGCGGCGATCCCATGTGACCTGGTCATATGGGTGAAGGCCTTCTGTTGTGTAAATACGATCGATAGTAAGACCTTTGCCTGTCTTAAATTTCGATGCTGGTCGGTTGATGACCGTCTCTGACATGTGTTATTTCCCCGTCTTCTGATTAAGTGTTGCTGTTGATTTTTCTGGTGTTGATCTAGCAGGTGTTATTACTTGTCGCACTTGTGATGCTGGTGTTACTTGACTTACATTCGAAGGCAGTGCGCGGAGAAGAGCTATCTCACCTTCGAAATCTTCAAGGGAGGCAAAGTTACGGTACACAGAGGCATATCGGAGGTAGGCCACCTCATCGAGTTCGCGTAGTGGCGCAAGAATTGCCATTCCTACTTCTTGAGCTTCAATTTCTGCCTGTCCAGTTCCGCGAAGGCTCTCTTCGACTCGCTGGGCTAGCAAAACCAAATCATCTTCATTTACTGGCCGACCCTGGCACGCCTTGCGCACGCCAACAAGTACCTTCTCGCGGCTAAATGGCTCAGTCGCACCTGATCTTTTAATGATGTTAAGCAGGGCAACCTCTTGGGTGGAAAAGCGCTGGCCACATTTAGGGCATTCCCGGCGGCGGCGAATTTCTGTGCCATCGACCACCGGACGGGAGTCAACGACTCTGGAATCATCGTGTCTGCAGAACGGGCAAATCATCTCGGCGTGTCTCCCTTCGAAATACCTAGAATTTCCAATAAGTGCATGTATTGGCGAATTGGTAAAACTACCGTAAAAACACTACTTATGGAAGTTTTATTGCTTTCGACCCCTACATCTAGTGGGAACTATAAAGTATTTCTTGAGACTCTGCAGGATGAAAGGGGGATTGATATCGCGTGTCGCGCCCCCCTTGCCCTTCTATGCCAGCAGGCGGGAGCCCTTGTGAGCCTTGGCGAGCTTGGCATCTAAGGTCCAGAGCTGGGCCTGATGGGCGCCAGCCGTCGCCGAGATCATGGCATCGGCCATGCTCAGCTTGCCGCGGGATCGAATCTCGGCTGCCTCGATCGCCATAGCGGCGGTGAAGTCATAGATGTGGTCTAGCGAGCCAGTTATAGCTAGCGCCAATTCACGACCGATCGCCCCTGACTGCTGCATCGGTTGAATCAAGCTTTCAGTCAACGTGATTGTAGAAATCGCAACTTCACCTTGGAAGCGCCCAAGTGATTCAACTGCAACCTGATGATGAACGTCATTCTTTTTTCGAAGTGCAATGACAACAGATGTATCAAGCAGAATTACTTCCACTGCGGATCCCATAAAGCACGCTCTGCTGCGAGATCAAATCCATCGTAATACTCGGTCATATCCCCAGCTAAAGCCATTATTTTATGCTGCTTTCCAACGCTTGCCTCAATCGGAGTAAGCGCAATGACACCGGCCTTATCAATTGCAAATTCCACATCATCTCCTGCCTGTAATCCAATAGCTCGCAGGATATCTACGGGTATGGTCACTTGGTTCTTAGAACTAATGCGGCTTGTGGATGTACGACCGGCTCGAGTTTTCGGTGGAGAAACCTTCTTCTTACCCTTTACCTTAGAAACCATAGGTAAAGGTTAGCACCTACTTCAGCGGGATGCGTATCTTCTGCCCGGCCATGAGGTCCACTGATTCAAGTGAGTTGACCGAAACAATCTGTGAAACTAGCGAGCGCAGATCCCCATCATGCTCAACCCGAGCAGCCAGTGACCACAAGGTTTCACCTGGAGCCACGGTGATCGTGACAAATGAGCCGGCTGCCGCAGGTACTACCTCGGTGCCAGCCCCAGCTTTGGCGCTGACTAGGGATGCTAGAACGATGGCAAGAGAGAGCACCACGAGTGTGCGAGCTAGACGACCACGGCGGTTGAGCGCTGTGCCGGACGGACGGAAGTTAGCGTTACTGGCGTAAAAGCCTTGCCAATCACTTACTTTAGAGTGGTTAAGGGTGATAGCGCTCATGGTTCTCAGCTCCTGCTACTGCTTAAACCTTGGGGAAGGTTTTCGAACACTTGTTCGATGGGTAAACCATACCTGCCCCCACCGACACCTGCAAGCCAATTTCGAACATTTGTTTGAATTTATCCCCAACCTGTGGAAGAATATGTGTATGACCACAAAGCCCGAGCTCTCAGCTCGCCAGATCACCATCCTTGAATTCATTAAGAGCTCATCCGAGTCCCAGGGCTATGCCCCCTCCATGCGAGAAATTGGCGATGCCGCTGGGCTCAACTCCCCCGCATCGGTCAAATACCAACTAGATATCCTGGAAGAAAAAGGCTTCATCCGCCGCGATGAGAACCGCGGCCGGGCCATGGAGGTCGTCCTACCTGAGCACCTCACCGGCGCCGGTGCCCACACCGATAAGACTCGCTTTATTCCACTCGTTGGCGCAATCGCTGCCGGTGTTCCCATTACGGCAGATCAACAAGTTGAGGCGACCATGCCACTACCAGAATCACTTGTCGGTAAAGGTGATCTCTTCATGTTGCAAGTTAAGGGTGAATCAATGATCGATGCCGCAATCTGCGATGGCGATTACGTTGTTATTCGCCAACAAAAAGATGCCAACAATGGCGAGATAGTGGCAGCGATGATTGATGGCGAAGCCACGGTAAAGACCTTCTCTCGCAAGGGTGGCCACATCTGGCTACTTCCTGCCAATGATGCGTATACGCCTATCGATGGCGATGCTTGCGAAGTATTAGGAATAGTCACAGCGGTACTACGTTCTTTATAAGAACTCTAAAGTTATTCATAGGTAGTTCACTTACTTAAGAAAAGTCATGCAATCGTAAGTAAGTACAAAACGTAGGGTTCGCCCCAGTCTTTCAAGTTACTTACGGGTAAGCATTGAATCGTAAGTATTCCAGGGTTACCCTCAAGCGTGACCGAAATTCCCACAGTGGAAAACGCGCCTATAAACGTCTTGTTAGTTGAAGATGAGGAGAGCGATCGCCTTGCTGTTCGCTTACAACTTGAAGTGATGGGGCTGAAAGTAACCGACACCGCCTCCCCCATGGAAGCAAAAGAATTCTTTGATAAGAGAGATATCGGCCTTGTCATTATTCACCTAAAAGAAATGCCACAACGTGGTTTAGAGCTCTGTCGCTTACTGCGCGCAGAGTCAACTGTTCCCATTCTCATGCTCACAAACCGCAGTGAAGTAATTGATGATGCCATGGTGATGTCAGCTGGCGCAGATGATTATGTGAGTAAGCCAATTAATAACAAGATATTATTAGCACGAGTAAATCAACAGATAGCACGCGGTCAACGTCAGCGCGCACCGCGCGCTAATGTTCTTATCTGGGGCCCAATGCGGATGGATTTAAGCGCCCACCAATTCTCCATTAATCAGATCGAGCTCCACCTAACAAATACTGAATATCAATTCTTACAACTACTGATGGAAAACCCCCACCGCATCTTCACTCGCAATCAAATACTGGAAGCAATCGGTGTGATGAAAGGTGTTGGCTCCAACCAGTTAGTTGATACCCACGCCTCCAGATTACGTAAGAAGATCCGTGAAGGTGGCGGCCCAGAAGTCATCTCGGTCATTCGAAGTGTGGGCTTTCGCTTATCAGATGCGGCTCAGCCACTTATTGAGGCTTAATTTCCTCAGCCGTTCACCTCTTTAAGATAGCGCCGGTGCCAGTCACCCCGTAACCTTTGCCCTATCCGCCATGGATACCTGCAGCTCTAAAGCTGCATAAGAAAGAGGGAAGACCCATGAAAGCACACGATTTAATTGAACTATGGAATCAGAAGCGCTCACAGATCATTCAAGCGCAGGTAGCACCAGCACTAGTTCTAATCGGCATCTTTGTACTAGCTGCAATCGGCGCCTTTGAAAACGCCTCAGATGGCGCTAAGTACCTCACCATCGGAGTCGCTGCAGCAACTGGCATCCTGGCCATCATTTCGCAATACGCCGCTGTGCGTGAAGCGGAAGCACTGCTAACAGATCTTAAATCAGCAACTGAACAGAGCGCGCTTTCAAAGAAGATTGCTGACTCACGTGGTCTGCTCTCACTTTCAGCAATCGCCATTGTTGGACTTGGTCTAGGAATCTTCGCACTCGTTGTCTGGGCAGTTCTAGGCGCATAATGCGTATTGGTCTAGCGCTCATTGCTATCTACTCCGTGGCAGTTCTCTTTCTTGTCACGCGAGCAGATAGACCTTCCAAAAAGCGGGAGCGCTTAACTGGTCGTGGTGGAGATTTCGAATAGAAAGACTTCGCTAAGTAGTATCTAGCACGCTATATTGGTGGCAACGTCAGAGTGGTGCTCTATAGCGCGAGCTACAGAGAAAAACCCGCAGAGTGATCTGCGGGTTTTTTAATGTAGTAAGAAAATCATTAGTTTCCGTAGAGGCGTTTAGGGTGGACCGGAGATGAGGACGAGAATCGAACTCGCATCTTGCTGATGGTAAATCAACACGTGTTACCACTACACCACCTCACCCCGGCGCGCGAATAGTGGCTTTAAAGCCCTTGCTAGATAGAAGAAATTGGTTGGTATGTGAATAACTTTGGAATGTGAAAAAGCGGGCTCCGAAGAACCCGCCTTTTCTCCTCATCTCCAATGTCAATTCGCCTTGTAATTCAGGTAAGCCAGCCTAGCGAATCGGCATGTAAACAAGGTAGCACAGGCTAAATAACATTAATTCACAGACCGTAATATCTGTATAGAAACCAATTACTCTGAGTATTTATGAGAAACATAATTATCAAAATAGAGCTCTTTTAATTGTCATGACTTCTCTGACTTCATAGAGTTAAGATAGTTCCGAAATTCATCGCACGGAATTGGCTTTTAAACCACACTGCTGGCTTGGTCAATCAGCCCTGGAGTTGAGGCAGCGTTACTCAACTAGTTGCGGTTATGAAAATAGATAGCCTGAAGCGGATAAGAGAGTTTCACTCTGATCCGCCAGATGTGGAGTTGGAACCAACGGCTAAGGCCTAGCGACTAAGCCTCGGAGTAATCCGAGGAATCCGCTAGGCCTTGTCACTCACCTATTTGTCACTGCCAGTCACTACCCTTACCCCATGGGCTTCTTCGCAGACTTCAAGGCAAAGCGCGCAGCCAAAGCTGCCACCAAAGCACACAATGCCGCACTTGTTATCTGGCGTGAAGATTATGAGACTCTTAAAAAAATCATCACTGTCTTCACCGCAGCCTCCAATGGTGAAGACTCTGTCTCTAACTCTCTTATGCAAAAGCCAGGTGAACACACGCTCTGGTCTGCCACTGGAATCTTTCATGAAACAGGTCGCACACCATCAAAATACGTTGGTGGCTCATCCGGTGTCAGCATCCCCGTAGGAGCTGGAATCCGCTTTCGGGTGGGTGCCATGCGCGGTCAAGTAGTCCCAGGTGAAGAGCTGCAAGTAGATAAAGACCAAGGCGTTGTCATGCTCACCAATGAACGGCTGATCTTCTCCGGCCCCAACCACACCAGAGAATGGGACTTCGACAAACTCCTCATGCTCTCCACCTCAGATGATGAATCTGATTACTTCATCAGCGTCGCTAACCGACAAAAGACTTCCGGAGTCCGCTTTAGCGTGAGAACAGGTAGAGAATTCAATAGGTTCCTAGGCTCTGCCACGGTAGTCAATGAGAAGGGCTATGACGTGCTGCTCAAAGAGTTGAAGGCGATGGAGAGGGAGGCGTTGGAGAAGGAGCCGTCACTAAAGGCAATAGAGGCTAAAACCGAGTCTCGTTAATCTTCATCTTTTCGCGCATCACTTCCGCGAGATCAATATCTAAAACATCACTTAATCTGAATAAGTAGAGTGCCACATCTGCGATTTCCATCTTTATATCGTTCAGTTTCTCTGCAGACAAGTTCTCTTTTTTGGATTCTTCCGCAGTCAACCATTGAAATTCAGAGACAAGCTCTCCTGCCTCACCAGCAACAGCCATAGATAAATTTTTCGGGGTGTGGAAAATCTCCCAATCCCGCGCATCTGCAAAGGCACGGATTTCCGATTTCAAATCATTAATTTCACTCACGAGAGAACCTATCTACTTAGTCGATCTTGAAAAT
>JBILAM010000048.1:0-7265 GCA_044354225.1 Candidatus Planktophila sp.
GCTGATAAATCAGGAGCCCGATATGTAGTGGTGTTGGGGGATTCTGAGCTTTCCAGCGGAGACGTTGACCTCAAGCGCATGAGTGATGGAGTTATAACTTCGGTTAAGATTACGCAATTGCGGGATCAGTTACGTCAGGCACTTTCGCTCTAACGCACTCATTTCTTAAAGGTGGCTTTGTAATGTTGAGAAATCATGACGCTGGCGCTTTACGCGCTACCCACGTGGGCCAGGTAGTTACCTTGGCTGGTTGGGTGGCTCGTCGCAGAGATCATGGCGGGGTGGCATTTATTGATTTACGTGATGGCACCGGTTCAGTGCAGGTAGTTATTCGTGATGAAAAACTTGCTGGCCAACTACGCGCTGAGTGGTGTCTGCAAATCACTGGAGAAGTTGCCTTGCGTCCTTCCGGAAATGAAAACGCAAATATTCCTACGGGTGCAATAGAGGTAATGGGTGATGACATCGTGGTGCTTAGCGAATCGGCCCCGCTGCCTTTCCCAGTTGATTCAGGGAGTGAAGTAGATATTTCTGAGGAAGTCAGACTTCGTTACAGATATCTAGATTTACGCCGGGAAGGTCCTGCCGCGAATCTGCGGTTACGTTCCCGAGTTACATCAGCGATTCGTGGTGTTAT
This sequence comes from Candidatus Planktophila sp., assembly GCA_044354225.1. Classification (GTDB taxonomy): domain Bacteria; phylum Actinomycetota; class Actinomycetes; order Nanopelagicales; family Nanopelagicaceae; genus Planktophila. Next base: position 638 of record JBILAM010000048.1, read on the forward strand.
GGAAGACCTGGATTTTTATGAGATTGAAACTCCTTATCTCACCCGATCAACTCCGGAAGGTGCCCGCGATTTCCTCGTTCCGGTTCGCTTGCAACCGGGCAGTTGGTATGCCCTTCCACAATCGCCACAGCTTTTCAAGCAATTGTTGATGGTCGCCGGTATGGAGCGTTACTACCAAATCGCACGTTGTTTCCGTGACGAAGATTTCCGCGCCGATCGCCAACCTGAATTTACTCAACTAGATATTGAGATGTCATTTATTGATCAAGCAGATATTCTGGCGGTAGCGGAGAAGATTCTGGTTAAGGTGTGGAAGCAGGCCGTTAATTACGATATTCCAACTCCTATTCCACATATGACTTATGCAGATGCCATGAACAAGTACGGTTCTGATAAACCAGATCTTCGTTTCGGTCAGGAATTAGTTGAAGTCACAGATTTCTTTAGTCAGACACCTTTTAGAGTATTTCAGGCTCCCTATGTTGGAGCAGTGATTATGCCTGGTGGTGCTGATTCACCACGTCGTGAACTCGATGCTTGGCAAGATTGGGCAAAGGCACGTGGCGCTAAAGGTATTGCATATATTTTGGTTAATGCCGATGGCACCCTTGGCGGGCCTGTCTCGAAAAATATTTCTGAGTCAGAACAAGCCGGAATTGTGGCAGCGGTTGGGGCTAAAGCCGGCGATGCAATCTTCTTCGCAGCTGGCGACAAGTCATCATCACAACAACTGCTGGGCGCAGCACGATTGGAAATTGGTAAGCGTTGTGATTTTATAAAGCAAGGAAGGTGGGAATTTGTCTGGGTAGTTGACGCTCCAATGTTTGAGCCTACCGATGGTGGAGGTTGGACTGCAGTTCACCATCCATTTACTGGGCCTAAGCCAGAGTTTGCTAAGAGTTTCAAGAGTAATCCTGGACCTGCGTTGGCCTATGCCTATGACATTGTTCTCAATGGAACTGAGTTAGGTGGCGGTTCTATTCGTATTCATGATCGAGAGATTCAGAAAGATGTTTTCTCGGTTATTGGTCTGAGTGATGATGAAGCACAGAGCAAGTTCGGGTTCTTGCTAGAAGCTTTTAATTACGGACCGCCTCCTCATGGCGGAATCGCACTCGGTTTAGATCGAGTATGTGCGCTACTTACGAATTCGGATTCAATCCGTGAGGTCATCGCCTTTCCAAAGACAGCCAGCGGGGGAGACCCACTTACTGGTGCACCAACTCCAATTACTGCCGCGCAACGGAAGGAGGCGGCAATCGATTGGACACCTCCGAAGGAGTAATTCCGGTAGGCTAGATACATGGGTCCTGGTGGAATTGCAACAATTATCGCGGCCGCATCACTCTTTGTGATTGCTGTGGCAGTTGCCTATGCCGTTATCCGTGTGGGTAGGTTTATTGATGAGGCTAAAGTCTCACTGAAAGCCTTCACTGAGGACACAACTCCTCTTTTAACTGAGTCAACTCGCACGCTGGAACTTATCAATAGTCCGCTTGCCAGCTTTGCAAAGATCACCAAGAATGTAGAAGAAGTAACTACAAAGGTAACTGATGCAACAACAGGTTTTATTGATAAGAGCGGACCGGCTGTGAAGGTTGCGGGTGCCCTTATCAGCGCTGCTCAGATGAGTAAGGGTCGTAAATCGAAAAAGAAATCTGACTAGTCAGAAATCTCAATAGTCTGAGTGGGTGAATGTAACTAGTGGAATCTTCCGAGATACGCTCGCGCTGGCTGCGCTTCTTTGAATCAGAGAACCGCCAAGGCTTGACGCACACAGTTGTTCCTTCAGCATCCCTTATAGCCGACGATCCCAATCTGCTCTTGGTTAACGCGGGCATGGTGCCCTTTAAGCCGTTCTTCCTTGGCGAAGTAACGCCGCCATATAAGCGTGCGACTTCGGTGCAGAAGTGCGTTCGCACGCTAGATATTGATGAAGTGGGAAAAACAACTCGGCACGCCTCTTTCTTTCAGATGTGCGGCAACTTCTCTTTCGGTGATTACTTCAAAGAAGGTGCAATCGCACTTGCCTGGGAACTTCTCACACGACCAATCAACGATGGTGGATATGGTTTTCCGGAAGATAAATTGTGGGTGACCGTTTATCTTGATGATGACGAAGCTGCAGATATCTGGCATAAGAAGATAGGCGTTCCCCGTGAACGCATTCAACGCAGAGATATGGCAGATAATTTTTGGTCGATGGGCGTTCCAGGTCCATGTGGTCCATGTTCAGAGATCTATTACGATCGCGGACCCGCATACGGAGTCGATGGCGGTCCTATTGCTGATGAAAATCGCTATCTGGAAATCTGGAATCTTGTCTTCATGCAAAATGAACGTGGCGCTGGCGGCGGTAAGGGCGGCTACCCGATTCTGGGTGAACTTCCGGCAAAGAGTATTGATACTGGGTTGGGTCTAGAGCGAACAGCTGCACTTTTGCAAGGTGTTGAAAATATTTATGAGATCGATACCACGATGAAGATTCTTACTCGAGCTTCTGAGTTATCAGGAGTCAAGTACGGTTCCTCGCAAAAGTCAGATGTTGCGCTACGAGTTGTGGCAGATCATGCCCGCACATCTGCAATGCTGATTGGTGACGGTGTAACGCCTGGAAATGAAGGCCGAGGCTACGTGCTGCGCCGAATGATGCGCCGAACAATTCGAAATATGCGATTGCTGGGTGTGAACGATCCCATCATGTCCGAGCTCACTGTTGCAGCGATAGGGGCAATGGGTGCGCAGTACCCAGAACTTATTTCAGATCAGAAGCGAATTCTTTCGGTCTCAGAATCTGAAGAAGAATCATTTTTGCAAACGCTGAAAAGTGGAACGCAGATTTTTGATTTAGCATCAACCCAGCTCAAGGCGAGCAAGAAGAAGGTCCTTCCTGGGGATGAAGTCTTTAAGCTCCACGATACTTATGGATTCCCATTTGATCTCACACTCGAGATGGCCCGCGAAGAAGGCCTTGAAGTCGATGAAGATGGCTTCCGCAGACTGATGAATGAGCAGCGCGATAGAGCTAAAGCTGATGCGAAGGCTAAGAAGAGTGGCCATACAGATGTATCTGAGTATAAAAAGATTGCAGATGCATCGGGTGCGACAGAATTTATTGGCTATACCCACACCAGCACAGAATCAAAGATTACCGGCCTCTTGCTAGATGGAGTAAGCGTGGCATCAGCCCATGCCGGCCAGGAGATCGAAGTAATTCTTGATCGCACACCGTTCTATGCAGAAGGCGGAGGTCAATTGGCCGATGGTGGAGTAATCACTCTTGCAACTGGCGCTGTAATTGAAATTGATGATGTGCAAACTCCAGTCAACGGGCTTTCAGTTCATCGAGGACGAATTCTGTCGGGGGAGGCTAACGTAAACTCTGCCGCTCAAGCTGTTATTGATGTTGAGCGCCGTAACGCAATCTCACGTGCACATACTGCAACTCACATGGTGCATAAAGCTTTCCGAGAACTTCTTGGTGAAACGGCAACGCAAGCTGGCTCTGAGAACTCACCGGGTCGATTCCGTTTTGATTTCCCATCAACGGGCGCTGTTCCAACCTCTGTATTAAATGATGTTGAATCTCGAGTTAATACACTTCTTTTGGATAACTTGGCAGTCACTGCAGAAGTCATGACGCAGGAAGCAGCGAAGAAGAGTGGAGCGATGGCGCTCTTTGGTGAAAAGTATGGCGATCAGGTCCGTGTTGTAAGCGTCGGTGACTGGGCGCGCGAGCTTTGCGGTGGAACACACGTCGAGCGCTCCGGCCAATTAGGTGTAGTTAAACTCTTAAGTGAATCGTCCATTGGCGCAGGTGTGCGCCGAGTCGAAGCTCTCGTTGGAATTGATGCTTATAAATTCTTAGCTCGTGAGCATCTGCTACTGAACTCTCTAACTGAACTGATAAAGGGCGCGCGGGCAGAGGAGCTTCCTGAGAAGATTTCCGAGCTATTAAGCAAGATGAAAGAGATTGAAAAGGAGTTAGCAGTTGTTCGATCCACTCAAGCCCTGGGTCAGGTTGATTCGTTGCTGAAGGGCGCAAAAGTAATTGGTGGAACTACTGTGATTACCGCTCTTCTGCCTGATTCCATCGTCGCGGATGATTTAAGAAAGATTGCTCTTGATTTACGTAATCGCACTGCCCAGTCTGCAGTTGCGCTCATCAGTTCAGTGGATTCAAAGCCAGTTTTGATTGTTGCGGTCAGTGACAAAGCTCGCGAGCAGGGTCTGAAGGCGGGTGCTTTGGTCAAGATCGGTTCCACTATTTTGGGTGGTGGCGGCGGTGGTAAAGATGACGTCGCCCAAGGTGGCGGGGTTGATGCATCGAAATCTTCATTAGCTCTTGAAGCTATCGAAGATTCAATCGCTGGGAAATAACCGATGAGAGGTCGAAGAATTGCCTTCGATTACGGGGATGTGCGTATCGGTGTTGCAATTAGTGATCCGGATGCAATTCTTGCAACACCTGTAACTGTCTTGCAGGCGCAAGGCCCGCATCTAATATCCGAGCTCACCGCAATTTTTTCAGAGTATGAACCGGTTTCTGTCTTCATTGGCGAACCGAAACATATGTCAGGTGAAAGCGGGGATAGTGTCTCTAAGGCTAAGGCTTTCGGAGATCTGCTAGCGGAAACTTTCGGGATAAGCGTCACATTCGTTGATGAAAGGCTTTCTTCGGTATCGGCTCAAAAGAGACTTCGAGATGCCGGGGTCAATACACGCGATTCCAAGAAGATTATTGATGCCATGGCAGCGGTTGCGATCCTAGAACAAGGGTTAGCTATTGAAAAACTTACTTAGAATCCCAATCTTTAGAGTTGCCCTTGCCGGTGTGATGGTCTTCGTTATCACTTTCGGCTTAGATACCGTGCGTGGCTTGGATTCATCCGCCCCTGATTTCAACTGCGGAGCACCATCTGATGAGGAAGTTCTGATAAGAATTCAAGCCGGTGAAGCCGGTTCAGCTATCGGTGCATCATTGGCGGATGCTGGAGTTATAAAATCTTCAGAGGCATACTTTCGTTTAGCGGTTGCGGATGCGAGAGCTGCAAAGGTTGCCCCGGGCACTCACAGATTGCAGAAGAATATATGTGCGACTGAGTCCCTTGAACAGTTACTGGACTCATCGAGAATCGTCGGACTGATTAATATATCTGAGGGAATGTGGGTCAATGAAGTATTGCCTCAGATGTATCGGGCTGGCTTTAAGAAAGAAGATGTTAAAAATGCTTTGCAATCTTTAATCAAACCATCGGGCTTTGATCAGATAGAGGGATTACTCTTTCCGGCGCAATACAGTTTTGCATCCACAACACTGGCAGGTGAAGCACTCGCGGCAATGGTCGCACGCGCGGAGAAGGAAATGCGTAGTGCTGGCTTCTATCGTCCCAAGGTTGGATACACACCTGCGCAGCTACTGGTAATCGCTTCATTGATTCAAGCAGAGGGTGGAGAGCAAGACTTCTCGAAAGTTTCTCAAGTTGTGCGAAACAGATTGAAGAAGGGAATGCCACTGCAGTTTGATTCGACTGTGCATTATGTGATGCAGTCTCGCGGGAATATTTTCCTGAGCACTAAATCGACCATGCTTTCATCGAGCTATAACACTTACCGAAAATATGGACTTCCACCCGGGCCAATCAATAATCCTGGGGCATCAGCCATGCGCGCGGCGGTCACTCCGCAAGAAGGTGACTGGCTATATTTCATCACAGTAGCACCTGGTGATACCCGTTTTACTGCCGATATCGAGCAGTTTAGCGAATGGAAGATTGAGTACAAAAGGAACTTGCGGGCTGGAAAGTTTAGGAGTGAAGAATGATTAGAGGAGCCGTATTAGGTTCACCCATAACTCATTCACTGTCTCCGCGCTTGCATCGCGCCGCCTTCGCTTTTTTGGGAGTAGAAGGAAGTTATGAACCGATTGAAGTTCCAGCGGGATCACTTTCATCATTCATTGAACAACGCGGTGGGGACTTCGATTACTTCTCTCTTACAATGCCCCTGAAGGAAGAGGTTCTACTACTTCCTATCGATCGCCAGCCATTGATCACCAAGATTCAATCCGGTAACACCCTTTGGAAGAAAGACGGCAACTGGTCACTCACATCTACCGATGGTTCTGGATTTCTCGCAGCTCTAGCGTATGCAGGTCTAGAAACATCCAACCGAGTATTGATTCTTGGAGCAGGTGGAACAGCCCGCGCAGTAGCTGGCGCAATGGATGGCATCTCTAGGGAGATCCATGTTCTAGGTCGTAGTTCGGTACGAGCCCCTGCACTTAAATCATCGGTGACAACTTCGGATTTTGAGTATATCTCCTGGAATTCAGGTGCGGACTTAGGTTCTTATGATCTCGTTGTTAATACAACTCCAGCTGGCGCCGCCGATCTCTTGGCTGATTCGTTGCGCAGCGGAACTACTGGAGTCCTGTTTGACGTCATCTATAAACCTTGGCCAACAGTGCTTGCTGCAGCGTGGCGAGATTCTGGTGGAAAAGTTATTGGTGGTCTTGAACTATTGCTCTATCAAGGTATCGATCAATTGGAATTGGTACTTGGTAAAAGTCTCGAACGGGAGAAGTTAGCGGCGCATTTACGTTCAGCGCTACGCGGGTAGTTCATCC
>JBILAM010000020.1:0-22910 GCA_044354225.1 Candidatus Planktophila sp.
GTGAAAGGCACTCGAGGCTTAACTTGTGCGCGCGAAGGGATTCGAACCCCTAACCTTCTGATCCGTAGTCAGATGCTCTATCCGTTGAGCTACGCACGCCTATTGAATTGTTTATTACGAATGCGCATACTACAGGCTTTTCATGCTACTGAAAAACGCGTAAAACGAGCAGAAACTAATGCCTAACCGTGCCAACTTTGATTAAGTGGGCGCCCCTCTGCATAACCTGATGCCGACTGAATTCCCACAACTGCTCGCTCTGCAAACTCTTCGAGGTTCTTAGCTCCCGCATATGTGCAAGAAGAGCGAAGCCCAGAAATGATTTCATCGATGAGATCTTCAACCCCTGGACGAATTGGATCAAGGAACATTCGTGAGGATGAGATTCCTTCTTCAAAGAGTGACTTACGTGCACGATCAAATGCATCTTCTTGTGAAGTGCGTGCGCTAACAGCGCGCTTAGATGCCATTCCGAAAGATTCTTTATAGGCACGCCCTGAACTATCGCGCATTAAATCGCCAGGTGATTCATAAGTTCCGGCAAACCAAGAACCAATCATCACTTGTGATGCACCTGCAGCGAGCGCCAGTGCCACATCACGAGGATGGCGCACTCCGCCATCTGCCCACACATGTTTTCCTAACTTCTTTGCCGCTGTGGCACATTCAAGGACAGCTGAAAATTGTGGTCGTCCGACACCTGTCTGCATACGTGTTGTGCACATCGCACCTGGCCCTACGCCAACCTTAATAATGTCAGCACCCGCTGCGATTAGATCTCGGACACCATCTGCGGTAACAACATTGCCCGCAACAATTGGCACACCTAGTTTGAGTTTTTTAATGCTTTGTAGCGCTTCAATCATCTTCTTTTGGTGGCCATGGGCGGTATCAACGACAAGTACATCAGCTCCTGCAGCAACTAACTTCGCTGCTTTATCTGCTACATCGCCATTAATACCAACAGCGGCTGCGATGCGTAATTTATTGCTCTTATCGAGAGCCGGCGTATAAAGGGTTGCGCGTAGTGCGCCCACCTTGGTGATAATTCCAACGAGGTCGCCGTTTGCGCTAACCACAGGGGCCACAGTGCGCAGACGTTCATGTAAGAAATCAAATGCCTGGCGCGGATTTAAGGAATCCGGCATGGTTGTGAGCTCTTGCGTCATGACCTGGCTCAGCTGAGTAAAGCGATCTACACCCGATAAATCTTCCTCCGTCACAATTCCAACAGGCTTTGTGCCATCAACGATGATGATTGCCCCATGTGCACGCTTGTGAATAAGTGAGGCCGCATCCGCCACAGTCTCTTTCAAAGTCAGCGTGATGGGGGTTTCAAAGAAAGTATGGCGAGCTTTCACCGATGCAATTACCTCTGCAACAACAGGAATTGGAATATCTTGTGGAATAACTACTAGGCCACCACGTCTTGCCATAGTCTCTGCCATTCGGCGACCGGCTATCGCGGTCATATTTGCAACAACAAGCGGGATAGTTGTTCCACTGCCGTCGTGTGAAGAAAGATCTACCTCTAACCGGCTAGTGAGTTCTGAATGACTTGGCACCATAAAGACATCGTCATAAGTCAGGTCATAGATTGGCTGGTTGATAAATCGCACGTACTAGAGCCTACCGAGTCTTAAGAGTTCCTCGCGATCAACGGCCTTGCGACGCGGCTTACCTAGCGGCTCGCCAGCCGCAACTTCAGCCTCATTGATTGCCTGCCAATGAGCTTGGGTTACAACTTTGTTATGTGTAATCACATCAGTGATATCACCCGCGTTCTTTGGAGTTGTTAACTCTTCGACAAGTAATTTCATAACATCGGCAGCATCAGATTTATTAGTGCCGATAACACCCGACGGCCCGCGCTTTGCCCATCCCACTACATAGAAATTTTCTTGAACGCGCCCATCGGTGTTTACTACTTTGCCCTTTTCATAGGGCACACCTGCTAGCGGTGTTGCCTCATAGCCAATGGCGGTGATTACTAGGCCGCACTTGATACTAAATTTTTCATCGCTGCCAGTCTTCTGAAATACGACTTCTTCAACGCGGCCACTGCCTTTAATTTCAATAGGTGTGGCCAAGAATTGAAACTTCATTGTGCGCTCGTGGTTGGTCGCTTCTTTTTCAGCAATCGACAACATTGCATCAAGGTTGCTCTTGACATCCTTTGCCGGTTCATCACCTGCGCGCGAAATAGCCTCGGTAATATCTGACTTATTTATGATGACATTGGTGTGCTCAAGTTTGGGCAGTTCACGAAGTTCAGGTGAGGTAAAGGCGGCATGCTCAGCTCCACGGCGTGCGCTGAGAATAACTGTGCGCACAGAACTGGCCTTAAATGCATCTATTGCGTGATCTGCTGTATCAGTTGGGTCGAGTTCACTCGGTTCAAGTGCCAACATGCGTGCAACATCCATTGCCACATTGCCGGCTCCTATGACAACGGCCGTCTGGCAACTTAAATCTATATTGTGATCTTTGAAATCTGGGTGGGAGTTATACCAAGGCACGAAGGTAGCGGCAGACATCGAGCCCAGTAGATCTTCTCCCGGAATACCAAGCTTCTTGCCAACTGCAGATCCAGTAGCGATAACGACTGCGTCATATCTCTCTTTGAGTTGTTCAATAGTTAGATCTACGCCAAGTTCAACATTGGCAAACAATCTAAATCCTGGTTCAACGGCAATTTTTTCAAATACTTTAGCAACGGTCTTAATCTTTGGATGATCTGGCGCCACACCACTGCGGACTAAACCCCATGGCGTTGGGAGACGTTCAATCATGTCAATCGAAATTTGAAGTTCTTCACTCTGCAAGTTCTGAAGAGCTTGCGCTGCAAAATAGCCAGCAGGACCCGCGCCGACGATTGCAACCTTATATCTTGACATTGATGCCCAGTTTCTTATTTAGCTAGGAAATTCTTAAATTGGCACGATGGGATTTAGTTGGTGCAGTGGAAGAGCGAACCACTAAACGTGGCTGGAATTCAATCCGTTGATGAACGTGGCGCTCGGGATTTTCGCACTCTGAAATAATCAATTCAGCTGCTGCGTAGCCAAGTTCATAGGCGGGCTGGGATATAGAAGTTAATGGAACGTTAGCGCTACCTGCAAAATCTATATCGTCATATCCGATAACCGAGACATCTTCTGGGACCGCAATATTTTTCTCACGAAGCGCGCGAATAGCGCCGAGTGCAATTAAGTCATTGCCACAGATGATTCCTGTGAAATCAACGCCTGATTCAATCTTCTTCATCATTGCATCGTATGCATTTGAAGCACTCATGGAATCCAGGCGGAGTTCCGTGATCTGAGGGAGTTGGTTAGCCGAGATTTCTTTCATAGATTCTCTAATTCCAGTATTGCGATCGGCAACTTGTGGAATATCTTCACTTCCGGTGAGCAATAAAATTTTGCGGTGCCCTAGCTCGTGTAGGTGAGTGAGCGCCAATGAGCCACCATATGAATCGTTCACTGCAACGCTACACGCTTGCAAACCGAGGGCGGGGCGATCGACTAAAGCCAAACGAATTCCTTTTTCTGCAACTTTTGCCAGAGCTCGAATAGTCTCTCTGGCCGGTGTAATCAAAATTCCTTCTACATTCTGGGCGCTGAGTACTTCTAGATACTGGCTCTCTTTATCTGTGCTCTCATCTGTATTACATAAAATCACAACATACTTTGCCGCAAAGGCAGCATCGTTTACACCCATAGATAGCGCAGTAAAGAATGGGTTTGAAATATCGGGAACAATTAATCCGATTACACGATTTCGTCCAGCTCGCAGATTACGGGCGGAGGCATTCGGAACAAAGCCCATATCTTCAATAACTTTTTGCACTTTGCGAAGAGTGAGTGGGGCCAATACCTCTGGACGATTAATTGCATTAGAGACGGTGCCCAAAGAGACGCCGGCCGCTTTGGCCACATCTCTGATACTTGCCACAAATATCTCCTCAGAATTGAACAAAATCTATTGAACACTTGAAACGATACAGGATTTAGAGGGAGTCTGGCTACTTTGCATTTTGAACAGATTCACTTTTTGCGCTCGATTGACGCATTTAAACTCATTCAATAGCCTTAGCTAACTGCTTAAAACGGTTCAAGGAGAATCCCATGGAAAGAGTCGCATTTCGTCTCAAAGTACGTAAAGAGATGATGGATGAGTACGTGCGCAGACATGCCGAAGTCTGGCCCGAGATGCTCGATGCTCTTCGCGCTACCGGTTGGAGTAATTACTCCATATTCCTCGATCGTGCTGATGGTTCACTTTTTGGATATTTCGAAACACTTAATTTTGAGGCAGCACTGGCAGGGATTGGCAAGACTGAAATTAACGAAAAATGGCAGAAAGATATGGCGCCATTCTTTGAAAATCTTGAAGGTGTTAATGCAGATAAAGGATTTATCAAGCTTGAGCAAGTCTTTTTTCTTCAATAAATTCTATTTCATCCACTACTAGAGGAGCGCAGCATGGCATCAAAGGCGGACGTTAAGAAAGTTCTTGACCGACTACAAATCGAAACTCCATCATGGGCATACGGAAATTCTGGAACACGATTTAAAGTATTCGGTCAGCCGGGTGTTCCTCGTGATCCGTTTGAAAAAGTTGAAGATGCCGCCCAAGTACATAAGTACACCGGTGCTGCTCACAGCGTTGCTCTGCACATTCCTTGGGACAAAGTTGAGGATTACGCAAAGTTTGCAAAGCATGCAAAAGATTTAGGTGTGGTGCTCGGAACAATTAATTCCAACACCTTCCAAGACGATGATTACAAGCTGGGATCAGTCTGTCATCCGGATAAGAAGATTCGCGAGAAAGCAGTCCGCCACCTTCTCGAGTGCATTGAAATCATGGATATCACTGGATCACAAGATTTGAAGTTGTGGTTTGCAGATGGCACCAACTATCCCGGCCAAGACAACATCAGCTCTCGTCAAAATCGTTTATCCGAGTCACTTCACGAAACTTATAGTCACCTGACGGGTAATCAGAGAATGCTGGTTGAATATAAGTTCTTTGAACCTTCTTTCTACACAACTGATATTCCTGACTGGGGAACTTCCTACGCTCACTGCCTACAGCTTGGTGAGCGTGCCATGGTCTGCGTTGATACCGGTCACCATGCTCCTGGAACAAATATTGAATTTATCGTTGCCTTCTTACTTCGAGCAAAGAAGCTCGGAGCATTTGATTTCAATTCACGTTTCTATGCGGACGATGACTTAATTGTCGGAGCAGCCGATCCATTCCAGTTATTCCGCATCCTCCACGAGGTCAACATCAATGGCGGATTCGACGTTGGAACCCCCGTTTCATTTGTGCTCGACCAATGCCACAACATCGAGGCAAAAATTCCTGGGCAAATTCGCTCAATTCTTAACGTCCAAGAAGCTGCAGCGAAGGCGCTATTGGTTGACCAAAGTGCACTCGAGGCCGCACAAGCCTCAGGTGATGTGCTTGAAGCACACGGTGTTCTTATGGATGCCTATAACACTGATGTCCGTCCACTTCTTGAAGAGTGGCGCAGCGATAAGGGAATTGATCCCAATCCAATGAAGGCATTTAAAGCTTCTGGTTATTTGAAGAAGATTGCTGACTCACGAGTCGGCGGCAACCAAGCTGGGTGGGGTGCATAATTAAAAAGTTATCTGAGTTAACTCCTGCAGTTAACGAACTCATTTCCCGCTCAAATCGTTTAGGTGCTGACCCGAAGGTGACTAACTACGCTGGTGGTAATACATCAGCGAAGGCGACGATTACCGACCCAATTTCAGGTAAGCCAACCTCTCTAATTTTTGTGAAGGGATCTGGTGGCGACCTCGGTACTCTCAAAGAAGAAGGACTAGCAGTTCTTTATACCGATAAAGTTCATGAGCTTAAAAATGTTTATCCTGGTGAGCAACGTGAAGATGAAATGGTTGCACTATTTGAATACTGCCTCTTCGGAAAAGGTGGGGCAGCCCCGAGCATTGATACATCGATGCACGGTTTGGTAGATAAATTACATGTTGATCATTTACATCCAGATTCTATTATTGCTTTTGCCACTTCTGCGGATGGCCCTGCCATCACCAAGAAATGTTTTGGAGATGAAATTCTCTGGGTGGATTGGCGTCGACCTGGATTTCAACTTGGATTGGATATTGCAAAAATTGCAGCAGAAAACCCCAACGCTAAAGGGTGCATTCTCGGCGGTCACGGCTTAACTACTTGGGCCGATACTTCTGATGAGTGTGAGAAGCGCTCACTTGATGCGATAAAGAAGGCAGAAGATTTCATTAAGGCAAATGGCAAAGCAGATCCATTTGGTGGAGCTATCGCTAAGTACAAAGCTCTTCCTGAAGCCGAGCGTCGAGTGCGCGCGGCACAACTCTCTCCTATTCTGCGAGGTGTTGCTTCACAAGATGCGCGCATGGTTGGTCACTTCACCGACTCAGATGTTGTTTTGGATTTCATTGCCAGCAAGTCACTTCAAGAACTGGCTGCGCTAGGCACATCATGTCCTGATCACTTCTTGCGCACCAAGGTCTCTCCGATGGTCCTTGATACAGAGCCTGGTGCTGATCTTGAGCAAGTAACTGCTCGCATTCGCACTTTGCACGAGGAGTACCGTGCTAGTTATTCGGCTTACTACACGCGCCATGCAACTAAGGAATCTCCTGCGATACGTGGGGCAGATCCGCTCATTATTCTGGTTCCTGGAATCGGCATGTTCTCCTACGGCAAAGATAAGCAGACTGCTCGTGTTGCAGGAGAGTTTTATGTCAACGCCATCAATGTGATGCGCGGAGCTGAAGCTCTTTCAACATATGCGCCCATCTCAGAGCTGGAAAAGTTTCGCATCGAATACTGGGACCTTGAGGAAGCAAAGCTTCGTCGTATGCCTAAACCAAAAGCACTTGCGGGACAGATCGCACTTGTTACAGGTGGTGCATCAGGAATCGGGCGCGCAATTGTTCAGCGCTACTTCGATGAAGGTGCATGTGTTGCTATTGCCGATCGCGATCTAGCAGGTGCAAAGAGCCTCATCGAGCAAATGGGTGGCTCAGAGCGATTACTAGCCGTTGGCGTAGATGTCACTATTGAGGATCAAGTCTCTGCTGCCGTGGCTGCAACAACACTGGCATTCGGTGGAATAGATATCTTGGTCAACAATGCCGGGCTCTCACTTTCTAAGTCTTTAGTGGAGACAACTGTGAGTGACTGGGATCTTCAACATAACGTGATGGCCCGCGGTTCATTCTTATTCTCACGCGAAGTCGCCAAAGCCATGATTGTGCAGAAGATGGCTGGAAATATTCTCTATATCGCATCAAAGAATGCGGTCTTTGCCGGCCCTAACAACGTTGCATATGGTGCGACCAAGGCAGATCAAGCTCATCAAGTGCGATTGCTAGCCGCCGAACTCGGCGAATATGGAATTCGCGTGAACGGCATTAACCCGGACGGCGTTGTGCAAGGTTCTGGAATCTTCGCTAGTGGGTGGGGTGCAAATCGCGCCGCCGTCTATGGCGTTGAAGAAGAGAAGCTTGGTGCGTTCTATGCACAGCGAAGCATCTTAAAACTTGAGGTCCTTCCGTCACACATTGCGGCAGCGGCATTTGCATTTGTTGCAGGAGATTTACCGCTGACAACTGGATCACATATCCCGGTTGATAGTGGTGTAGCGAGTGCATTCCTGCGCTAACTATGGCTTCTTACGCAGCGATTGATTTAGGCGCAACCAGCGGCCGGGTGGCAGTTGGAACTATTTCGGATGGAAAAATATCATTCGAAGTCATTCATCGTTTCACCAATGACCCCATTGATGATCCGGTAGATGGGCTTCTTTGGAACTGGGCCAAGCTTCAAGCAGAAGTACTAGTAGGACTGAACATGGCGGTGAAGAAATATGAATTAACTTCGGTGGCCGTTGACTCCTGGGGTGTGGATTACCAACTTCTAAATGGTGATGGCTCTCTTAATAAAAGAGTTTTCTCCTATCGAAATTTAAGACTCGAAGGGATTATGGAGGATACGGCCAAGCTTGTTGGCAAAGAGAGAATCTATAACAGTACTGGAATTCAATTTCTTCCCTTTAATACGATTTATCAATTCATTGCTGGACTCTCGATTGATGAATTTGATGGTGCGAGTCAATTTCTAATGCTTCCCGATGCACTCAATTATTTCCTCTGTGGAAGTGCGACCCAAGAGGTCACTAATGCCTCTACTACTCAATTACTTAATCCAACTACCCGCGACTGGGATTGGGCTTTGATTGCAGAATTAGATCTGCCTAAGCGAATTTTTCCTGAACTCCACGAAGCTGGAGCATTTTTAAAGAAGATTAAGGGGCATGGAGAGCTCGACGGGATTCAAGTGGTGGCAGTGGGTTCACACGACACTGCATCAGCCGTTGCAGCCGTACCAATGACAAATCCTGAGAAATCAATTTACATCTCTAGTGGAACATGGTCTCTCGTAGGATACGAAAAATCGCAAGCAAATACTTCCAATCAAGCATTTGAAATCGATTTAACAAATGAGTTGGGTGTGCAGGCAACCGTGCGTTCTCTTCGTAATGTGGCTGGAATGTGGCTGCTATCAGAATGTCAGCGCGACTGGGCTGCGCAGGGACTGAACCTTAAGGTGGAAGAGCTGGTTGCAGCTGCGCAGAAGGTTGCTACCAATTCATTTCTTATCAACCCTAATGATCATCTCTTCTTAGCTGCAGGAAATATGGTTGGCCGAATTGCCGAGTATTGCATTGCAAATAACGCGCCAGTTCCTAGTACGCCGGCGGAGTATGCACGTTGTATTTTCGATAGTTTGGCCGCAGCTTATGATCAAGTAATCTCGGATTTTGAAGAGGTAGAAGGCCATTCATTTGATGTCATATATGTGGTGGGTGGTGGCAGCGCCAATGATTTCCTCAATCAATTGACCGCTGATGTCACCCGAAAGAAAGTTATCACTGGCGCAGTAGAAGCCACTCTCTTAGGAAATATCGGTATGCAGGCAATTGCTGCTGGAGAAGTCTCGGGCTTAGCGCAACTACGTGAAATGATTGCGGCATCGATTACCCAGAAGATTTTCCTTCCTTCGTAAGCCCTCTGCCTCTAGACTAATCAACATGCGTTCACTCCTGTCTGTGCCAGCCAGCCAGCCAAAGATGGTGGAAAAGGCTCTCACTCTCGATTGCGATCAGATAATTCTCGATCTCGAGGACTCTGTTACACCTGCAGATAAAGCAGCGGCTCGCACCTACCTCAAAGATTTTCTGAGCAAAGTTGAAAGTAAGAAGAGAATTTCTCTGCGCGTTAACGAGCTATCAAGTGCCTTCGCTAAGGCCGATATTGATCTTATTTGTGGATTTAATCCACAGCCGCTGAGTTCAGTTATTCTTCCTAAGATTCACAACCTCGATGATGTCAAAAGTTGGGCGGCTAAACTTCCCGCAGGCATGCAACTTGAAGTCCAAATTGAAAGTGCAATGGGGCTCATCCAAGCGCCACATATTGCATCTCATCCTCAAGTAATCTCCCTTGCCTTTGGACCAGCTGATTTCATGGCCTCAGCCGGAATGCCTAGTAGTAATCCCGGAACTCCTTGGCCGGAAGTAGCGAACGCACTGCAATGGCCGCTGATGCAAGTTGTGATTGCAGCCCATGCACATGGAAAGACCGCCTACGACGGTCCTTACTTTCAAATCTCTGATGATCTCGGTCTCTCGAGTGCTGCCCGCACCGCACGTGCTTTAGGTGTTGACGGAAAATGGGTAATCCATCCCAATCAAATAGCTCTGGTGAATGAGGCCTTCACACCAAGTCCGGAAGAGATTGCACATGCAGAAGAAATTGTTGCTGCATTTAACGCATCTTCCGGTGCTACTAATCTTGCTGGCCTCATGATTGATGAAGCATCAAAGAAAGTTGCAGAGCGTTTATTGGAGAGAGTTACTCAGATTCGCAAGTAGCCAAGAAAAACTTACTTCTTCTGACGATACTTGTTAACTACATCCTCGTTGATTTCGATACCTAACCCAGGCCCAGATGGTGGATAGACCCAGCCATCTTTATGGGTTAGTGGAGTTGTAACAAGATCATTTTGCATTGGGTTAGCAAGTGGCTTAAATTCAAAGAGCTTGAATGCCAGGCTACTAAAGCTGACCGCAATACTTGCAGCAGAGACGATTGCAGATGACCAAGCGTGAGCGTTGGCTTGTCGCTTGGCTGATTCAACGCGAGAGACGATCTTAGTAAATCCGGTAACGCCCTCAACGCGGCCAGGATCAATGCCAAATACATCGCAGGTGCCAGTGGCAATAATTGCTTCATAGCCTGCAACATTCCATTCGCGCTCTCCGTAAGCGATAAGAGTTTTAGTCTTATCACGAAGTGTTCGGTAACCTTCAGGATCCCAAGCACCGAGTGGTTCTTCAATCCAATCAATGTTGTATTCATCAAATGCCTGCACGCGCTTTACCGCAGTCGCAACATCCCATTTAATGGCATAACCAAGATCAATAATGAGCTTCTTATCTGGACCAAGTGCTTCACGCATCTGCTTTACATATTCAACATCGCGATCGTGTTCGTAACCAAGATGTGCATTACCGCGCTTACCAAATCCGACCTTTACTCCTTGCATTCCAGTTGCAAGCCATCCCTTAGCTTGTTCAGCCATTGCCGGAATTGATGAGTCGTGAGCATGGCCAGATGCAATTGCTGGAAGTTTTTCGTGTACAGGTCCGCCGAGTAAATCGAGCAAGCTTGCATCGAGGGCTTTACCTTTGAGATCCCAAAGTGCAATGTCAATTGCAGATAGCGCATATGCTGCTAAGCCACCACGGTATCCATACCACCAATAACGTTCGCGAATTGAAGTCCAGATTGCCTGATTATCAATCGGAGACTTTCCGATAACGAACTCAGAGAGTCCCTCAATTAAAGCTGCGACTGCAAAATTTGCTTCTTTAAATTGTGTGATGGATTCACCCCAGCCGACGAGGCCGTCATCGGTAGTGATTTTTACCAGGCAGAGGTATCGCTCAGCGTTAAAGTCATTGGGTTCGGGATAGGCGACAGGAATCGGCTCAACTTTTACAATTTTCATAGGAACCCTTTTCGTTATTGGGAAATAACTCGGCCATATTCCCCATTGGTATCGTTTCCAGATACTACTCCCAGCATAGAAAAATGGGAAGAGCTATCTGGATAGTGGATAAAAATATTTGAGATCTCAGGGCCAAAGTCCACTACTTGGACAGGTTTGGATTTGTTCATCTTCTTTATCGTGCGGTATGCCCACCATCTACGGCTAAGACTATTCCGGTGACCATACTTGATGCGGCCGAAGATAGGTAGACGATTGTCCCGACAAGTTCTTCTGGTTGACCCAGTCGCCCTAAAGGAATATTTTTTGTGAAATATTCGGCGCCTTCTGGATTTAATGAAATTGCCTTCTCCAACATTGGGGTTCGAAAATGAGTCGGTGCAATTGCATTCACTCGGATTCCCAAGGTTGCCCACTCCATCGCCAAGGTGCGGGTAAGAGAATTAATCCCACCTTTACTGGCAGAATAATTCGCAATCCCAGTTGTGATTCCCACCAGGCTTGCCACGGAGGAGATGAAAATAATCGAGCCTTGCACTTTAGCTTTGATCATCTCTGCCGCTGCCAGCCGCACAAGGTTCCACGATCCAGTTAAATTGACATCAATAACATCCTGCCAATCGGCATCTAGCATTTCAACGGCCGTACCGCGCCGATTTATTCCAGCTGCCGCAACAACAATTTCTGGAACGCCAAATTTCTCGATTAACTGTGCTAAACAACTTGCGAGCGCAGCTGGATCTCTTACATCGGCAATCAGAGGGGTTGCGATTCCTCCCTGTGAAATTATTTCATCGCAGACTTCCTGCACTTGATCTGAAGCAAAATCTAGGGCGCCTACTTTTGCGCCGCGAGCAGCTAAACCAATGGCGATTGCTCTTCCAAGTCCGTTTCCAGCACCTGAAATCAGCACGATTTTGCCTTGTACAGAGAACATTGGGTCAAAAGAATCGGTCATGCTATTGCACCCCGAAATAGTTCCATCCCTCTTACGCCGACCGGAATCCTCCAGAGTCTTCCTTCCATGGGTTCAGCAACTGAAATGGTGTCAATATCGCCAAAATCGGTGATGATTAAGTTTTCACCTTCGAAGACACAATTGAGAGGGACGCCTCCCGTCTTTAGAAAATCAATATACGTTCCGTCTGGCTTAATGATGTCTACACCTCCACCTGTATAAGTTGTAATCCATAGATTTTCATTTACATCAATTTTCAGGCCATCAGGAACGTGACCTTCAGGCAACTGCGCAATCTTCTCTGATTTCCCACCTGGCCGTAATCGATAGACACCACCTTCGTAAGAATCCACCCAAACAATAGTGCCACCTTTCTCTGCAACAATTCCGTTGGGGTAGGCAGCAGGAATTTCATCTAAAAGTTCTCCGGTACCATCAGGATTTACCGCAAATATCCGACCCATCCCTCTATCTTCAGGGTCGTAATCTGCTGGATCTGTAAAATAAAGTCGCCCATCAGGTCCAAAACTCAAATCATTCGGGGCTTGTAATTTGTATCCATCTATTTGCTCAACAATGATTTCGACTCTGCCGTCAGGCCAAGCCTTTTGAATAGACGGTACTGACATTACCTTGGCTCTCCACGTACCAGCCGTGCCACCATTTTGCGTTATATATACAGCTCCATCTGAACCCAATCTGCAAGCATTTGGTCCGCCACCACAGTCTGCGTAATCATGAATTCCTCGCGTCGGTGACCAAGCAATAATTCTACTTGTAAATGTTTCTACCATCACGATACGGCCATCAGGCAAGATGTCAGGACCTTCTGGATGGCCTAAACCTGTTGCGAGTGTCTCAATCTTTGCTTTCACTTTTTCTCTCTCGTTAGAAACCTGCCCATAGAAACCTTTCCATAAGCATAGACTGCTACAGAATGACGTCAATAGGACTGCTGGGTATTTCTCGCTCTCTTAAACTCTTTTTAAGTCAGTTAACATGAAAACTAGGTGTTTAACTCACGGGTTAGGTACCCAACTGCCTGTGCTGCAACTTCTTTTACTTCTAAATCAGTAAATAGATTTGAAATCTCTGCAACCACGGGTGAGATAAACTTTTTCTCTTTCAAAACTTTCATGCAATTGCTAATTCCGACATCTCCAGCTCCAAAGAATTGACTAGGCCACCATCCAGTGGGGTGTTCATGACCTTCAATTTTCCTAACATCTTTTGCCTGAATCATAAATACCTTATCTAGATCAAAATCCTTTAAGAGTTGTTCTGGGCTTTCTCCCACTCGCAATACATTTGCTAAATCTAGACACATCCCTAGATATGGAGAGTTGAATTCTTCAATAAACTTCATCACCTGAACCGCTAGAAAGTCTGCATGGTTTTCGATAGAAATCTTTATTCCAAAATTTTCAGCCGCTACCAGCATTGACTTCACAAGGGGTCGGAGGGTTTCTAGCCGCTCTTGAACCGGCATATCAAAATTCCAGTGATTGCCTAGAACAATCCGCATCTGCGGTAGTCCTAACTCATGAGAAACCTGCAAGAAATACAGGGCATCGAATAACATCTCTGGCTTGCGGCCACCATCAAATCCATTTGGATGGCCCCATGTGAAAACCACTGTGCGGTTGGTGTTTGCCAACCAGTTCTTAATATCTTCCTTGAAAGTATCTATCTCATTTTTTAAGTAGACGGTTTGCAGAGATACGAAAGAGAGGCCCTGCGCATCTGCAAAGTCAAAGAAATCTTTTAGCTTCCATTGTTCCTGGGAGGGTTCTTCCCACTTGGTAATCTCTCCGAAGAATCGATGGAAGGTGTAGCTATCGATTCCAACGTTGGTTGCAACTGCCTCTCTCACCGAGAGAGCCATCCGCCATCCACGGGAAGGATTACTCCGTGTAGGTAATCTGCTGCGTGAGAAGATAGAAACAGGGTTGGTCCAACGAGGTCTTCTGGATTGCCCCATCGCCCACTTGTTAAGCGAGCTAATACAGCCTTTTCGCGCTCAGGATCTTTCCATACATGTTGATTGAGTTTGGTCTTGATATATCCAGGAGCAATCGAGTTCACATTTACTCCGTGAGGCGCCCATTCATTGGATAAGGCCCTAGTAAGTTGACCAACTCCGCCTTTGCTCGCAGCATATCCGGCCACATTTAATCCACCTTGAAATGTCAACATACTCGCATAGGTAATAATTTTTCCAGATTTACGCTTAATCATCTCTGGTGCAACCGCTTGTGCTAAACGGAAGGTCGATGTTAAGTTCACTTGAATCTGCGCCGACCATGATTCCAGAGTCATATCGACTGCAGGTCCAGGCATGACGTTGCCATGTGCCAATACCAAAGTGTCTATCTGACCTAGCGTCTTTGAAGCTTGAGCGACTGCGCTAAGGCATGAGTCATCTGATAGGAAATCAGCAATCACATAAGTAAAATTCTTGCCAAATTCAGCGTATTTCTGCTGTGAAATTTTCACTGCTTCCTCATCGCGAGCCATCATGCATACATGAGCTCCGGCTCGAAGATAACCTTCGACTAGTGCAGAACCTATTCCACCTGTACCGCCAGTAAGTAAAACTTTAGATCCAGTGATGCCGAATAGCGATTCCATGAATTTTCCACCTCAAATATATTGACTTTTCTATGCGTGTACTGTGAAATAGACTGTAGCGGTTCATGTAATTAAATGAAATAGCATTCTGGAGATTATTTTGGAGAATGGGGCGTCCATGTGGCGAAGTGATTCAGGATTACAAGGTAAAAGTGTTGTTGTTACTGGAGCCGCGGGTGGAATTGGCAAGGCAGTTGTCCAAGGATTGGCAGAAGCTGGAGCTCACGTTCTTCTCGTTGATGTGCCCGGATCCCCAGTTGAGGAGATAGTTGCTGGCTTGGCAGGCACTGGGCATAAGTCCCTGCAACTTGATTTATCTAAATTAGCCAATCACAAAGGTATTTTTGATCTCGCGCAAGAGATGGCGCCAATGGCTGCTTTTGTTCACTGTGCGGCAGTTTTGCGCCGGCGCTCAAGTGTGGATGAGGTAACAGAAGATGATTGGGATTTCCAGATTGATACTAATTTAAAGGCAACATTCTTCTTAAACCGCACCGCCCGAGATTCATTCCGGAACGCCGGTACCAAGGGTTCTATCGTCAACTTCTCCTCTCAAGGTTGGTGGACCGGTGGCTTTGGTGGCTCGGTTGTATACGCCGCCAGTAAAGGTGGCGTTGTCACAATGACTAAAGGTCTCGCTCGCTCATTTGCACCGGATGGGGTGCGCGTAAATTCGGTCTCACCAGGTGGGGTGGATACACAGATGATGGTGGGCAATCAAACTCCAGAAGCTCTAGCAGGATTCGTTTCAATGATTCCACTTGGCCGACTTGCTACACCAGAAGAGCTAGCGGGACCAGTGATATTTCTTGCTTCAGATGCTTCCTCTTACATCACCGGGGCCGTGCTCAACGTCTCCGGTGGTCAATTAATGTATTAATTGGGTTTATGTGGAGCAGGATTTCTAATCGGTGGTCTTTGCCCATTAAATCGAAGCGGGACGCCTGGAATCTTCTTTATTTCACTTGTTTCATCAGGGTAAGGCAGCAGTATTTCAACTGCTTCTGCTTGCAGATCGTTCAATAAATCTTCCGGCTTTGAAACACGATCTACCGGAACGCCCTGCCTACCAAGATGTTCGGCCCAATGTTTAGCGCCCTTGGTTACCAAGACCTTTTCCAGCTCAACTCTAAGAAGAGCTGCATTCGCAACTCGGCTGGTATTGGTCACAAATTCTGGGTTAGTAATCAAATCTTCGCGATTGAGTAATACGCATAATTTAGAAAAAATATTATCGTTACCAACTCCGATACATATATCTCCATCAAGTGTTTGATAGAGACCATAGGGGCCAAAAGCAGGGTGGCTTGCCCCAAATCTTTCAGAGGGCTTGCCGCTGAGTTGAAATGCAGCGAGGTGGTAACTAACCCACGATGCCCCTGTTTCATAGAGAGATGTCTCAACTACCGAACCTAGCCCCGTTTCTGCGCGCTTAACTAAAGCGGCCAATACTCCAATTGCTAGCCACATCCCAGAACCCATATCGAGGACTGAGACACCGGCACGTACTGGTTTTCCGTGAGGTTCTCCTGTGACATGCATGATTCCAGTTCGCCCCTGCAAGGTGGCGTCATAGCCAGGCACAGATGAATCTGGTCCGCTGCTGCCATAAGAAGATAAGTTGCCAAAGATCAAGCCTGGTTTAATTTTCATCAGTTCAGCTGGGGTCAGATGCATCGCCGTTAAACGCTCAGGAAGAAAATTAGTCAGAAATACATCGGTATCAGCCAAAAGCTCTTTCAACTGCGCTTGACCTGCTGCAGATTTTAGATCGATACTGATGGCAGATTTGTTCCGGTTAACGATATGAAAATAGGCCGATCTATCTCCATCTTGCGGTGTCATAGTTCGTGAGGCATCACCTGCCGGAGTCTCCACTTTAATTACATCTGCGCCCAAATCAGCCAAAATTGCCCCACCAAAAGGGCCGGCAATATTGGAAGTTGCATCCAGGACCTTTAAGCCCGAGAGCGGCAAGTTCTCAAAAAGTGATTTGTTGTACATTGAAGGCTATTGACTCCTATGGTGGGAAAGTTATATCCTGACATGGTATCGTTTCCATAGGCTTGAGTAAAGCAATTATTGGATTATTAGGATTTATCCTTCTGAAGGGTTAAAACAAATGGCTGAACAAGTCCTTGAGAGCGGCACAAAGGAAATGCGTTTTCGCCAAGCGATAGCAACAGCGCTGGCAGATGAGATGAGAGCTGATAAATCAGTAATGATTTTCGGTGAAGATGTGGCAGTTGCTGAAGGACCGTTTAAAACTTCAGAAGGTCTGCTCCAGGAATTTGGGCCCCTTCGCGTGCGAGATACTCCTATCTCTGAGATGGCATTCACAGGCGCCGCAGTCGGAGCAGCAATCATGGGAATGCGCCCGGTTGTTGAAATTATGTTTATGGAATTCTTAGGGGTTGCACTCGATCAACTTGTTACCGAGGCCGCAAAGATGCGTTACCTCAGTAATGGCATGTTATCCGTACCGATGGTCGTGCGTGCTTCTTGTGGATCAGGTTTAGGTTTTGGTAGTCAGCATTCTCAAACTCTTGAGAACTGGGTAAGTGCAACACCAGGATTAAAGGTAGTTACTCCTAGCGATGCCCAGTCAGCTTACAGTTTGCTTCGAGCTGCAATTCAAGACCCAGATCCAGTAATGTTTCTTGAAACAAGAGTTCTTTACGCCGATCGTGGACCAGTTGATACCTCATTAAAAATGGAGATTGGTAAGGCGAGGGTTCTGCGCCTCGGAAAAGAAATTACATTGGTATCGATGGGACAGATGGTAAAGGTATGTAGTGAAGCTATTAAGATTTCTGGAATCGATGCTGAACTAATTGACCTTGCCACAATCGTTCCTTGGGATCGCCAGAGCGTCCTGGAATCAGTGAAAAAGACTGGTCGTTTGGTCGTCGTAGAGGAAGCACCACTTAGTGGCGGATGGGGTTCTGAGATACTTGCTGCAACTACTTCCAAGCTCTTCTCATCGCTGAAAGCAGCACCATTTAGAATCACTACACCTGATGTTCCAGTTCCTTATAGTGGAACTTTGGAAGCAAGATATATTCCAACGGCGGAAGATATAGCTCGCCAACTTACCGAGTCATTGAAAAACGGATTAACTCCGAAACAGTGGTGGGAGATTGAGGGTCTAAGCTCATGAGTGCTGAACTAAAACGTCGATCTGCCATAGCCGGCAATAAACTCGCTCAGTATGAACGTATGATCGAGATACGTACATTAGAAGAACAGATCAATGAATTATTTGCCTCTGGTGAGATTAGAGGAACAACGCATTTGTGTATTGGCCAAGAAGCACTTGCAGTTGGCATGGCATCAGTACTTCGACCTACCGATATTGTTTCAGCAACCTATCGTGGTCACGGAATAGCACTCGCTCTAGGACTTAGCCCAGAATCAGTTTTGGGTGAAATCATGGGTAAGACAGTTGGATGTTGTGGTGGCGTAGGAGGCTCTATGCACTTGAGCAACATGGAATTGGGACTTCTTCCTACATCAGCAATCATCGGAGGCGGCATGCCAGTTGCTGCCGGCGCCGCACTTTCATTTCAAACTCGGGGAACAGATGATGTAGCAGTTGCTGTTTTTGGTGATGGTGCAACAAATATCGGAGCTTTCCATGAAACTCTTAATTTAGCGGCTATCTGGAACTTGCCTATTGTTTTCATCTGTGACAACAATGTTTATGGCGAATACAGCCGTATCGATATCACCACCCCGCTCGAAGATCTGCACCACAGAGGTGAGAGCTATCGCATGCCTCACTACGCAATTGACGGTATGGATATTGCTGCCGTGCAAGAAGGTATTCAAAAGGCGGTGGATCATGCAAGAAGCGGCAAGGGACCAACATTTATCGAGGCAAAGACTTACCGATTCTCTGGCCACTCTAGAGCTGACTTAGCGCTCTATCGCCCAGAAGGAGAGTTAGAAAAATGGCAAGCACGCGATCCAATCAAATTGACTGAGGAAAAATTAGTCAAAGAGAAGGTAATTGACGCAGCTCAAATTACTAAGATTAAAGAGGAGACTCTTAAGGTAATTAGGGGTGTGGTTGAGGATTGCAAGAGCGCTCCAAACCCTAGCTTGGCTTCGATGTTCCAAAATATCTATACCGATAAGAAAGGTAAATAATGAAAACCAGCGTAAAACTTCCACGACTTGGTGACACAGTGGATGAGGTTTTCCTTTTAAACTGGAAAAAATCTGTCGGTGACACCGTTGAAGCTGGCGAGATGGTCCTTGAGGTGGAAACTGATAAAGCTTCAGTTGAAGTTCCATCCCCGGTGAGTGGGAAAATTACTGAACTCTTATTTAAGGAAAATGACGCAATAAAAACAGGCGACATCATTTTTACCTGCGAAACCAACTAGGGGAGAAAAATGCCAATCATTGAAAAAATCGAGACGATTCCAATAAAGGTACCTCTTAAGCATCTCTATAAAGGTTCGTACTACAAGATGCGTAACCGCTGCACAATCATTACCAGAATTACCACATCTGATGGAATAATTGGCCAAAGTTACAATGCTGACACAGATGAAGAGCAACACGAAGTCTTAGGAATTATTCATGACGAGATTGCTCCTGCAATTACCGGCATGGACTCACGCCAGATTGAAAAAGTATGGCATGCGATGCTTCCCGTTACTTTTGATCAATTGCGCGATCGCGCAATTCCTATGCAATCTATTGCTTGTATCGATAGTGCGCTCTGGGATGCATTTGGAAAGCGCGTTAACCAACCTTTATGGCGCCTATGGGGTGGATTCCGAGATCGGATTCCAATGATTGGAATTGGTGGTTACTACGGTTCCAGTGAAGCTGACTTAGAGCGAGAACTTAAATTTTTCAAGGAAGAAACTGGCACGGTCGGCATGAAGTTTAAGATTGGGGCAAAACCTCCTGAAGAAGATGCTGCCAGATTAAAACTAGCTAGGAAGATAGTTGGTGATAATTTTCTATTCGTAGTCGATGCGAATCAGGGTTATACGGTCTCTGAAGCCCTCGCATTCTTAGCCTGTATTGAAGATTCTATTGAGTTGCGTTGGTTTGAAGAGCCAACTCGTTGGCATTCAGATTGGCGCGGACTTCGTGACATTCGTACTCGTGGAAATGTAAATGTTGCTGCCGGACAAAGTGAGTTCACCAAACTCGGTATGCGCGAGCTAATGGTTAATGATGCAATCGATGTATGTAACTACGACGCATCTTGGGGCGGAGGCCCGACTGAATGGCGTCGCGTTGCTGCCCTTGCTGCAACTTTTGATGTGCAATTAGGCCACCATGAAGAGGCTCAAGTGTCATCGCATTTATTGGCATCGGTCCCTCACGGAACTTATACCGAATGCTTCTCTCCAACCAGAGATCCTATTTTCTGGGAGATGCTTGCAAATAAGAAGCCGCTAGATAACGGCAACTTCCTGCTCTCAGAGGAGCCTGGATTTGGCTGGGAGTTAGACGAAGACTTCATTGCAAAATACAGGATTGATAAGAATTAACTCCATCAATTTATAGTTAGCTAGGGAATTCTCCTATACTGCGGTGAACGCTTTCTCTGTTTTTTCAACTCCGCAGACCGCAGAGAAGATAGCCCCGCGAAAGGCAAGGTTTTGAAATCTAAAAAAGTAGCCCGGGTCCGAATCGAGGATGTTGCTGCCCAAGCGGGCGTGGCTATCTCTAGTGTTTCTCGGGTTCTCTCTGGGCATAAATCGGTATCAGAGGCGATGAGAATTAAGGTTGAAAAATCTGTAAACAATCTTGGATACCGACCTGACCATCTGGCGCAATCTTTGCGTCGCGGAACTACACACACAATCGGATTTATGATCCGAGACATCATGAATCCATTTTTCTCAACTATCGCTCAGAGTTGCGAAGCAGAGCTACGCAAATCTCATTACTCAATGATTCTTATCAATTCATCCGGCACTGAAGATACCGAAAAATTGAACTTTGCTATTTTAAAGAGCAGGCGCGTGGATGGGGTCATCGCATCGCTGGTTTCGGAAACGTCTGAAAGCGTGAAAGAAGATATCGAATTATTCGGTGCACCGACTGTTCTCCTAGATCGTAAGCTCCCAGGAGTTACAAGTAGCGCCGTGCTCAGCGACCATGCATTGGGCGTAAAGAAGGCAGTTGCGCATCTTCTCTCACAGGGCCACACCCGCATTGCCTTTATCTCAGGGCCTAAAGATATGTATGTGACAAAGAATCGCTTAGAAGGTTTTAGATCCGCTTATAAAGATGCCGATGAGAAGATTTTCCCTGAACTAATCCGACTTAAGGACTTTACTGAAAAATATGCCAAGGAAGAGACTTTAAAGTTGTTTAAACTTCCAAAGCCACCCACAGCTATTTTAACTGGTGGCATTGGAGCTTCCGGTGGAACGTTACATGCGCTCAAGGAGATCGGAAAAGTGCCGGAGAAGGATGTCACCATCGTTGCCTTAGATGAATGGCCATTATTTGATTTGTTGAACCCGCCTATCTCTTCGGTCTATAGAAATCCCGAATTGATCGGTAAATACGCTGCTGAGTTGATTCTGGAGTTAATCCGCGGGGAAGCTCCAAGAACTATATTAATTCCGACCACTTTTCATAGCGTTTCAGAGAAGAAGGCGAAAGCAAATAGCAATAAAGGAAAGAACGCCTAGTAGATTTCTTTCTTTAAGTTCTAAGCGCTTGCTAGATAACAACCATCTCAATATCGAGAAGTTCTGCTATCGAACGCAGTTCCGCCACGCGGTGACCGGTTCCTAGCGCCCAGTGGTGAGGGACTCCAGTAGCGCTCCACGCATCACACCATTCACCTGGATTCATTCCAAAATCAATAAGTGATGTCGTGTTTCCAAGGAGGAGGCGTGGGCCATCTACAACTTCACCTTCAGATGCAACGAATTGATAGCTTCCGTTCTTGCGCTGATTAACTCCAAAGGTAGTGACCGGTCCATGTTTCACACCGATTTCAACTGAAACTCCATAACCGCGCTTACCGTGGAAAACACCGAGGCCGCGAAGGATTGGTCGGTCGTTGGTAATTGATAGGTGGGCAGGGCCATCGTGGCCCATTTCAACTACACCGGAATTAAAGTTAAGTCCCTGGAACTCAGTGAAAGATCCACCTGCTCCAATTCGATCAAACATCAACATCCCGATGGATGTGCGCAATTCGTACTCGCCCACTGCAGGAACGCCTTCTGCAGTCAGAAGTGAACAACCAAGAATCATTCCAGCACCAAGGCGCTCGTGAATTTCTCCATCGAGACCACGGTGATAGTAAGCAAGACTTGAAATATCGAAATCATCGACGAGTCGACGAAGTCCAACTGCTACTTGTCCTGCCCAACGCAAATCATCATCATTGACAGTTCCATCTAGGTCAAAGATTGAACGTGTTTCATCAAGGACTGCATCGATCTCTTTTGCAGTTGCCTTCTCAACACGCACGCGCAGGTCATCAAATTCGAGCACTTCCATGTGACCACCAAAGTGTGTAGTCACCATAGTCATATCCGTAGAAACATCTAACATTCCAGGGTAAAGGTGGCCCATAATTCCATGACGTGAGTTACGAAGCATTGCGCGGATTCCAGCAGCTTGAATCCAACTATGAATCTTTGTCCAGGCACGTTCTTCGCGAAGGAATCCTGAAACTGATCGGAATGGAACTCCGGCCCGCTCAAATGCGTTAGCCACCTCTGGCAGTGGGCAAGCTCCACAGTATGCAAGCCAATCACCGGTGTCGAACTTTGCGTGATCCATCTGTTCAGTTGGTTGCAAGTTAATCACGAGCACAGGTGAGTTCGAACGTTGCGCAATAGGAATAACCATTGATGATGTCATGTATGTGGTTAGGAACATCACGATCATGTCACAGCCCGCAGCACGTAATTTCTCGGCAGCTACGGCGCCTTCTTGTGGATCAGAGATAAATCCAGCATCAATGAGTTCAACATCCATCGCCCCAATACGCTGCGAGACATACTTTGCAGATGCTTGTAGTTGTGGCAAGAGATGTGGAAATTGCGGCCAATATGTGCCAAGTCCGCCAGCAACTAAACCAACCTTGATGGTCTTATTAGGTCGTCGAGCAGGAATGATTCTTTGTGTAGAAACATTGACCGTCATGAGTTAACTCCTAGTGCTGTTGAGTTTGGCTCGAATAGAGTCGAAGGAGACTGCAAGG
>JBILAM010000049.1:0-7156 GCA_044354225.1 Candidatus Planktophila sp.
CATGAGACCGAGTGAGCCATAACCCTGTGCGACGGTATCTGATTGCACATCTCCGTCGTAGTTCTTACATGCCCAGACATATCCACCCTCCATGCGAAGTGACATGGCAACCATGTCATCAATCAGGCGGTGTTCATACCAAATACCTGCGGCCTCAAACTGAGTCTTGAACTCTGCTTGATAAATCTCTTCAAAGATATCTTTGAAGCGTCCATCGTAGGCTTTAAGAATTGTGTTCTTCGTTGAGAGATAGACCGGGAACTTACGAAGAAGTCCGTAGTTCAGTGACGCACGGGCAAAGTCGCGGATTGAGTCATCGACGTTATACATAGCCATAGCAACACCTGAAGATTTAAAGTCGAATACTTCAAACTCTTGCGGAGCAGAACCATCTTCTGGCACAAATGAGAGAGTGAGCTTTCCAGCTCCTGGTACTTTGAAATCTGTGGCACGGTATTGATCACCGAAAGCATGGCGGCCGATAACAATTGGCTTAGTCCAGTGTGGAACTAAGCGCGGAACGTTGCTGATAATGATTGGCTCACGGAAAATGACGCCACCAAGGATGTTGCGAATAGTTCCGTTAGGAGACTTCCACATTTTTTTGAGGCCAAATTCTTCAACGCGGGCTTCATCTGGAGTAATTGTTGCGCACTTGATTCCCACGCCATGCTTCTGGATTGCGCGAGCAGAATCGATGGTGACTTGATCATCGGTTGCATCGCGGTGTTCCATACCAAGGTCGTAGTACTCAAGGTTCACATCGAGGTAAGGCAGGATCAGCTTGTCTTTGATGAACTGCCAGATGATGCGAGTCATCTCATCGCCATCAAGCTCAACAACTGTTCCTTCTACTTTAATCTTTGACATTATCTTCTCCCGATTACCTTCTACTCAATTACAGCGTTTGCACGTCTGCTTGTTTTGCACGAACAGCTTCTGCTGCTTCTTTCAGTGAGGCAACTTCTGAATCTGTCAGAGCGCTTTCGACAACTTTGCGAATGCCTACCTTGCCAATCTCGGCTTCAACGCCGAGATAGACACCGGAAATTCCGTATTCACCATCAACCCATGCGCACACAGGCATGACATCACCTGAATCTTCAATCACTGCCTTTGCCATACGCGCTGCTGCTGCAGATGGCGCATAGTAAGCAGAGCCAGTTTTCAGAAGTGCAACTACCTCAGCGCCACCATTACGTGTGCGATCAACTAGTTCATCAATTTCAGTCTGGGATAGCTTCTCAGAAAGTGCCACGCCATTTACTGTGCAACGACTTGGAACCGGAACCATGGTGTCTCCATGTGAGCCCAGTGTCAGAGTCTTGACTGAGGCAACTGGAACTCCAAGCTTTTCTGCTACAAAGTTAGTAAAGCGTGCAGTATCAAGCATTCCTGCTTGACCCATCACGCGGTTCTTTGGAAAGTTGGTAGCAAGCTGTGCCAGGGCCGTCATTTCATCCAGTGGATTAGAGACCACGATGATGACCGCGTTCGGTGAATGCTTTGCAATATTTTCTGCCACTCCGCGAACGATTCCGGCATTTACGCCGATCAAATCCATGCGGCTCATTCCAGGCTTACGTGGAAGTCCTGCGGTAATGACTACAACATCAGAGTTGGCAGTCTTTTCATAGCCACCACCATCAGGTGTTGTGGTCGCGCCAGTAATGCGCGTTTCAAAACCTTCGATGGAGCGAGATTGGTTCATATCAAGTGCCAAACCTTCTGGCTTTCCTTCAAGGATATCTGTGAGCACAACTTCATCAAAGATGTTGTATTCAGCTAAGCGAAGTGCAGTGGTTGATCCGTAGAAACCTGCACCTACAACGGTGACTTTCTTTGTCATTGCGCTATCCCTTTAATTGATTTGGTTTTATCTTGATGTCGAGAGAATTCTACAACCCATTAGGAAGTGCAATTGCCAGCCCAAAAAGCACCACCGCTATCGTTAGCGGCAGATAGCGCTCGAAGGAGCGAGACCCCCACTGCGAGAGAGCAATCACACACGTGCCTGCCGAAATAAGTAGCGCCCCAGTGCGGACAAATCCTGCAATACCAAAGAGAACTCCAAGTGAAATCACTATGTATGCAATGCGAAGTTGTAGGGCGTTTATCGCTCGCATGCATCAACCACATTCATGAGCAGCATGGCACGTGTCATGGGGCCAACACCACCCGGCATCGGTGCAACGAAAGATGCGACATCAAATACACCTGGATCAACATCGCCAATGAGTCCGGCATCTGTCCGCGAGATTCCAACATCGAGAACTACTGCACCGGGCTTAATCATCTTAGCTTTCAAGAAGTGTGGTTGACCGATAGCTGCAATCACAATATCAGCGCGCTGTGTGTGAGCGAGCAAATCTTTAGTACCAGTGTGGGTCAGTGTGACGGTTGCATTTTCTTTCTTGCGCGTAAGCAGCAGGCCGAGCGGTCGACCAACTGTGAGTCCACGCCCGATAACGACAACTTCTGCACCCGAAAGTGGAATTTTATAGTGGTTAATCAATTCAACAATGCCGCGTGGAGTGCATGGCAGCGGTGCTTGGTGCCCCGCAACGAGGCGACCTAAATTAAGTGGGTGCAAACCATCGGCATCTTTTGTGGCATCGATTGCTTCCAGAATAAGTTGAGTATCAATTGAAGCCGGAAGCGGAAGTTGCACGATATATCCAGTGCACTCTTTTGCAGCATTAAGTTCATTGATAGCAGCAAGTACATCTGCTTGCGTCGCAGTTGCGGCAAGATCTACGCGTATCGAATTAATTCCTACTTCTTGGCAATCTCTATGTTTTCCGCCAACATAAGAATGCGAACCAGGATCATCGCCCACCAAGATGGTTCCAAGGCCCGGCGTAATTCCCTTGGCTTTCAAAGCCAGAGTGCGCGCAGCAAGGTCTTTCTTAATAGATGCGGCAAGTGCTCTGCCATCAAGTATTTGCGCGCTCATGGCTTTATCTTAATCGCTGCTCTAGGCGTGCGAGAAATGTCGGGTTCCGGTGAAGAACATCGCTATTCCTGCCTTAGATGCAGCAGCAATAACTTCCTCATCACGAACGCTACCGCCCGGTTGCACGATTGCTATCACCCCGGCTGCGGTAAGAATCTCAAGGCCATCAGCAAATGGGAAGAATGCATCCGATGCACCCACACTTCCAGCAACCCGAGATCCTGCGCGATCAACAGCAAGCTTTGCAGAATCAACCCGGTTTACCTGCCCCATTCCGATTCCTACTGCTGCGCCATCTTTAGCAAGAAGAATGGCATTGCTCTTAACGGCGCGAACAGCTCTCCAGGCAAATACCAGATCGCGTAATACATCTGGTGAAAGTGCAGCACCTGTTACTTGCTTCCAATTCTTTGGATCATCTCCTTGGGCGGTAATGAGATCAGTCTCTTGCACTAATACGCCACCTGACACAGGTCGAATTTCGAGAGGGGGGATTTGAGTGTGAGCGCAGGTAAGAATTCGAATGGATGGTTTCTGTTTCAATATTTCTAGCGCAGCGCTCTCATACTCTGGCGCAATAATTACTTCAGTAAATACTTCGGATAGAGACTTCGCCATCGCGGAAGTAACTGTGCGATTTGCCGCCACAACTCCACCGAACGCTGAGACTGGATCGCATAGATGTGCTTTTGTATAAGCATCCGCAATATCTTTTCCAACTGCAATGCCACATGGATTGGCGTGCTTAATGATTGCCACGCATGGCTCGACATGATCCAGTGCCGCTCGCCAAGCTGCATCAGCATCGGTGTAATTATTAAATGACATCTCTTTGCCATGTGACTGCACGGCATTAACGATTCCACTTGGACCGCCTCGATAAATAGCAGCACTCTGATGTGGGTTTTCTCCATAGCGAAGAGAATTCTCACGTTTGAAAATCAGACCCAGCCAATCCAAATCCTGCATATCGCTACTAATCGTTGATCCAAGCCAGCTTGCGATGGTGAGGTCGTATTCAGCTGTTGTGCGAAAGACTTCGAGGGCAAGTAACTTTCGCTCCTCATCGCTAAACCCACCGGCCTTTATGGATGCAAAGAGATGGTCATATTGCGATGTATTACAGAGAACTGCAACCGATCCATGGTTCTTGGCTGCCCCGCGCAACATCGATGGGCCACCGATATCAATCTGTTCAATACATTCAGCAAAATCAGCACCTGAGGCGAGTGTTGCTGCAAACGGATACAAGTTAATGACAACAAGATCAAAGGGTTCGATATCAAGATCTGCAATTGCTTTCAAGTGTTCTGGATTATCTTGATCTGCCAAAATTCCTGAATGAATCTTTGGGTGCAGCGTCTTGACGCGAC
Source organism: Candidatus Planktophila sp. (assembly GCA_044354225.1). GTDB lineage: Bacteria > Actinomycetota > Actinomycetes > Nanopelagicales > Nanopelagicaceae > Planktophila. The sequence goes on from JBILAM010000049.1 coordinate 4,330, forward strand.
CGCCCATAATTTCTGGGAAACCGGTGTAGGTACTGACTTCAGTCACTGCTATTCCAGCGTCCTGCAGAGTTTTGGCGGTAGAGCCGGTGGAAAGTATTTCAACTCCGGCTTCAGCCAGAACTTTTCCAAGCTCGAGCAATCTCGCTTTGTCATAGACACTTACTAGCGCCCTGCGTATTGGTTTGCGATTAGCCATTCTTGTTCTCCTGCAGAGCGAGTATCGAAGCAATGGTCGCAACTAAGAGACCTCGTTCCAGAATCTTAATGCGCTCGTGCAGCGAGTCTTCGGTGTCGTCACTGCGTATGTCGCATCGCTCCTGGGCGATTACTTCCCCGGTATCCAGACCTGAATCAACCCAATGAATTGTTGTTCCGCTCTGCGTGGCTCCTGCTCGCAGGGCATCGCGAACTGCGTGTGCGCCAGGAAAAAGCGGCAGAAGAGATGGATGGCTATTGATGATCTTGAATTTTTCGACAGTCCTGGATGAAAGTAAGCGCATAAACCCAGCGCTGACCACAAGGTCGGGCTTGAGAGCGCTCAGGAGTGTCTCAAGCTCACGGTCCCATTGCGTGCGATCGGCCATCATTGGAATTACATAAGACTCAACGTGCGCCGCCTCTGCTCTTTCAATAACTTGAGCATCTTTCTTATCAGAGATGACTGCCACGATATCTACCTCAGCCAAAGTATTTGTGCGCGCATCAAAAATTGCCTGTGCCAGAGTTCCGCTGCCCGAAGCAAGAATGACAACCCTCTTCATGCAGTGCCTCTATTTAATACTTTATTGGTAATGAGAATTGTGAGAGCTAGGCCAATTCCCATTTCGAGTGCAACTGAGAGTGCGAACTTCCAGATTGAAACTCCCATAGCGCCCATCTCTGCAGTGATGAGTGATCCGCTTGCAAGATAGCCAAGAAGGACCAGGCCAATAACTGTGAAGAGGTAGCTCTGGGCAATTGCGCGAATATCAAAGTTGGAAGTGAAATAGCCCAAGAGCGCACCAAGACCAACGAAGAAAAGTATTCCAAGGAGTGCAAGGGGCTCTGGTCCCACGGGAAGTATTCCAAGAAGTGGCAGTGCCGGAATCTGTCCTAACTGATACCAATACGGTGAAATAAGAGTTCCGGCGCCAACTGCTAATCCAGTTCCTGAATAATAAGCCGCCGCTGCAATAGCTGCGTTTGGTAAATAGAGAATGTTAAGAAAGAGAAGTAGCACTCCACCAAAGATTCCAGGTTGTAGCGAGGTAGAGATGTTTTTAACTTGAGAGAAATTAGCAAAGATAAGTACCGATATGAGAATGAATGAAACTCCAAGGAGAATTGATAAAACTCGAGTGCTCATGCGAAGTGGGCGTGATGGCACTACGCGATTACCCACTGTCATAGTTGAAATCAGAGCAATGGCAAATGCAAAGAGCGGGGCTAAATACCACTGCGCTGCGACCGAGTTAGATCTGCTCATGAAAGCTAATATGGTCACAAGTAGCGCATAGATTATTGAAAAGTTAAGTCTGACAATATTGAGATCGTGGTAGTCACCCTTAAGTCTGTCGAGGGCTCGGGTAAATGAGGAGCGGATAATAAGAAAAGGCAGAACTACTGCGCCAATCGGTAAGTAGGTGAGATAGCCAGTGACACCAGTAGGTGGGAGTGAGAGCTGAAATGGAACGTGGTGCGCACCTAGCCAGATCCAGAGTGCGCCACGTATGGGATCTGTAGTTGATCCACTTGCACTTCCGGCCGTTGACCAGGCAATTAGTGCGATAAATGAGAACGGCAGAAGTAGAAATGCAGCGCTACGAAATACATGAGACAACGAGACCAGGAGGACGCGTTGCATCGTGGAATTAACGACCTAGTATGTCGCGCATTAATTGCGCAGTTTCACTTGGTGTTTGTCCCACTCTCACGCCAGCAGCTTCAAGTGCATCTTTTTTAGCTTGAGCAGTTCCTGATGAACCAGAAACGATCGCGCCAGCATGTCCCATCGTTTTTCCTTCAGGGGCAGTGAATCCTGCAACGTAACCCACAACTGGCTTGGTGACATATTCAGAGATAAATGCAGCTGCGCGCTCTTCCGCATCGCCACCGATTTCACCAATCATCACGATTGCAGTTGTTTCAGGATCATCTTGGAATGCACGAAGGCAATCAATATGGGTGGTTCCGATAACCGGGTCTCCGCCAATACCTACTGCTGTTGAGAATCCGATATCTCGAAGTTCGTACATCATTTGATAAGTAAGAGTTCCTGACTTTGATACCAGACCAATGGGTCCACGCTTTGTAATATCTGCAGGAATGATGCCAACATTTGATTGTTCCGGGCTAATCAAACCTGGGCAGTTAGGACCAATGATTTGTGTGGTGCCCTTTTGCACAGAGTAGGCATAGAAGAATGCTGCATCGTGCACAGGAATTCCTTCAGTGATAACAACAACGAGCGGCATCTTTGCATCAATTGCATCAATGACTGCTGCCTTAGCAAACTTTGGCGGCACGAAGACAACTGAAACGTTGGCTCCAGTTGCAGTCATGGCTTCAGCTACTGTGTTAAATACTGGAAGTGTGGTTCCGTCAATATCGACAGACTGTCCACCCTTGCCAGGTGTAACTCCACCAACAACTTTGCTACCTGATGCCAACATACGGCGGGTGTGCTTAGTTCCTTCAGAGCCAGTCATTCCTTGAACGATTATCTTGCTTGCCGAATTGATAAAGATTGACATTACTTGGCCGCCAATTCTGCAGCACGTGATGCTGCTCCATCCATAGTCTGCGCCTGCTCCACCAATGGGTGATTAGCTGCGCTAAGAATTGCACG
>JBILAM010000050.1:0-7070 GCA_044354225.1 Candidatus Planktophila sp.
TATGACATTCCAACCCTGAGGCACAGTAAGTCGCGCAGAATGTTTATCGCAGAGATCATATGAATGAGGTTCAGAAAAAGTTGCCAGTGGCCCAAGTACTGCAGTGGACTCAGCGTAAATATAGGTAAGGGTCATCGATGCGGAAGAAGTGCAGCTCACACGAGAGCAGCTGCGCCCAGAACGTACCGAAGAACTCATGTGTATAAGGCTATCGGGGTAGCGATAAAAGTCAGGGATTTAACACACGGATATTTGAATCCGGAATTGAAGATTTCGTCAGAACACTGCCCGGAGTCAATGGAACATATCCATATCCACTCTTCGATGAAATCAGAGCGGCGCCAGATGTTCCGCGTGAGATTGCCGAAAACCTGACCGACTGTGCAGAGTCAGATAGAACGTAGGTGGCTATGTCAGTGCCTTTGACATCGATTGTTCTGGTCTTCCCGTTGGCCTGTGTCACTGTGAGTCTGACTTCAATTTCACTGCCCGTGAAAACCAAAGTGGGAGCTAATCCGGTGGTAGCCAAGGTGAACTCTTGTAAGTCCGGAACTGCAGTACTCCACACGAAATCACTCTTACCTTGCGAGACCGTAGGTGAAAAAACAGATCCAAGAATCGGTTGATCGGATGAGATATGTAGCGCAAATTTTCCAGAAGTCATCAAGATATCCATCGGAATCTCAACAACTTTCTTGTGAGCAATCACCCTGCCATTTATCCCAACCGGCGAAAATGTTCCGTCGGTAGAGCGAATCTCAGCACTGATACGCGCATCCACATCTCCTGGAACTAATAGACGCAATGTGTGGGGGCTCGGAGTCTTCTTCTTTACTTGCTGAGGAATGGCAGGAATTTGCAACTTCTTACCAGGATCATCAGTTGAATTAACTATGTCTCCACCAAGTGATCGAAGCCCTTTTCCTCGTTCATCGACAAGAAAGCCATTGACGCGGCCAGACTTTGCTTCGATCCGGATAGCAATTGATTTCGCACCGGGAGCCAAAGATGGCAGTGAGATTTGCTTATATGAATTCGCCTGAACAACTAAATCTCTAGGAGTCAGTGCGCCGTTCTCACTAAAGACTGAAACCTTAATGAGTGCTTTACCGAGTCCACTATTTACTAAATTCAGCGAACCTTTGGAAGTGATATCTGCAGTCGCGCCCACAAACCATCGTGACGTTATTGGGGCCTGACACGCAGATGCACCAGCCCACACACCTGTTCGCACTTGCCACACAACAGGGGTAATTGCACCAGCATCGATGACAGCAGATTGTGAAGCAATCGCATAACGGCGAATTCCCACCTCACGTGTGTTCATGGAAGATGTGCCAGTTTTCCTTATCTGCGTCTGCGCACTAGTTAAAGAGATTGCTGTGCTTAAACCTGAGGTATTAGGCGGGCAAATAACGGAAGGGTATGCCTGGTTAAACCGAGATGTTGAGACGGTGAAGTTAAGCAAATTACTCACCGCTAAAATTGAGGCTGTTACAAGAAGAAGGATGAAGCCACGGTTACTTTTCATGCCAGCTCCTTCTCGGATATTTCACTCTTACGACGACCAGATGGCAGAGCAAGCACAATGACAGTTACCATCACAATCATGAAGAAAGAGATCCATGCCCTTCGCTGCGTGCCATCATGGAAGATGGTGACTTCTCCTGCGTTGGTGATTTCAAAAGTAGGAAGTCCATCGCGATTTTCAATGCGAGCTGCGGCGAAACCATCTTGATAAATCCGCCACCCTTTACTAAAACTCTCAGTGAGTGTGATTGTTCCGGGACGCGGCACAATTGCGCTAATTCCCGTTCCTTCAATAATTGAAACTTCTCCTGCATAGTCGGTGAGAATGATTCGCCCTGTTGGCTCACTTACCTTCCAGACAATTCCAGCTTTCGTTGCAGAAGTTCTTACGAATCCACCTAAACCATCAATTGTTTGAACTACTTCATCAATTATCGGATTCTTCAGATAAACGTATTTGATTCCGTAAGTGGCTAAGACTTTGCTTGAACTCACACCAGTGTTATCAACCAAGCCTTCAACAGCCCGAGAAATTACCTCGGTGTCATCTGGGGCAACATCTACTTCACCCAGTGTGATGTCTTCTCCTCTTGAAATGTAATAAGAAAGAGTTTGCACACCATTTCTGGTGTAAGGGCGAAGTACCAGAGATTTAGCGCTCTTCTCTATTGCCAGGTAGGCCGGTAGAACGTTCTTCTCCCCTGTACGCAATGGTGAATCTGACCCTGCAGATACCAGCCATGAGAGTGACGTTGCACTATAAATAAGAGTTAGGGCCAGGATGAGGGCCACCGAAATGTGTCTGTAGTTAATGTGGGATTGTTCAAGGCGAGATCTAATCTTGTCGAACATCACAACACCTGATGTTAATGAGAAAAGTGTGGCGATTGCGATAAAGGCTCCAACTGAAACTTGTGCATTTAACGGTGTGCCATTTCCCGGAATTACTGCAACGCTGAGCAAAGTTCCACTAAGCAAAAATGCAATTCCTGGAACCGCAAATTTTCTAGCAGCGGTAGTAGAGAAGTAGGCGAGGAGCAAAATTGCCACTATTGGACTGATGCACCACCAGGGAAGAGATCCCGGTCCCCCGGGATTGGCAAGAATTGCTAAGTTCGGGCCACCACCAGAAACAGATAACCCAATCTCTCGCAGAATGCGTGTTGGGTTAAGCAATACACCGAAAGAAGCGGGTGCTGATAGTAAGAATGGAATTACCAGAATAGTGAGGCGGCGCTTGAGTCGCTCGAGAAAAAGCTGATCCTTGTGATTATTCGATGCCTTTCTGAAGTCACCAAAAATTGTCAGTGCGATTCCTAAGATCAGGATGAGTAGTACCGATGGATTAAATGAAAGCAGGAACCAGATAAAAAGTGAGTGTCCAAAGACGCTGCGCCAACTCCAGCGATCAATTTCGGCCCACACATGAAATTGCCTAATCAGATACGGCAGTAGCGCCATAAAGACAAGCACCCCAAGTCGCCCAGCGTTCACCGATGCAATCGCCACCGGCGATAAGGCATAGAGCAAGGAAGCACCAGCTGAAAGCCACTGATTATCTGTGAATTTCTTTAGGTATCGGTGTGCTGAGAGAAGAAGTATTAATGGCGCGACTAGGAAGAAAACAGTGATAAAAACGGAGACATTTCCAAAGAAGAGCAGGGACGCGATTGCAATAGCTAAGACCCAGGTAGGTGTGGGTTCTGCGCTGCCCATACCGACGTCGTGCCAGCTAGCGATATAGAGCTTGATTAAATCTCGAAAACTATTCGGAGATTCCGCAAGTGAGCCTCCAGCCAGTGGTCCAAACCTGTGACGGGCCCATGAAAGTGAGATAAGAGTGATGATTGATGCAGCAATAATCATGGGTCGATAGAAGAGAGACCTCCACGGAGTCCGTGAAATAGGAGTGAGCAGATCCTCATCTTCATTAATCTCTAAGTCACTAGCAATTGGTAGATCACGGGTTGGTGAATGAGGAAGCAGCGCGGAACGTAGCGTCGATGCCAGACGAGAAATTGCTGAACGAAGTTGGGAAAGGCGAGAAGGAACAAAGGTGTTTACGACCCTAGGAGAAATCAGTCGGTGCTGCTTACGAAATTTCCTAGCCGATAACAATTCGGTGGGATGAATAATTAGTGAACCAATTGCCAAGATTTCATCGGATGCATATCCGGGAAGTTTGGCAAAGAGATAAGCAATAGAGCGCAAGATAGCTCCGGCAAATAACGTGATGATGAGTCCAGGTAGCGACCACACACTTGAGTTAGCTAGTAAGACATAGGCTGCATTACGACGATCGAGTAATAGTGGGCGGTGAAGAAAGGCACCTTTCACATCAACACTTCGTCGCTCGGTAGCTGATGCTTGCGCGTGATATCCAATTGCATCAGAGACTGCAATCACCGAGTGTCCAGCAACGCGCACCCGCCAACCAAAATCAACATCGTCTCGGAAGAGCTCTAGATTCTGGTCAAAGCCGCCGAGTTCTTCAAAGACATCGCGGCGTATTAGGGCACCTGCGGTGCTGACAGAAAGAACTTCTTTCACGCCATCGTGTTGACCTTGATCGTATTCAAGTGGTTCAAGCCCGGTCCATCTCGCACCGTTAGTTGCAATACTTATTCCTGCTTCAATCAGATGAGTTCGATCGTGCCAACCAAGAAGTTTTGGTCCAGCCATTACAACACTTGGGCGATCAGCAATCGCTGCTAATAAAGATTCCAGTGCGGCTGGGTGCAACGCGCAGTCATCGTGGAGAATCCAAATCCATTCTTCGCTATCTTTAATCAGCGCAGGCAACTGCGTAATTCCATAAGCAACTGCAGCGCCGAATCCACTTTCTCTATCGATCGTTGCAACCGGAATGCGAGCGCCATTTAGCAGCTTCACCGAAGCATCGAGTGAGCCGGTATCAATGGCAAATACTTGGTTGGGTCTTACAGATTGCAGCGCAAGGGAGGCAACAACTTCTGATAACCAGGTTGCTCCATCGTGTACAACCAAGAGTGCAGTTACCCGCGGAGCGCTCATGGGAAGAACCTACCTAAAGTAAGGAAGCAGACGCGAAATTCTCTCTTGCTTGCCTTACGCAGGACGGCGCTTAAGACGACGGCGCTCACGTTCTGAGAGGCCGCCCCAAATACCGAAGCGTTCATCATGTGCCAGAGCGTATTCAAGACACTCTTGTCGCACATCGCATGAAAGACAGACCCGCTTTGCTTCGCGAGTAGAGCCACCCTTTTCTGGAAAGAAAGCTTCGGGATCAGTCTGAGCGCAGAGTGAGCGCTCTTGCCAGGAGAGTTCAAAATTCTCTCCATTAGCTAGTTGAATAGTTGGTCCAGCAGTGGGGGCTGATGGCTTGCCAGTCGATGTTCCTTCTGGGCGGATTGGCATCTGCAAATCTCCTCAAGTCATTAGGGGCGGGATTCGGTGTGAATCACCTGCGCTCTAGGAATGAATTACACCGGTGTAATCCCTCGGAGTCAACTCCTAGGTCGAGACTTTTGGCGCTTTTTTTCAGGGAGAAAAGTCGATAATTTACAGAGAAATCGGTAAATCTGAGCTTTGTGAGAGGTACGTGCGGGCTCGTTCGGTCCCTTTTTTCACATGTGTTCCCGCTGCAATGAAGCATTGTGACAATTTCACATCAGATTCGATCACTACGTTTTCGCCGATGATGCAGCCATCAATGCGGCAGCCAGATGCAATCGTTGTGTTGGCACCAATTGCGGTGCCACCAGTTATCTGGCTGTCATCGCCAATGGTGGAGCCAGCCATCGCCAGAAAGGGGCCATCGACTAGATCGCGTGAGCCTTGAAAGAGAGCTGCTGGTGTTCCGACATCAAGCCAATAGGCATCTTGCTTATATCCATACACCGGGCGGTGCTGTGAAATTAGTGCTGGGAAAGTTTCGCGTTCAACGCTGACTACAACTCCGAGTGGTATCTCATTTATGACTTCAGGGCTAAAAACATAGCAGCCCGCATTAATGAACTTGGTTACGGGATTTTCCATCTTCTCCAAGAAGGCGGTGACTTGCCCTTCTGAATCTGTGGGAACGCAACCAAATGCACGAGCATCTTGGACTTCAATCAGATGCAGCGTGACATCGGCTTTCTTCGCTTGGTGAAATGCAATTTGATCTGCAATCGAATGGTGGCTCAGGACATCTCCATTAAAAATGACTATGGGTTCATCGCCTTTTATTAGCTCTGCCGCATTTCTTATTGCGCCACCTGTGCCCAGGGGCTCCTTCTCAACGGCGTAGCGGATTTTAATTCCCCATTTACTGCCATCACCGAAATACGGCGTGAAGACTTCTGCCAGGTAGGAAGTAGCAAGCACAAGGGTGTGAATTCCAGCGCGCTTAGCGGCAAGTATTTGGTGTTCAGTTACTGGCAAACCAGCAACTGGCAGCATGGGTTTAGGAGATTCATTGGTCAGCGGCTTAAGGCGTGTTCCAAGACCGCCTACCAATAAAATTCCAACAGCCATTAGCGCGCACTGACTTTCGCAAGTATTCGTTCTGCCGCTGTTGCAATCTGTTGATCTGTTGCGGTGAGTGCAATACGAATATGGTTTTCTCCCGCTTGGCCATAAAAAATCCCTGGAGTAGCAAGAACTCCTAGTGCTGCAAGCCAGGCAACTGAGTCCCATGAGCTTTCATTCCTTGTTGCCCAGATATAGAGGCCAGCATCTGAATGATCAATAGTAAAACCGGCAGAAACAAGCGCTGGCACAAGGCGAGCGCGACGTGAGTTATAGCGCCCACGTTGTTCAACTACATGTTTGCTATCGGAGAGTGCGGCAACCATTGCGTGCTGCACCGGCAAGGAGACCATCATCCCGGCGTGCTTGCGCACTTCCAGAATTCTGGCGATTAACTGTGGGTCCCCCACTATGAAAGCTGCGCGATAGCCAGCCATCGAAGATCTCTTAGATAGTGAGTACACCCCCAAGATATTGGTGTTATCGCCATCTGTGTATCGCAAAATAGATGTGGGAGTCTGGGTGTCGCCAAATTCTAGGTAGCACTCATCTGAGACAAGGACACTTTTATTCTTACGTGACCAATCAATAGCTGCACGTAGTTCAGATTCTGAATGAACCCTTCCAGTTGGATTAGAAGGTGAGTTCACCCAGGCCAGATCGGCCTTGGGCCATGTTGTTGCATCAATATCAACGTCGGTAGGTATTGCTTGGGCAAGGAGTGCGCCCACTAAATATGTTGGATATGCAATGCGTGGATAGAGAACTGTTGCTGACTCAAGGAAGGTGGGTAACCAAGCGACGAACTCTTTGGAGCCAATCAGTGGCAACACCGCAAAGTCACCAGTAGCACCCAGTGTTTTTGCAGCCCATTGATGAATTGCGGTGCGCAGTTCTTGGGTTCCCATTGTTACGGGGTAACTGGGAGAATTAGCTGACTCTCGTAAAGCTTGCTGAATAAATTCAGGAGTGGGATCGACCGGAGTTCCTACTGATAAATCGATAGCACCTTGCGGATGTGTGCGCGCTTTCTCGCCATAGGGAGCGAG
>JBILAM010000051.1:0-6909 GCA_044354225.1 Candidatus Planktophila sp.
TTTGTCATAGCGAATCACATGTTGCACACCTAGTGCGCGAACAGTTGCTTCCTTAGCCTCCGTTGATGTCGTACCAATTACGATTCCACCTTTAAGTAAAATTAATTGTGCAATCAAACTTCCAGTGCCGCCGGCGGCAGCATGCACGAGAGCGATATCCCCCGGCTTGATTTCATAGGTGGAGTTAACGAGGTAATGGCCAGTAATTCCCTGCAACATAAATGCTGCAACCTCTTCTAGCTCAAGGCCGGGCGGAACGATTGCCGCTTTTGCCTCTTCCACAATTGCATATTCGGAGTAACTTCCCAGCGCCCAGGTCCAGGCAACGCGATCTCCAACTTTGATAGTCGAAACATCGCTACCCACTGCTTCCACAACTCCAGCGCCTTCCATGCCTGGGGTATATGGCGTAGTCATGCCATAAACGGGATTTCCATTGCGTTGGTAGATATCTACGAAATTAACTCCAGCGGCGGCCACCTTCACCGATAGCTGGGTACCCGTAGGGGTAGCGATAGGTGCATCTACCAATTGCAAAGTCTCGGAGCCACCAAACTGCGCGATTTCTATCTTTTTCACGAGCAGTTCATCTCCTTTGATGAGGTGGTTATCCGAGACTTTGCAAGGTATTACTTGGAACTTCTTTAGGATTTCTTAACTTTGATATTAAGGAACCAGAATTGCGCGACCCTTAACCTTGCCAGCGTTGAGGTCGTGCAGAGCCTGATCGGCATCCTTTAGCGCGTACTCGACGGTGGATAGGTGAACCAATCCACGCTCAGCAAGTGACATCAGCTCGTTTAGATCTGCCCATGTTCCCACCAAGTTACCGACGATATTGCGCTCAGTTGTAATGAGATCGAGCGCTGAAATCTGGATATCTTCACCGTACCCAACGATGTAGTAGTTACCAAGTGCGCGAGTCATTGCCAGACCCTTCTTGATTGAACCCTTCTCACCTACGAAGTCGATTACCGCTTCAGCGCCGAAGCCCTTTGTCAGCTGCAGAACAGCTTCCACTTCATTGCCATCAGCCTTGATGACGTGATCGGCCCCGCTATCTTTGGCCAACTTAAGAGCCATATCTGACATGTCGACCACAATAATTTCAGCAGCGCACATTGCCTTGAGGCATTGAATACCAATATGTCCAAGTCCACCTGCACCAATTGCAACTACAAACTGGCCTGGTAATAGTGTGCGGGATGCCTTCTTAGCAACGTGATACGCAGTAAGGCCAGCATCTGCATACGCAGCTACTGCCTTAGGAGCTAATGACTTTGGCAGCGCAACAATGTTACGAACGCTAGTGACAAGTGCTTCTGCGTATCCACCGTTTTCGCTTACTCCTGGGAATGTTCCGGTGCCGTGCATATCTTCACCGCGACGGTGCTCAATTTCAAAACCAGAAGATAGACGTGGGTGCAAAATTACTGGATCACCTTTTTTAAGACCTACAACTTCGGAACCAACTTCTTCCACCCAGCCAGCGTTCTCATGGCCCATGATGTATGGAAGTAGGGTCTTGCCATCTGGATCCATACGAGATCTCCACTGACCTTCAATAACGTGTAGGTCGGTGCGGCAGACGCCAGCGCCACCAATCTTTACCAACACATCTGTTGGCTTAGTAATCTTTGGATCTGGAACATCCTCATATGTGACCCAGTTACTTGCAGTAAGAGACTCGTCGTATTTATGAAGTACTGATGCTTTCATTGTTCCTTTTCCTTTTCCTAAAAGTTGGCCCGACCTTGGGACGCAAATGTAAGGTTAGCGGCAAGAAATTTCAAGGCAGCGCCGTGCGTTGGGTGATGTGTGACTCACTTCAATACTACTGGCTCAGGAAAGAGAGCTAGCGGCGGAATACATATCTATTACCGCGTTCTAAGCCCGAGCGCCACAAAGCGCCGCTTCATATCTAGGCGCTAGAGCTCAAGCAGTCGCAGCGCTGCGATAGCGCTATCAAAACCCTTATCTTCTTTACTCCCCGCGCGTCCACACCGATCAATAGCTTGTTCGAGGTTCTCACACATAAGCACTCCATAGCCGATTGGCTTTGACCACTTTAGTTGCACATCAATCACACCTTGGGTAACGCCTTGGCAGACATAATCAAAGTGCGGGGTATCTCCTTTAAGTACTAGCCCCACGGCAACGACCGCGTCATATCCCTTTTCAAACGCCTTCTGGGCGGCAAGTGGAATCTCAAAAGAACCTGGCACATAGATGGTCTTAGTCTTCTTCACATGGGCAGCTTCAAGTGCGCGCATAGCACCGGCTACTAGATCAGCACAGATTTCGGGATGCCAGGAAGAGGAGATGATGGCAACTTTTGCCTTCGGCAGTTGCGAAACTTTGACTGCAGGTGCTTTTCCAGCCATTTATTTACTCCCACTCGTGCGAAGGTGTCCAAGGCGTTCGGCCTTGGTAGATAAGTACTTTTCATTAAATTCATTTACTTCAATTGAAAGCGAACGTTGTTCACACTTTATTCCGCTATCAGTCACAGCCCGCAGCTTCTCTGGGTTATTTGTCAGCAGCGTCATAGTCTTAATTCCGAGGCTTTTCAGGATTGCAATCGCTTCCGACCAATCACGCGAGTCAACTAGGTGTCCTAATTCCAGATTGGCATCGACGGTGTCTCGGCCATTATTTTGCAAGGTATATGCCTTGAGCTTTTCGGTCAGGCCAATTCCTCGCCCCTCGTGATCTCGCATATAGATAATGTAGCCACAGCCATAGGCTTCAATCGCAGCAATTGCCGCATCGAGCTGCTGACCACAATCACAACGCTGTGAGTGCACCACATCACCGGTGAAGCATTCGGAGTGAATGCGAACCAGTGGCTCTTTATCCTCATGGCAATAACGCATCACTACTTGTTCGCGGTGTTTTAGCGATGGATAGGTAGCAATATCCCACTCTGCGCTGCGCAGAGGAACCTGCACCCATTCAAATTCATGATCAACCAGCTGCACCGCTTCTGAAACATGACCGAGTTTGATCTGATACTCACGAATATCTGCAATAGAAATGATGGGAATCTGATGTTCATTTGCAAAATCGATTAGCTCTTGCCCACGCGCCATCGAACCATCTGCTGCCACAATTTCAGAAAGTAGCGCCGCTGGATAGGAACCGGTTAGTTCGGCAAGTGCCACGCCGGCTTCGGTATGTCCTTGGCGCGCAGCTAAGCCATCGCTATGTGCGATAAGTGGATACACATGCCCGGGGCGGATGAAATCAGAGTGCGCCGTTACATCACTTGCTAGCGCTCGAATAGTTGCGGTGCGCTCTTGTGCACTTACGCCAGTAGTAACACCAAGAGCTAGATCGACCGAGACGGTAAAGGCTGTCTTTCGGACATCTTGATTCTGCTCAACCATATAGGGCAGCCGCAGACGTTGAGCTTGGGCCGCGGTTATTGCAACACAGAGAATTCCAGTTGTATGGCGCACCATAAATGCCGTCTTTTCAACGCTGGCGTGCTCGGCCAACATAATGAGGTCTCCCTCATTTTCGCGATCGTGATCATCAACGACAATGATCATCTCACCGCGACTAAAACGCTCGAGGCTATCGGCAAAGTTAATTTCCACCAGCAACCCCTTTCTTAAGGAGGCGCTCAACATACTTCGCCAAAATATCGACTTCCACGTTCACTTTTGAGCCAGCACGCTTTGCTGACAAGTTGGTATTGGCAAGTGTTTCTGGAATCAGCCAGAGGCTCACGACATTGCTGGCATCATCGAGTGAACCAACGGTCAGTGACACACCATCGAGTGAGATTGAACCTTGTGCCACCACATACTTCATCAGCTCTTTTGGCACCGTGATATCCAACTGCGCCCACTTCTCGCCCGGGGTGAGTGCAACAACTTCGGCCACACCATCGACATGTCCTTGCACAATATGTCCGCCCATACGCATATCAAGCTGGGCCGCCAACTCTAAGTTCACATGTGAACCCACTTCTAATTCAGAAAGTGAGGTCAGGTTCAGCGTCTGCACCATGACATCTGCCGTAAAGGAATTGTCGGTAATAGATGTGGCGGTAAGACAGGCACCATTTACTGCAATTGAATCGCCAATAGCTAAGCCAGTTACTGATTTTGGCGCTGCAATAGTAAAAACGGCAGAGCTCGCGCCGCGAGTAACCGATAGCACGGAGCCGAGCTCTGAAATAAGTCCGGTAAACATCTATCGCCCCTTCACAATTCGGTAATGGGATTTGGCATCGCTGCCGAATTGTTCAACTGAGATCAGCTCTAGCCCAATGTGATCTGCCAGCGTGGAAATACCGAGATGGCTAACAAATTCCTTGCCGGCGCCGAGCAGTTTTGGTGCCTGATAGATAATCAGTTCATCGATATTTCCAGTTGCCATCAGGGCAGAGCCCAACGTTGGTCCTGCTTCAACTAACACCTGATTAAATCCTTCATCGCTAAGAACTTTCAGGAGTTCTGGAATCGACTTTGATTTCACAGTAATGGTGCGGGCTTGGTCATCGAAAACATTATGAGTAGGTGGCACCACTTGCTCACCGCAAACGATGCGCACTGGGCGCACATCGTGGCCACGAGGTATCAAATGCGGATTATCAACAAGTGCGGTATTCGTGCCAATCAAAATGGCATCAGATTGCGCCCGCAGCAGCTGCACATCTTGCCTAGATTCAGGACCACTAATCCATTGCGAAGTTCCATCACTTGCCGCCACTTTGCTATCTAGCGTCATAGCAACTTTCCAGATCATCAGCGGGCGACCCAGTGATTGCTTAGTCAGCCAGGCGCGTTGCATAAACTCCAGTGCGTCACTCGGCTGATGTTCAACTGTGATTCCAGCCTCTGTTAACAGCTTTGCTCCCCCGGTGGCAATCGGGTTGGGATCAGTAATTGCATAAATAACTTTGGTAATTCCGGCATCAATAATTGCTTTCGTGCAAGGTGGCGTTGTACCGGTATGCGCACATGGTTCAAGTGAAACAACCATCGTGGCACCGCGCGCTGCAGCCCCTGCTTTTTTGAGGGCAACAACTTCGGCGTGATCTAGTGATTGCGTGCGATTGTGAAAACCATCGGCAATAAGTGCACCCTCTGCTGAATAGATAGCAGCGCAAACATTTGGGTTGGGGTAGCTCACACCCAAGCCGGCACGGCTGAGCGAGCATAGATGCGCGTAGGCGTCATCGATAAACATGGTGCACCGATTCCGCTGTTATCTCTCATCCGGACTTTAACCGTCGGTCTCAGAGTTTCACTGAGTCAACCGCCCACTGGATGTGTGCGGGTCGCGGACTATAACCGCCGGTTCGAAATTACATCGACCCCGATAACAACTGTTCCACAGTCTACTACTCATCCACATAGGTCGAAAATTATAGAAAATCAGAGCGCTGAAGGACCTATTTTTCGCCTGCTTCGACTCCTCTTCTCAATGGGTTCCGTCACTGACTTCCCCCAGTAATTCCACCACTTGTTGTGGTGGATTTAGAGAAGGGAGAAGTTATGAAGACATCAGAAATCCTAGAAATTCTTGCGTGCGTGTGCAGACTGATATTTCTGTTCTTGGAAATAATGAATGCCCGCCGCAAGAACGACGGGCACTCGGATACTGCATAATCGAAGTTGGGCACCGTCTTGAGAATACTCAGGGCGGTGTTCCAAATAAAAGATAGCACTTCGGGGCAGGTTCAAGCTTCAACGTGAAGGCATTTTCTACTTTGGGGAAGAGAAATCCCCCAACCTGTAACCAAGTCGAGGGATTTACTTACTCTGAGTTATGCAAAAGCCCCGCTGATTTCTCAACGGGGCCTTTGAACGGGGTATGGATAAGTTCTAACTATAGCCTAGCTGCAACCAGATGTGTTTCCGCATCCTTCGCATACAAAGCAAGCACCTGACATACGCATCTTGACACCACATGTCATACATAGCGGTGCATCAGATTTGATTCCCATTGACTCTAGGAGATCAGATGATGAACCAATTGTTGATGCAAGTGGTTGTGCTGGTGCTGCTTCAATTTTTACCGCTACCGGCTTTGGCGCTTCAGCTTTTACAGCCGCAGGAGCCGCCACAGCCGCAGGTGCTTTTGGGGTATCAGCACTCGCAATTGGTGCGTATTCGCCACCGTTATCAAGGGCTGCTGCCCGCTCTGATGCGGTGTAGAGACCCATTGCTGAACGTTGTTCGAATGGCAGGTAATCAAGTGCCAAGCGACGGAAGATGTAATCCATCATGGATTGCGCCATGCGAATATCTGCATCATCTGTCATACCAGCTGGTTCAAAGCGAAGGTTGGTGAACTTCTCAACGAATGTCTCTAGTGGAACTCCGTATTGAAGTCCGATAGATACTGCGATTGAGAAAGCATCCATTACTCCGGCAAGTGTTGATCCTTGCTTACCGAGCTTTAAGAAGACTTCACCAAGTGCGCCATCAGCGTATGCACCAGCGGTCATGTAACCCTCGGCGCCTCCAACTGAGAACGATGTTGTGGTAGATGGACGTGACTTAGGAAGACGCTTACGAATTGGTTCTGCTACCGCTTCTACTGGAGCATCCTTTTTCTTAGCCTTTCCATCAGAAAGTGGCTGGCCGACCTTGCAGTTATCGCGATAGATCGCCAGTGCCTTAATGCCCATCTTCCATGCTTGGAAGTGAACTTCTTCTACTTCTTCCACGGTGGCATCTTCTGGCAGGTTTACTGTCTTTGAGATAGCACCTGATAGGAATGGCTGACATGCAGCCATCATCCGCACGTGGCCCATTGGCGCAATTGAGCGCGTACCGAGTGCGCAGTCAAATACTTCATAGTGCTCAGCCTTAAGTCCTGGTGCATCAATGACATGTCCATTTGCAGCGATAAATTCAACAATCGCTTCGATGGTCTCTTCTGCATAGC
>JBILAM010000052.1:0-6873 GCA_044354225.1 Candidatus Planktophila sp.
GTGATAACCGAACCGGATTCACCTGGGGTATTGAGCAAAATTGATGTTGTCGATCCACCGTACATGGCCCCGTAATAAATAGCTGCGAACATAATGAGCGCAGATGCTGGACTTACTGTGTACGTTATTGGCAAGAGCAGTGCGATAGCTAGCGCAGGTCCGATTCCCGGAAGAACTCCCACAAGTGTTCCAAGGAATGTACCAAGTAGTCCAAAGCCTAAATTTGTTAAGGTCAGTGCACTTGCAAAGCCATCAATCAGGGATTGCACGTTGTTCATAACACTCCCTTAAAAATTCCTGCTGGCAACTGCACGTTGAGGAATCGAGTAAAAGCAAGATAAATAAGGGTGATGAAAAGCGTGCCAAAGATTGCCGCTCTTCCATGTTTCTTATTATCAAAAGCAACTGTGATTCCAAAGAAGGTAATGGAAGCGGCAATAATGAATCCTGCTCGTTCAATTAGCAAAAGAAACGCTAGGAATGACGCTAGAACAGTTCCAAACGATTTGAAATCAGATTTTTCAATTGGCGTGCCTTCTGGATGACCTTCAGGAAGAGCGGTGTCGCCTCGCAGAATATTGATGAAAAGTAATGCACTAAGTCCCATCAGCAACCCAGCAACGGCATATGGGAAGACCCGAGGACTGATTGTCAGATTGATTGCTGGGAGTTCTGTTGCATACGTCTCCCAGAAAATGATAAGACCCAGCAGAAAGAGTGAGCCCACAAATGTGAGCTCACTCTTTCCGCCTTGAGGCAATTTATTTTTGATTACAAATACCTTACTTAATCAACTTGAAGTCAGTAAGGATATTCATGATGGATTGGTTTTCAGTTTTGATCCACTTTGAAAACGCATCACCTGATCGGTATTCGTCAATCCAAGACTTAGCAACAAGCGTGTCTTTCCATGACTTTGTTGAGTGCAAAGCATCAATAACCTTTACGGTATTGAGTAGCTCTGCAGCAGTGAGGTCAGCTGGTGCAAGAATTCCGCGCCAGTTACCGAATGTAAGGTCTACACCTTGCTGAACAAGCGTCTTACCCTTAATGGTCTTAAGTGGCGCAGGAGATGTCACGGCAAGAACGCGCATCTTTCCAGCTGCAACATAAGAAGAGAATTCAGATGTTCCAGAGATTCCTACGGCAACGCGGCCGCTAATCACATCTGGCACAAGTGTTCCGCCACCTGAGTATGGGATGTAGTTCAGGTCAAGGGCCTTGACGCCAAGAGTCTCTGCAACAGTTGCAACTGTTACGTGGTCAACGCCACCGTAATTACCGCCACCGATTGCTACTGTCTTTGGATTTGCCTTGATATCTGCAAGCAGATCATTGATTGTCTTGTACTTAGAAGAAGTTGGAACTACAAATGCCTCGGCTTCACGCATTACGCCAGCAACTGCGTTTGCAGATGTGATTGAGAGCTTTGAACCATTAGTTGCTAGGCCTCCAGGCATAGCGAAGCCAGTAATCAGCAAGAGATCCTTACGGTTTTTCTGGTCATAGAAGTAACCAAGTCCAAGAGGTGCGTTTGAGCGGTATGTGACTGTGTAATCAGTAAGAAGACCTTCCTTCTTCATCGCATCACCAATAGCGATTGCTGTGGTGCCATAGCCGCCACCAATATTTGATGAGGAGACCCACTCAACTGAGCCGAATGGCTTCATTTCTGGGTACCACCAGCGAAGGGTTCCTGCAAAAGTTCCTGCAGCTACCTTGGCGCAAGTGAGATCTGTTCCGTTTACTCCGCGACCTGCTGCAACCACACCAGCGCGAAGACATTCATCTCCAACTTTTGCCTTCGATGCCGGCTTTGCTCCAGCGTTTGCAGTTGGTGCAGCCAAGAGCGACGCGGCAATTGCAATGACACCGAGCGCAAAAACTTTCTTCTTAAACATTGGTACTCCTTTTTCACACCCCGAGGGTCAGGGCAATCCATAAAAAATAGACCTAGATTGTCGAAAAAAGAAGAGCTAATCGGTAACGAATTGATACCAAGATTTACAGAATAGGCGAAAAACTAGTCGAGTGTGGCTGAGATTTCTATTCCAAAGCGAGCTAATTCGGCCTTGCCGCCATCGAGAGCGGTGAGGACAAAAGGCTTTCCATCGGGACAAATTACATATGAGTTTTCGAAGTGGGCGCCCCGAGATTGATCCGTGGAGACCACGGTCCACTCATCACCTAGCACTTTAGTCTTAGGCGATCCACGAGTAATCATTGGCTCGATTGCAAGTGCCATGCCGGGAATGATTTCGGGGCCGTTTCCAGCTTTTCCAAAGTTGAGAACATGAGGCTCTTGGTGCATCTCGGTACCGATTCCGTGGCCGCCGTACTCTTGCAAGATTCCATACTTGCCTTGCGAATTAATATATTGCTCAATTGCGAAACCGATATCTGAAAGTCGCCCGCCGTTTTTGCCAGCCGCAATACCTACCCACATAGATTCTTCACAGGTATCCATAAGTTTCTGATCTTCTGGGCTCACTGTTCCAATACCAATTGAGAAAGCAGCATCTCCATGCCAGCCATCAATAATCGCCCCACAATCGATGGAGACGATATCGCCATCATTGATGATGCGAGGCCCCGGAATGCCGTGGACGATCTCATCATTGATTGAGACGCAGATCGTTGCGGGAAAGCCATGGTAGCCAAGGAAGTTTGATGTGCCTCCCCCACGTTTGATATTTGATGAAGCAATCGCATCCAGGGCATCTGTTGTCATGCCAGCCTTGATATTTTCACGCAGTAGTTGCAAGGTTTGACCGACCAGCAGACCAGCGCGACGCATCACTTTGAGTTGCTCAAGGTCTTTGATTTGGATTGCCATAGTTATTTCTTAGCCGTGAACGCGACTTAACGCAGTAATCGCGCGCTCTGTTATCTCTGCTACTTCGCCATCGGCGGCAATTGTAATAAGTAGACCTTCGCTGCGATAGAAAGAGATGATAGGCGCGGTCTGCTCTTCATAGACAGAAAGGCGCTTTGTAATCACTTCTTCTTTGTCATCCTCACGTTGATAGAGCTCGCCACCACATGCAGTGCACTTTTCAAGGTTTGCAGCCGCTGGTGCTCCACACTCTTTACATGTGCGCCTTGATGAAAGGCGCTTAATAATGATCTCATTATCGATTGCAAGTTCGAGTACCGCCTGAAGTGGTGTGCTTTTTTCTGCTAAGAAAGCACGAAGTACTTCGGCTTGCACGGTATTGCGAGGAAAGCCATCGAGTAGGAATCCGTTCGCAACATCGTTATGAGTAAGGCGGTCTTTAACCATCTCATTGGTTACTGAATCAGGAACAAGCTGTCCGGAATCCATAAATCCTTTTGCCTCAAGACCTAGCGGTGTGCTCGCCTTGAGATTAGCGCGGAAGATATCGCCAGTAGAGATGTGAGGAATTGAGTAGTGCGCAGCCAGGAACTGAGCTTGAGTTCCTTTTCCGGCACCTGGTGGACCTACCAGGACTAAACGCATTACTTCAAGAAACCTTCATATGAACGTTGCTGCAGTTGGCTCTCGATCTGCTTTGCAGTATCAAGACCAACGCCCACGACAATAAGAATTGCAGTTCCACCGAATGGGAAGTTCTGGGTGGCACCGAAGAGAACGAGTGCGAAGACTGGAATGAGTGCAACAAGTGCCAGATAGAGAGCACCCGGAGCTGTAATGCGGGAGAGAACATACTGAAGGTATTCCGCAGTTGGTCGTCCAGCACGGATTCCTGGAATAAATCCACCATACTTCTTCATATTATCTGCAACCTCTTCAGGATTAAATGTGATTGCAACATAGAAGTAGGTGAAGAAAATAATGAGAGCTGCATAAGTGAACATATAGATTGGGTGATCTCCGGTAACTAAGTTACGTGAGATCCAAACTGCCCATCCTGCTTGGCTATTAGTGAAGTTAATGATTAGCGATGGAATATAAAGAAGTGATGATGCGAAGATAACCGGGATGACACCAGCCTGGTTTACCTTAATTGGAATATAGGTTGATGTTCCACCATATGCCTGACGTCCCACCATGCGCTTTGCATATTGAACCGGAATTCGGCGCTGCGCCTGCTCAACGAATACAACAGCTGCAACCACGAGAACTCCCACTGCGCAGACGAATAGGAATGCGAAGAGGCCCTTCTGAAGCTTGATTGACCAGAGCTGACCTGGGAAAGTTGATGCGATCGATGTAAAGATAAGAATAGACATACCGTTACCAACACCGCGATCAGTAATGAGCTCACCGAGCCACATGATTACTGATGTTCCTGCTGTCATAACAACAATCATGGTCAAGATACGTTGCCATGAAGTGTCAGGAATGATTGGCACGTTACAGCCGGAGATTAAGCGACCTGGTGTACGGGCAACAGCAACTAGACCTGTTGACTGCAAGATTGCAAGACCGATTGTGAGGTAACGGGTGTACTGAGTCAGCTTTGCAGTACCTGACTGTCCTTCCTTCTTCAGTGTTTCAAAGCGAGGAATAACAACGGTAAGCAACTGAATAATGATTGAGCTTGTGATGTAAGGCATGATGCCGAGTGCGAAAACAGAGAGCTGCAAGAGCGCTCCACCTGAGAAAAGATTTATAAGGCCGAACAGACCACCGGTCTGTGCTTGGGCAAGACATCCCTTGACCGCTGAGTATGAAACTCCTGGTGTTGGAACAACGGAACCAAAGCGGAACAGGGCCATGATTGAGAGAGTGAAGAAGATTTTCTTACGAAGTTCTGGCGTCTTAAATGCCATTCCAAATGCTGAAAGCATCAATCTTCTCCCTCTAGCTCAATAATGTTTGTTTGTGTTACAGAGTTGCGGTCGATCCACCAGCAGCTGAGATCTTCTCAATCGCTGATGCAGAGAATGCGTGTGCAGTAATAGATACCTTGACTGCAATTTCGCCATTTCCAAGTACCTTCACAGGCAATGAATCGCGAACTGCACCCTTTTCAATGAGATCTGCAACAGTTACATCGCCACCCTTTGGAAAGAGTGCGTTGATTGTTGAGACGTTCACTGCCTGGTACTCAATACGTGCCGGGTTCTTAAAGCCGCGAAGCTTTGGAAGACGCATGACGAGCGGAAGCTGACCACCTTCGAAACCAGGACGAACCGTGTTACGAGCATGTGTTCCCTTACCGCCACGACCAGCAGTCTTACCCTTTGATGCTTCTCCACGACCCTTACGAGTCTTATCTTTCTTAGCACCTGGAGCTGGACGAAGGTGATGAAGTTTAAGTGTCATCTTTATTCGACCTCCTCTACCTTGATTAAGTGACGGGCGGCAACTGCCATGCCACGAATTTCTGGACGATCTTCTTTGACGACAACGTCATTGATGCGCTTGAGTCCGAGTGAACGAACAGTGTCGCGAATCTCTGGCTTATTGCCGACTGTTGATTTGATCTGTGTGATCTTTAAACGTGGCATTAGACACCAACTGTCATCTGTGAAGCGCGGATAATTGCTGCAGGAGCAACATCTTCCAACGGACGACCGCGGCGTGCTGCAATCTGTGCAGGTGACTCGAGCATCTTCAGTGCAGCAACGGTGGCGTGAACCATGTTGATTGCATTTGAAGAACCGAGAGACTTTGTAAGTACATCGTGAACACCAGCGCACTCAAGTACGGCGCGAACAGGACCACCAGCAATAACTCCGGTACCTGGACTTGCTGGGCGAAGTAGAACTACACCCGCTGCTGTTTCACCCTGTACTGGGTGAGGAATTGTTCCTTGAACGCGTGGCACTACGAAGAATGACTTCTTGGCTTCTTCGACTGCCTTAGCGATAGCTTGTGGAACTTCCTTAGACTTTCCGTAGCCAACGCCAACAGTTCCGTTCTGATCTCCCACAACAACTAATGCTGTGAATGAGAAGCGACGTCCACCCTTTACAACCTTTGACACGCGGTTAATGAAAACCACGCGCTCGGTGTATGGAGACTTCTCCTTCTCGCGATCATCACGACGTTCGCGGCGTTCGCCACGACCCTTGCCAGAATTACCCTGGCTAGAAGGTGCGCCTGTTGTGGACGCTGCATCGTTAGTTGGATTAACAGCCATTAGAACTCCAATCCATTCTCTCGTGCAGAATCTGCAACTGCAGCAATACGACCGTGGTACTTATTACCTGCGCGGTCAAAGACAACTGTCGAAATTCCAGCTTTCTTAGCGCGCTCAGCAATTAGTGCTCCTACTTGCTTTGACTTATCTGTCTTATCGCCAGATGCCTTGCGAAGTTCGAGCTCCATTGTTGATGCGTAAGCAATTGTTTTTGCTTGGGTGTCATCAATAACCTGTACGAAGAGGTGACGTGATGAACGTGAAACGACTAGGCGTGGACGTGATGGTGTGCCTGAAATCTTCTTACGAAGACGGAAAGCACGACGAGCACGCGCGTTCTGCGCTGAGCCCTTGCGGACCTTAACTCCGATTGCCATTACTTCTTACCTGCCTTTCCAGCCTTGCGACGAACTGCTTCGCCTTCAAGACGCAAGCCCTTGCCCTTATATGGATCAGCCTTGCGAAGCTTTTTGATCTTCGCTGCTGTCTCTCCAACAAGCTGCTTATCGATTCCGCTGATAATTAACTTAGTTGGTGATTCAACTTTGTAGGAGATTCCTTCTGGAGCTGGGAAATTAATTGGGTGGCTGTAACCGAGCTGGAATTCAAGATCTTTGCCCTTTTCAGCCACACGATAACCAACACCAACGATGTTGATTGTGAGTGAGTAACCAGTTGTTACACCTGTAACCATATTCGCTACAAGTGAGCGAGATAGGCCGTGAAGTGAACGTGTTACGCGCTCTTCATTTGGACGAGCAACGGTGATAACACCATCTGCTTGTGAAACTTGGATAGG
>JBILAM010000061.1:0-5386 GCA_044354225.1 Candidatus Planktophila sp.
CGTGAGATTCCGACACCGTAGATGATGTCAAACTCTGCTTGCTTAAATGGTGGAGCCATCTTGTTCTTCACCACTTTAACGCGAGTACGGTTACCGACTGATTCTGTTCCTTCTTTGAGCGTTTCAATACGGCGGATATCAAGGCGGACTGAAGCATAGAACTTAAGCGCCTTTCCACCTGTAGTTGTCTCAGGTGAACCGAAGAAGACACCAATCTTTTCGCGAAGCTGATTGATAAAGATTGCAGTGGTCTTTGATTGATGCAGTGCGCCAGTAATCTTTCGCAGCGCTTGTGACATCAGGCGTGCCTGCAGACCCATATGTGAATCGCCCATCTCGCCTTCGATTTCAGCGCGTGGTACCAACGCTGCAACCGAGTCGACAACTACGAGATCAAGTGCACCGGAACGAATTAGCATGTCCATGATTTCAAGTGCTTGCTCACCAGTATCTGGCTGTGAGACAAGAAGTGCGTCGATATCAACGCCAAGCTTCTTTGCATACTCGGCATCGAATGCGTGCTCGGCATCGATAAATGCGCAGATGCCGCCAGCTTTCTGGGCATTTGCGATTGCGTGCAAGGTAAGAGTTGTCTTACCTGAAGATTCTGGTCCATAAATTTCAACGATACGACCGCGTGGTAGTCCACCAATTCCAAGTGCGATATCCAATGCGATAGATCCAGTTGGAATCACTTCGATTACCTGTGCTTGTCGATCTGACATCTTCATTACTGAGCCCTTACCAAACTGACGTTCGATTTGAGCAAGTGCGGTATCTAACGCCTTTTGACGGTCAGATGTTTTGTTATCTTCAGGCTTTGATTTTTCAGCAGCCACTGTCTTCTCCTTATATCTCGAACGTTGGCGAGCGCCACCGTTGGTAGTTGGCCCAGAAGGTACGGAGTTCTCTGCTACGGCCCGTGGCGTTATAGAGACGCTGTGGGCGGAGGCTGAGCACCGCTCTGGTTGTGCAGGGATTACTATATCCGAACATCTGTTCGAACCTTATTAGCAGCCACTGACAAGTAGGGTGTGTCGCATGTTGATCCTGCTTCCCCCCTCAGAGAAGAAGCTGGCGACCACTAAACCCACCCCTGCCATCTCGGTCTATACCGGGGTCCTCTATCAGGCGCTGGATTGGCCCACACTCACGCCGGCGGCCAAGAAGCGCGGTGAATCAGTGATCGCCATTATCTCCGCCAAATACGGGGCAATTGGGCCGAGTGAGCGCATTGAGAGTTACAAGGCCAAGATTGATAACAAGGCGATGCGGCCCACTGTTGGCGCAGCCCTTGATTCCCGCGAGCGCCAGCTGATTATCGACTGCCGCTCCTCGACCTATAAGAGCGTGTGGAGCGCACCTACCGAAATCACCGTGGAGATAAAGGTTTCAACCGTGGTTAACGGCGTAAGCACCACGGTCACACATATGTCTAAAAAGACCCGCGGTGAAATCACGCGCTGGCTGCTGCAATCTCGCGCAGCGCCGCAGACTCCGGAAGATCTCTATGCCATCGTCTCGGAGAAATACCCGTGCGCCTTAACCCCGGCTGATGGTCAGCAGCCCTGGGTCTTAGAGGTCATCGCCGTTTAGGGCTTAATACCGGTACTTCTGGGTTTCATTCGGACACTGCTTACATACTGCCCGCCAAATTTCATCTACTTCTCGCCCAGCTGCAAGTGCCTCATTAACTGTCATGGATGCCAGTTCACTAATAGCAATATCGTGCGCGAATGATGGCGCCCAAGATTCACCAAATGAGAGCGTTAAGCGTTCGCGTAGATCTGAAATGCGCATCGAAAAACTTCTTAAAAAAGGGTGCGATCAACTAGAAGCTCAGCCTGTTCGCGCGATTGCTTGGCGGTAATTGGTTGCATTACTTGTCCAAGGAGCCAGCGCATGGCAACACCTGTGCCAGCCTCAGATTTGATTGCGCCATAGATACATTGCGCAAGTGTGAGATAGAGCGGATTTTCTGAGTGTGACATCACGGCAATCAGTATCTGCCCATCGTGTGTGCGCATGGCAGCAAGTGCGGAATCGGTCGAGACTTCACGTGATAAAGATTCCAGCGCATCGGCCGGGGTTCCTGCTCGCTCGGCTAGTTCGACAAGTCGCTCTACCTCTGCCGCTAAGAGTGCCAGCAGGACGGCGTTCTTATCTCGGTAATGGTTATACAAAGTGGCGCGAGATACTTCAGAGGCATCAGCAATTTCAATCATCGAAACATTAGAGATGCCGAACTGGGAGATAAGTTTCTTTGTTCCTTCGAGGATTGCACTCTCGGTACGGCGGTGTATCCCGCCTTGCAACAGGTACTTAGGCTGCGTCGACAACGGAGAGCTTTGCACTTTCACGAGATGCGAGTTCGTGAGTTACTCCGGTCATGACCGAAGACAGGCTCAGGCCTAGCGCTTCGCAGATTGCATTGAGAAGTTCAGAAGATGCTTCTTTCTGTCCACGCTCTACTTCCGAAAGATAACCAAGTGAGACTCGTGCTTCTCGTGCGACATCACGCAGGGTGCGAGATTGATTTGTGCGAGCGTTACGTAGTGTGTGACCAACTGCTTGACGTAGTAGAACCATGGCAACGCTCCTTTCGAATCTCATGACGTACTAAGCGCTAAGGATACGCGCAAAGGTGCCGATTGCGCTGGATATAGCGCCTTGGCGCACGCCATCGCGTCCACCATCCAGGGTAAGCGTCAGGCTTTGATTGATGGGCCCGCGGATTGCGATCCAGACTGTTCCTTCGCGGACTCCTTGATAATCCCCGGGGCCGGCAACGCCTGTTGTTGAAATCGCCCAGGTTGTTGCAAACTTATTCTTTGCACCCTCTGCCATTTCAATCGCTACCTCTTCACTGACTACTTTGTATTTATCAATGGCTGATTGCCCAACACCAAGTTCGCGCACTTTCACTTCCGTTGTGTAGGAAATGATGCCACCAAGAAATACCGCAGATGCGCCAGGCACTTGCGTCAGTGCAAAACCCAGCCCGCCACCTGTGAGAGATTCAGCAACTGCAAGTGTCTGACCACGGGAGGCTAAGGTCTCGATAATTGATTGCGCAGGAAACTGTGTCGGCATCTATGAAACCTATCTCGTGCTCACACTAGTGCGCCAGGCCTTGATATATTCATAAGCGCTAGTGATTGTTAAAATTATTGCCACCGATATAAATGCCATTTTAAACCAGTCAAGTGATGCCGGCAGTGGCAACATAAAGAAGCCCACACCGAAGCCCTGGAAGAAGGTCTTTAGCTTTCCGCCTCTGCTGGCTGGAATTACGCCATCTCGAATAACGAGCAATCGAAATATGGTGATTCCGATTTCGCGAGTGAGGATAAGAATGGTCATCCACCACGGGAAGCGATCAAGAATGGAGAGGGAGATCATCGCTGACCCAATCAGCGCCTTATCGGCTACTGGATCCAAGAAAGTTCCGAGTGCTGTAATGCGATTTGATTGACGGGCCCACTTGCCATCAACAATATCTGTGAGTCCTAAGAGAAAGAAAATTGTCCAGGCGATAATCTGATAGCGAGAGTTATCTCCCCCATCAAGAAAGAGCACGTAGACACCCACCGGAATAAAAAGTATCCGAGTAACTGTCAGCGTGTTAGGTGTGATGAAAGAAGGCATCCTCATTGCACTTGCGCTACCAAATCTGCGCCCATCGACTCGATAACCACGGCATCTACATACTCGCCAACAGCGAACGTAGTGCCGATAAATGATGTTGTGCCATCTACTTCTGGCCCTTGATGAGCCGCGCGTCCTTCTTGCAGTTCAGCATCTTCAATAAG
This sequence comes from Candidatus Planktophila sp., assembly GCA_044354225.1. Taxonomy (GTDB): domain Bacteria; phylum Actinomycetota; class Actinomycetes; order Nanopelagicales; family Nanopelagicaceae; genus Planktophila. The sequence continues at coordinate 3,813 of JBILAM010000061.1, forward strand.
CACCCGCACGTGTTCACCGATGCGAGCTTGCGCACGCACTGAAACCATTTCATCGGCCAGGGATGAGAGCGCCTCAACTCGCTGGCGAATTACCTCTTCGGCGACCTTATCTGAAAGATCTATCGCCTCAGTGTTATCTTCATCGGAATACCCAAATACTCCCACCGCATCTAACTTCGCTTCAGTAATAAATTCTGCTAAACCCTCGTAATCAGCTTCAGTCTCACCTGGGAAACCTACGATGAAATTCGATCTGATTCCGGCGGCCGGTGAGAGCGCCCGGATTTGAGTAATGAGGTGTAAGAACTTTTCAGAATCACCAAAACGGCGCATCCGACGGAGCACTGAAGGACTTGTATGTTGGAAGGAGAGATCAAAGTAAGGCGCGACTTTTTCGGTCTCAATCATCGCCTGCAGCAGTGATGGCCGCATCTCAGCAGGTTGTAGATATGAAAGGCGCACTCGTTCAACTCCAGGGATTTCCGCAAATTCATGGAGGATATTCTCCATCAACTTGATATCACCAAGATCTTTGCCATAACTCGTTGTGTTCTCACTGACCAGAAAGAGTTCACTCACTCCATTATTGGCAAGCCAGGTGGCTTCCTGCAAAATCTCGGTCGGCCTGCGTGAGATAAATGAGCCTCTGAAATATGGAATCGCACAGAATGAGCAGCGTCGATCGCACCCAGAGGCAATCTTGAGCGGCGCCCACGGCGCATCTCCCAGACGTTTGCGAAAGAGTGAACCGCCAGCACCTACAGCTGATGCATAACTCTCATCGCGCGCAGCTGCGCGATCAACCGGTGCGATAGGAAGTAGCGCACGACGATCGCGCGGAACGTGGGAGGTGTGTCCCTGTCCGCTAATGATTGATTGCAGGCGCTCTGAAATATCTTGATAATCATCGAAACCTAGAATTGCATCTGCTTCCGGCAAGGCTTCGGCCAGCTCTTTTCCATAGCGTTCTGCCATGCACCCTACGGCTACAACTACCTTTGTGGTGCCGTGTCCTTTGAGTGAGTTCGCCGCATAGAGTGCATCGATTGAATCCTTCTTCGCTGACTCAATAAAACCGCAGGTATTAACAACTGCGACCTCCGCAGATTCAACATCAGAGACTAGGGTCCATCCATCGGCTGCTAATCTGCCGGCGAGTTCTTCTGAGTCAACATCGTTACGGGCGCACCCCATAGTGACAATAGCTACGGTGCGAGACATGAAGGTGATGTTACAGGGTTATCGGAAAGAATTCTTAATTAGCGAAAAGTACGACGCACTTCTTGATTCTGGCCGCCAAGCGGGCTCAATAATTTTCCATTATGTGTCACATCTACACCCGCTGGATTACTGAGATAGATACTAACTGAGGTCGATCCCTTATAACTCTTGGTTTCACCTTGAAATATTGAACCTTTAATAACGCTCTTGCCGTCGACAACCACATTGATAAATGAATTACCTCGTGTGGCCTCCAAAACCAATGAGACAGATCCGGTTGAACTTGTTGGTGATGTCGAAACAGTAGGAGCCGGTGTTGGTGAGGCCTCCGGTGTGACTGAAGCAACCGGTGA
>JBILAM010000028.1:0-16555 GCA_044354225.1 Candidatus Planktophila sp.
TGGCGACAGAGATGAGTGCGGGAATCTTCCACGATATTTTTCGGGCCTCACGAGGAATGGTGCCAACATTGTTATCAAGCAGCTGATCGTGAATACCTCTGTGCTCTACCGAGTGTTCCGCGTTATACATTTCCACAAAATAATCTGGCTCTAGCCCAAGACGCAGCGCAATGTTCTTCAGATGTCCACGCGAATAGGTATCACCTCCGCAATGTGAAAAATCATTGAGTTCCATCTGCGAAATTAATCCAGCGCGCACGCTAATCATCGATGCTAACTGGTCTTTAGAAATGCCAGCAGCTTCGCGTTGATCGCGTAATTCGCTGCCAGTGCTCATGAAGGTCCTTCATAAAATTCGATGACGAGGAGGCAATTCTAATAACCTTCTAGCCCAGATGAGAACAGATTCGAGTAGTAAAGATAATTCTCACCCGCAAAAACCACTCCAAATTTACCTTCTGTTAATAGTCGCGAAGCGTGGCCAGCACAGAATCAATCTCATCTTGTTTGACCAAGACGGTTCGGGCCTTGGAGCCTTCAGAGGGTCCTACGATTCCCCTAGATTCCATCAGATCCATCAAGCGCCCCGCCTTTGCAAATCCAACTCGCAACTTTCGCTGCAACATAGAAGTTGAACCAAATTGAGTGCTGACTACTAACTCAACGGCTTGAATCAGTATTTCTAGATCATCGCCAATTTCTTTATCAATATTCTTATTTACCTGCGCTACTTGAGTGACGTCATCGCGATAGCGTGGTGAGAGTTGTTTCTTAACATGAGTTGTCACTGCCTCAATTTCGCGCTCTGACACATAAGCACCTTGAATTCTAATAGCGCGACTTGCTCCCATTGGGATAAAGAGGGCATCGCCTTGACCAATGAGTTTTTCAGCACCAGGACTGTCGAGGATAACTCGACTATCCGCGAGTGATGAAGTTGCAAAAGATAGACGTGAAGGAACGTTCGCTTTAATCAGCCCAGTGACAACGTCCACACTTGGACGCTGTGTTGCTAGCACCAAGTGGATACCAGCAGATCTAGCCAACTGGGTAATGCGCACTACGGATTCTTCTACCTCGCGCGCCGCAACCATCATGAGGTCAGCTAACTCATCAATGATGACAAGTAGGTATGGGTATGGCTCAACGATGCGATCTGAACCTGGTGGTGTAACAACTTTTCCGGCACGAACAGCCTTATTAAAATCATCAATATGTCTAAAGCCAAAGGTTGCTAGATCTTCATAACGAAGATCCATCTCGCGTACCACCCATGTGAGTGCATCTGCTGCCTTCTTTGGATTTGTAATAATCGGTGTAATCAGATGTGGAATTCCTTCATAGGCGGTGAGTTCCACGCGCTTTGGATCAATTAAAATCAGGCGTACATCATCAGGTGTGGCACGCATTAAAATCGATGTAATCATCGCGTTAATCATGGAAGATTTACCCGCACCAGTGGCGCCAGCTACTAAAAGATGGGGCATTTTTGCAAGATTTGCACAGACAAAATTACCTTCAACATCCTTGCCCAGTGCAACAAGCATTGGGTGGTGATCTTGACCGGCAACGCTAGAGCGCATGACATCACCTAGTGCGACAATTTCACGATCGGCATTCGGGATTTCAATACCCACAGCAGATTTGCCTGGAATGGGTGAAAGAATTCGCACTTCGTTGCTGGCGACAGCGTAGGAAATATTCTTAGACAATGCAGTAATACGTTCGACCTTGACCGCATTTCCAAGCTCAACTTCATAGCGCGTCACAGTTGGCCCGCGCATAAAGCCAGTTACCTCAGCATCAATTTCAAATTGTTTAAATACTTCGGTGAGCGCGGCAACGACAGATTCGTTAGCTTTACTCTTCGCCTTTGCAGCAGGTCCTAGCTTGAGCAGATCATGGGAAGGAAGCTCATACTTGGAATCACCGGTGAGTAAGAGTTGTTCCGGGCGCCGATCACTTTTAGGTGCCTCTTTAAGTTGTGCCTCCAAAGGCGCTCTGGGAATCTCAACGGTGAACTCTTCATCGAACTCTTCTTCATCAATTTCATCTTCGGCTTGATTCCAGGCGACTACCGGTGATTCAAAAGGTGGCGTATCTGAGATTTCAAACTCTTCCTTGCTCCGCGAAGGTTTCTTAGACCAGAGCCAGAGTGAGATCACTTTGAATTTAATCCCCACCTTTGAAATCGGTGTGGCGGTAATGATGAGAAGCCCAAAGAGAAAGATTGCAATCAGTACTGGATATGCAAGCAGTGATGTCATCAGAGCAACCAACGGCAACGCTACCCAGTAACCAAGTAAGCCTCCGCCCTCTCTGATTGCAGTAGCACCCGTTGCATTGACTGCTCCGAGTGATCCGTTCAGTAAGTGTGCTAACCCTGTAGTGCTCACCAATAGCGTAAGCGTTCCAATGGTGATTCGGCCAGTGACGTGAGCATCATCAGGTTTTCTAAAGAGTCTCACTGCAAAGTAAAGAAGGACAAGCGGTGCTAAAACCCCGATGCGACCAAATGCGCCATAGAAAAATGAGTAGAGATTGCGTCCCACATAGTTATCTGCATGAAACCAGGTTCCAGCAAAGGCTGCCAGTGAAGTTAAAAGAACTAGGAGTGCTGCGCCATCTCGGTGATGTTCCGGATCTAAATCACGGGCACCGCGAGCAATAAATCGAACTGATGCGCCTAAGGATTTTGCTAGGTAGTGCCAGAGTATGGCTAAGCCGCGACCGATGGAGCTCAGTACTGAGCGCGCAGATGTGCTTTTCTTTTTCTTAGCCACACATTCAATCTTAGGTGGAGAGTTTTTTAGCGAGCGTAGGCGCGCCGCGCTATACCTCGATGACTACCGGAACAATCATCGGACGGCGGCGATGTTTCTGGCCTACCCATCCCCCAATGGTGCGACGCACAACTTGTGACAACTGATGCGTTCCATTGACTCCCTCTGCAACTGCGGCGGCAAGCGCTTTTTCAATCTGGCCTTTAACCTCATCAAAGAGTGCAATATCCTCATTAAACCCACGTGCATGAATGTCAGGACCTGCAACGATTTTTCCAGTTTGAGATTCGATCACCACAATGACAGAGATGAATCCTTCTTCCCCCAAAATCCGGCGATCTTTTAGAGATGACTCGGTGATATCGCCAACGCTGCCACCATCAACATAGACAAAACCACATGGCACAGCGCCAACAACTTCAGCATGGTGATCTATCAGGTCGATAACAATGCCGTTTTCAATTATGAATGCATTCTCACGCGGAACACCTGATTCGATAGCTAACTCTGCATTAGCTTTCAGGTGACGCCATTCTCCATGCACAGGAAGTGCGTACTTAGGTTTAACGATGTTGTAGCAGTAGAGAAGTTCACCCGCTGCCGCGTGACCAGAAACGTGCACCATGGCATTGGCTTTGTGCACCACCTTGGCGCCCCATCTGGTGAGTTCATTGATAATTCTAAAGACAGAATTTTCATTACCTGGAATGAGTGAGGATGCCAAGATGACGGTGTCGCCTTCACCCACTCTAATCTGGTGATCACCATTTGCCATCCGGGAAAGCGCCGCCATCGGTTCGCCTTGTGAACCAGTGCAGATGAGAACCACGTTATCGTCATAGTTCTCTAATTCGCGGGCATCAAATAAAATGCCTGAGGGAACGGTGAGATAACCCATCTCTTGCGCAATTTTCATATTGCGAATCATTGACCGGCCGATAAATGCAACTTTTCTATTGTGTAGAGCTGCTGTGTCGATGACCTGCTGCACTCTATGCACGTGTGAACTAAATGAAGCAACAATTACTCGCCGCTTTGTTGATGAAATGACGCGGTTAAGTGCGGGCATGATTTCGCGCTCAGATGGCGTAAAGCCAGGAACGTCGGCATTTGTGGAATCAACGAGGAAGAGATCAACTCCTTCTTCACCTAAACGGGCAAATGTTCGCAGATCGGTAATGCGACCATCAAGTGGGAGTTGATCCATCTTGAAATCACCGGTGTGAAGAATTGTTCCTGCCGGGGTGTGAATTGCTACCGCTAGGGCATCCGGAATCGAGTGGTTGACTGCAATAAACTCCAATTCAAATGGTCCAACATCCTCACGCATATCTTCTCGAACTTCGCGCGTCAGTGGAGAAATTCGATGTTCTTTACATTTAGCGGCGATGAGGGCAATAGTCAGCGGAGAGCCATAAACAGGAATGTCACCACGCTCGCGCAGTAAGTATGGAACCGCACCAATATGGTCTTCATGTCCATGCGTAAGAAATATTCCGACCACATCAGCAAGGCGATCTCTGATGTAAGAAAAATCAGGCAAGATTAAATCAATTCCAGGCTGATTATCTTCCGGGAAGAGCACTCCGCAATCGACAATCAGCAACTTCCCATTTGTTTCATAGACGGTCATATTGCGACCGATTTCAGATATTCCACCAAGGGCGACGATGCGAACTCCCCCAGCGACTAGCTTGCTAGGAGTTCCTAAGTTTGGATGCGGGTGTTGAGTCATACAGTCAAATTATTTTTTCAACGTGATTCCACCGGCAATAAGATCTTTACGTAATTGTTCGATCTGTGCTTCGGTAGCATCAACGAGTGGCAGACGAGTTGTTCCTCCTGGGAGTCCCATGAGTGACATCGCTGCCTTGGTCAAAATTGCACCTTGTGTGCGGAAAGTTCCAGTAAAGACTGGAAGTAGTTTCTGGTGAATTTCAAGTGCGCGCGGTGCATCTCCAGCAAACCATGCATCAAGCATTGCTTTCAGTTCTAATCCAACGGTATGGCCACAGACAGAGACAAAGCCGACCGCTCCAACCGAGAGGAACGGCAAGTTGAGAATGTCATCACCGGAATAGACCGGAATTGCTGAACGCTGAATTACCCAAGATGTGGCTGCGATATTTCCCTTAGCATCTTTAAGCGCAACGATATTTTTAACAGTTTCAAAGAGCTTCACAATGGTGTCAGATTCGATTTCAACACCGGTGCGACCTGGGATGTCATACATCATGATGGGCAGATCAGTTGCGGCAGCGACAGCACGGAAGTGCGCTTCGATTCCAGCTTGCGGAGGCTTGTTGTAATAAGGAGTAACGACAAGGAGCGCATCTGCGCCCGCATCTTGGGAACGCTTAGCTTGTTCAACCGTGTAAGCGGTCTCATTATCGCCAGCACCGGAAAGAACACAGATCTTTTCGCCAACGACGCTCTTTACTACCTTGATGATCTCAAGTTTTTCAGAAGACTTCGTTGTGGGAGCTTCGCCAGTTGTGCCGTTTACCGCAATTCCATCATGTCCGGTATCAACAAGATGTTGCGCCAATGTGGCAACGCCATCCCAATCGATTGCACCATCTTTATTAAATGGGGTCACCATTGCGGTGATTAATCGGCCAAAAGGAGGCTGGATACTCATCCGCGCATCTTATCGCTTAAGGCGCAATACGACCAGATTTTTCAAAGGCTCCGTATGTTAGAGGCATCAATTTCGCGAATTCGGCTTCCATTTTTTCGGCAACCATCTCGATTTCTCGCTGCGGATAGCTTGGGAAATGCGAACCCTCACGTGCGGTACGCAAGGATAAAAAGTTCATAAGTGCGCGAGCATTCATAGTGACATACATAGATGAATACGTTGCTACCGGCAGAACTACACGCGCTACTTCGCGTGCAACACCTGCCTCAAGCATTTTTATATATGAGTCATAAGCAACGACGTATGCATCCTTCATCGCTTTAATTGTTATCTCAAATTGTTCTGGAGTGCCATCTTCAAATGTGTAAGCACCAGTCTTACCCACCTGAATAAGTTTGCGCTCTTTCGAAGGAATATAGAAAACTGGCTTGAGTTCACGGTAACGACCAGATTCCTCGTTATATGACGCAATACGATGGCGCATAAATTCACGGAAGACGAAGATGGGCGCTGAGACAAAGAAAGTCATCGAGGTGTGCTCGAAAGGTGATCCATGGCGTTCGCGAGCAAGATAGTTAATCAGCCCGGCAGATCGCGCTGGATCTTCGCCAATTTCATCCAGTGATTGCTCACCGGCGGTTGACACACGAGCGGCCCAAATGACATCAGCATCACTGGCACTTGATTTAACAAGCTCTACAGATACATCGTCTCTATATATAACGGTCTCAGACATGTTCGCACCTTATCTTTGGACCCCCCTCCACTCGCTGCATATTTAGGGCAGAATGTCCGCGTGTCCAGAGTGAACCGCGCCACCGCATCGCAGAGTTTGAGCGTCTCCTTCACAGTCGGGCTCTATGGAACTGCATTTGGCGCCGCCAGTATCGCCGCCGGGTTCTCGGTTCTGCAGACTTGCTTACTTTCACTTCTCGCTTTTTCCGGTGCTTCTCAATTTGCAGTAGTGGGAGTCATGGGCGCCGGTGGAACAGCAATTGCAGGAATTGCAACAGCTGCTCTGCTTGGTGTGAGAAATATGTTGTACGCACTTCGCATGGCCCCGTTATTACGTGTCTCTGGTTTCAAAAAGGTCATAGCGGCGCAGGTAACGATTGATGAATCAACTGGCGTTGCCTTAAGTCAAGAGAAGCTAGGCACCGAAGCGATGAAGCAAGGCTTCTGGTTAACTGGTTTTGGCGTTTATATCTTCTGGAACATCTTCACACTGCTGGGCGCACTCGGTGCTAAAGCAATGGGAAATCCATCTGCCTGGGGCCTGGATGCTGCAGTTCCGGCAGCTTTCTTAGGTCTGGTCTGGCCAAGGCTGACAAATAAATTAGAACGCGCACTTGCCGTTGGCGCACTTGTATTGGCAGTCTTGCTTAGTCCGGTACTCAGCGCCGGTCTACCAATTATTGCCACCGTCGTACTTGCCGTGATCTTTGGTTGGAAGGTGCGCAGATGAACGCGCTCTGGATAGGTGTTATCGGATCAAGTGTTGCACTCTTTGCCTTGAGATATTCGGGCTACTTAATCCCGGAGAAATTTCTGACAAACCCGCGAATGTTGCGTATCAATACCTTGATACCAGTTGCACTGCTCAGCGCCTTGGTCGGAGTTCAAACAGTGACTGAAAAAGGCAGCTGGGTTATTGATCAGCGCCTTGCCGGTGTGGCTGTTGCGCTGATAGCGCTGATGCTGAAAGCGCCTTACTTTGTTGTGGTGATCTCTGCAGCACTTACATCTGCGCTGCTATATCGCCTTTAGATAATTCCTAGCGAAGTCAGCTTCGCCTTTAAATCATTATCTGAAGGCTCAGTCATATGCGTACCATCTGAAAATATCAGCACCGGAATTGACTGCGCTCCCCCATTGATTTCACGGACCTTAGCCGCTGCAGATTGATCTACTTCAACGTCAATGTGAGTGACCTGAACATCAAGTTCTTCTAAGAGTCGCTTTGAACGACGGCAATCTCCGCACCAGTCGGCTCCATACATCGTGATATCTGCAAGTGCCATATGAGTTCCCTCTTCCTTACATAAAGTTTTCCAGGCCGAAAGTCAGCCCTGGATGTGTGACAACTTTTCGCACTCCAAGGAGTACTCCTGGCATAAAACCTACTCGGTCTATCGAGTCATGTCGGATTGAAAGTGTTTCACCGATTCCACCGAGTAATACCTCTTGATGGGCTACTAATCCGCGCAAGCGAACAGAATGAACTGGAATATCTCCCACAGTGGCACCACGTGCTCCATCTAAAGAAGTAGTTGTCGCATCTGGCATTGCAGGTAATCCTGCCTCTTTGCGCGCAGCTGACATGAGTTCAGCGGTGCGGGCTGCAGTACCGGAAGGTGCATCAACCTTATTGGGGTGATGCAGTTCAATGATTTCGGCAGATTCAAAGTACTTCGCAGCCTTGGTTGCAAACTCCATCATGAGTACTGCCCCGATGGCAAAGTTGGGGGCGATTAATACCCCTGACTTTGAGTTAGCAAGAAGAGATTTAATCTTGGCAATGCGGGCGTCATCAAAACCAGTTGTGCCCACAACGGCATTGATGTTGTGAGAGATCAAAAATTCAAGGTTGGCCATGACTGAATCAGGTGTTGTGAAATCAACAGCTACCGTAGCGCCACTAGTGAGCAGGGCGTCGAGTGAGTCTCCAAGATCAAGTTGCGCGACGAGTTCTAGATCCTTGGCTTCATTGACAGCCTTAACTACCTCAGAGCCCATGCGACCACGCGCACCGATTACTGCAACTTTAATCATCGCTCTAACACCTTTTCAAATTTCGCTTCATTTTTAAATGGACCGACAAGAGCAAGGGTAGGCGTTTTGACCAAGAACTCGCTAGCAATTTTGCGGATGTCTTGAGCGCTGACCCGTTCAATGGAGGTGAGAATGTCATCGAAATCCATCACTTGGCCATAAACAATCTCATTCTTGCCGATGCGGCTCATGCGGGAACCGGTATCTTCCTGACTTAATACTAGGGAGCCACGCACGGCGCCTTTGGCGCGATCAATTTCTTCATGAGTCATCCCGTTTTCGGCAACATCACTTAAGACGGCGCGAATAATTTCGATGACTTCTACCGCCTTAGTTGGATTACATCCCGCATAAAAACCAATGAGGCCAGAGCCAGCAAATTGTTGCGCATATGAATAAACGGAGTATGCAAGACCACGTTTTTCTCGAATCTCTTGAAAGAGGCGAGATGACATGCCGCCACCGAGGGCTGCCGAAAGAACTCCCATGGCAAAGCGGCGTTCATCTGCTCGAGCAACAGCTTCCATCCCGTAGAACATATGTGCTTGTTCACTCTTTTTATACATCAGACCAACAGCTTGTTGCTTTGAATTCTTTATTGGAGTATTCGGGCGAATGACAGGAGCAGCCATGACATCAAGGAAATTATCGCGCGAGAGCGCCTGCTCAACCATAGCAACCACGCGCTTATGTTTGATATTGCCGGCCACGGCAACAACTAGATCTTGAGGTAAGTACTTCTTCTTATAGTAACTAAATACAGTGTTGCGAGACATCTCGTTGATTGAATCAATCGTGCCTAGGATTGGGCGGCCGATAGGTGTGTCGCCATAGTAGGTATCGCTAAAGAGGTCATGCACGAGATCGCTGGGATCATCATCGCGCATTGCAATTTCTTCCAGTACAACCTTACGCTCTGCATCGACATCTAGAGCTGTGACCACAGATGAGGTGATGAGATCGCTGACAACCTCAATTGCCATTGGCAGGTCGGTATCAATCACACGGGCGTAGAAGCAGGTGTATTCCTTGGATGTAAAGGCATTCATCTCACCACCCACTGATTCAATGGATGAAGAAATTTCTAACGCTGTTCTACTTGTTGTTCCTTTAAAGAGAAGGTGTTCCAGAAAATGAGAAGCACCAGCGGTGGCTGGTGCTTCATCACGAGAACCTACATTGACCCAAATTCCCACAGCAGCGCTGCGTACTGACGGAACTTCTTCCGTAACAATACGCAGGCCACTTGCGTGAACTGAGCGTTTAACTGACATCTACTTATTCAGCAGCTGGAGTCGATCCATCTTCGAGAACAGGAACCAAAGAGAGCTTGCCCTTTGGATCAATCTCGCCGATTTCAACCTGAATCTTGTCGCCAACCTTCATGACCTCTTCTAGGTTTTCAATGCGCTTTCCACCATGCATCTTGCGAATCTGAGATACGTGGAGCAGGCCATCTTTACCTGGCATCAATGAGATAAATGCACCGAATGTTGCAAGCTTTACAACAGTTCCGAGGTAACGCTCTCCCACTTCTGGCATTTGTGGATTAGCAATCGCGTTAATCTGCGCGCGAGCTGCTTCCGCTGATGGGCCATCGGTTGCACCGATGTAGATAGTTCCATCATCTTCAATGGAGATATCTGCGCCAGTCTCATCTTGAATCTGGTTAATAATCTTGCCCTTAGGCCCGATTACGGCGCCGATCTGATCTACTGGAATCTTTACCGAGATGATGCGAGGAGCGTATTGGCTCATCTCATCAGGGGTATCGATTGCTTCATTCATGACATCAAGAATTGCTAAACGCGCTTCCTTTGCCTGATGAAGAGCACCAGCGAGAACTGAAGCTGGAATTCCATCGAGCTTGGTATCAAGTTGAAGGGCGGTAATAAAGTCCTTCGTTCCGGCGACCTTGAAGTCCATATCTCCGAATGCATCTTCAGCACCGAGAATATCTGTCAGGGCAACGTATTCAATCTTGCCATCAACATCATCTGAGATAAGACCCATTGCAATACCAGCAACTGGCGCCTTTAGCGGCACACCAGCTTGCAGCATTGAAAGTGTTGATGCACAGACTGAACCCATTGAAGTGGATCCATTTGAACCAAGTGCTTCCGAGACCTGACGGATTGCGTAAGGGAACTCTTCGCGAGTTGGAAGTACTGGAATGAGTGCGCGCTCTGCAAGTGCTCCGTGGCCGATTTCACGACGCTTTGGAGTTCCTACACGACCGGTCTCACCAGTTGAATATGGTGGGAAGTTGTAGTTGTGCATATAACGCTTCGATGTCTCAGGGCTCATTGTGTCGAGCTGCTGTTCCATCTTGAGCATATTCAGTGTTGTCACACCGAGGATCTGAGTCTCTCCACGTTCGAAGATTGCAGAGCCGTGCACACGAGGAATAACTTCAACTTCGGCAGACAAGGCACGAATATCACGAAGACCGCGACCATCGATACGAATCTTGTCACGCAATACGCGCTGACGAACAAGCTTCTTTGTCAGTGAGCGAAACGCTGCTGGAACTTCCTTCTCGCGACCTTCAAAGGCAGCAGAGACAGATTCCTTAGTTGCAGCAGATATCTCATCAATCTTTGTTTCGCGCTCTTGCTTACCTGCGATTGTCATCGCCTTTGCAAGATCATCTTTTGCTGCCTTTTCAACTGCGGCAAAGACATCATCTTGGTAATCCAAGAAGACTGGGAAATCTGCGGTTGGCTTTGCCGCAACTGCTGCCAGCTTTGACTGTGCTTCGCAGAGAATGCGAATAAATGGCTTAGCTGCATCGAGTCCTTGCGAAACAATCTCCTCAGTAGGAGCTGCTGCGCCACCGGCGATGAGGCCGATTGTGCGAGTTGTCGCTTCTGCTTCCACCATCATGATTGCTACATCGTCTGCGGTTACGCGACCTGCAACGACCATATCGAAAACAGCGTTCTCGACCTGTGAGTGATTTGGGAATGCAACCCACTGCCCTTCGATAAGTGCAACACGCACTCCACCGATAGGACCTGAAAATGGTAGACCTGCAAGTTGGGTTGACATTGACGCTGCGTTGATAGCAATCACGTCATACATGTGGTCAGGATCGAGTGCCATTACTGTGACAACGATTTGTACTTCGTTACGAAGTCCCTTGATAAATGATGGACGCAAAGGGCGATCAATCAGACGGCAGGTAAGAATTGCCTCTTCTGATGGTCGGCCTTCGCGACGGAAGAATGATCCTGGGATCTTGCCAATTGCATACATCTTCTCTTCTACATCGACTGTAAGTGGGAAGAAATCGAATTGATCTTTAGGTGTCTTTGATGCTGTTGTTGCTGAGAAGATCATTGTCTGATCATCTAGATATACAGCTGCAGCTCCTGCTGCTTGCTTTGCGAGGCGTCCTGTTTCGAACTTGATCTCGCGCTTTCCGTACTTTCCGTTATCGATAACGGCTACTGCTGTCTTTACGTCTTGACCCTCCATGGGTCCTCCTTTGATTCGTTTGTTGCATATTCCAAGGTGCATGAGCACGGCTTGGAAGCGGTAACTACTCGCAAGGCGAAACGAATGAATCTTCGATCGAAGTTCACAGATGCAAACATCTGGAAACCACTACCGAGGACCATTAGTCCCCCGGCGGGTAGTTCTTACTTAATTAGCGACGGATTCCGAGTTTCTCGAGAATTCCGCGGTAACGATTGATATCTGTCTTTGCGAGGTACTGCAAGATGCGACGACGCTGACCTACGAGCAACAACAGACCACGACGGTTGTGGTGATCATGTGGGTTGGTCTTAAGGTGAGTCGTAATGTCATCGATGCGACGTGACAATAAAGCGATCTGAGCTTCAGGGCTCCCTGTATCAGTAGCTGATGAGCCGTACTTCGCAATGATTTCTTTCTTTACTTCTGGTGTTAGTGCCATTGGTTGCTGTATTCCTTTTCATGTTAAGTACATCAGTACTGTTCAAGAGGCTTCCCGGTTTGAATCACGGGAAATCACTTTCTCGTTGGACAGGGCAAAGTTTACCTGTGGGGTGTGGATAAGTGAAATTGAGGCTGAATCGCCCTTATTCCTCGGTTAATTCGCGTGCTTTATCGCAGTCCTTCTTCATCTGGACCAATAGCTCTTCCAAGCTATCAAATTTCAGAGTGGGCCGTAGATACCAACCGAATTCAATCGATGCATTCTTGTCATAGAGCTCTAGCCCCTCTTGATCAAGTGCGTATGCCTCTACCTGTCTGCCTCGCTCACCTTCAAATGTTGGATTGGTACCAATAGAAATTGCAGCCGGCCAGAAATTGATACCAACAGTTAACCACCCAGCATAAACACCATCGGCCGGAATAGTTTGTCCTTCTATATTTCCCAAATTAGCTGTTGGGTAACCGATTTCACGTCCACGCTTTTCACCATGCACAACAACGCCATCGAGTCGATGAGGTCGCGATAGAAGTGTGCGTGCTTCTTCCACTTTTCCGGCAACTACCAGTGCGCGAATACGAGATGAGGAAATAACTTCAGTATCTGCTTTGAGTTCCTGCACATCAACTGTGAAATTATGTGTAAGACCTGCGGCAATAAGTGAATCAACGTTTCCTGCTGCTTTATGGCCATAAGTGAAGTTCTTGCCCACCACCACGGTGCTGGCGTGAAGCTGGCCGACTAAGACATTGGCTACAAAATCTTCGGCAGACATTGCAGCAAACTTCTCATTGAATTTCATAACTGCAACTTGATCAGCGTTATGAATCTTTAAGAGCTCAACCCGATCTGCCAGAGTTGTTAGAGAAGTGGGCACCTTCGTAGGGGCATAAACAGTTGTTGGGTGTGGATCAAAGGTTAGGGCGATGATGACTCGCCCATCTGCAATCTCTTTTGCGCGATTAAGCAGTTGTTGATGTCCCTTATGTACCCCGTCAAATACCCCAATGAGCACAACGCTAGTCTCGGACATATTCCAATCTTGCCTTACCTAGTTCGCTGCCGCAAAGACGGCAATCGGTTTTGCGTGCTTTCCATCGTCTTTAAGTAGAGCGATTAACCGATTATCTGGTGACATCGCAGCGGTGATAGAGGTTGTCCCATTTTCAGACAAAGGCCGGCCAAAAGATAACTCTGTGACTTCTTCCAGCGTGAGCTCGCGCACAGAAAAAGTTGTCCGAGCCACATCTGCCAGATTAAGTGGACTAAATTTCTGATCTTTAAGGTCTTGAAATGAGACCGCATCACTTTCGGTAAAGCCAGCAACTCGCGTGCGACGCAGCGCGTTGAGATGTCCCCCAACTTTTAACGCCTCCCCTAAGTCGCGAGCAATGGCGCGAATAAATGTTCCGGCTGAGCAGGTGACTTCAATATCAACTTCAGTCTTCACATCAAGGTGGCGAACTGCAAGAATGTCGAGTTGAGTAATGGTCACGTTGCGAGCTTCGAGTTCAAAACTCTCACCTGCGCGAACTCGATCATAGGCACGCTCTCCGCCAACTTTAACTGCTGAGACAGATGATGGACGTTGCGCAATTGTTCCGATCATGGATTTCAGAACTCTTTCAATCTCGCTATCTGCAACATCTGCTGCATGAGCAGATGAGATGACTTCACCCTCTTTATCATCAGTGATTGTCGATGCACCAAGCACGATTGTTGCTAGATAAGACTTATCGCCATCGGTGATGTATTGCAGAAGTCTTGTGCCATTTCCGAAACCTAAGACCAGAATCCCGGTCGCCATGGGATCTAGCGTTCCAGCATGGCCTACTTTGCGCGTGCCAAGTGCTTTACGGCCCACTGCTACAACATCGTGACTGGTCATTCCCCCAGCTTTATCTACAACGAGGAATCCATCTGTCATCAGTTATCAAATTTGTTTTCTACGACGCGTGGGACTTTATAAGCATCTTCCACCACTGGCTTTGCATTCTCACGTGCTTTAGCAACTTCAGCATCTAGTTGATGCACTCGCTCGAGTAATGAATCAAGGGCTTGGGCAGATTCGGGAAGTCCATCAAGGATGAATTCAAGTGATGGAGTGATTCGGGTACCTAAATCTTTTCCAACAGCGCTGCGGATAACACCTTTTGCTGATTCAAGGGCAGCTGCGGTTGCAGCGCGCTCATCATCTCCACCAAGGACGGTATAGAAGATGGAAGCGTTCTGCAGATCTCCAGTCACACGCGCATCGGTAACAGTGACAAAGCCAAGACGCGGATCTTTAATCTTTGTCTCAAGCAGCTGCGCCACTACTACCTTGATGCGGTCTGCAACCTTCTGGCTGCGGTGTGAATTTCCCATTTATCTTCACCTCGAAGCGTTATGCGCGCTTCTTCTCGCGCATCTCATAGACCTGAATGATGTCTCCAACAGCAAGATCAGCACCCTTGCCTACGCCGATACCGCACTCAAAGCCCTCGCGGACTTCAGTGGCATCATCTTTAAATCGCTTGAGAGATTCAATAGTGACCTCTTCGGCAATGACTGCTCCGTCACGCAATACGCGTGCCTTAGCGTTTCGGCGAATGATTCCATCGCTAACAACAGAACCGGCAATTGTTCCAACCTTTGAAGATTTAAAGAGATCGCGTACTTCGGCGCTGCCGAGAATAACCTCTTCAAACTCTGGCTTAAGGAGTCCCTTAAGTGAGAGTTCAATCTCTTCGATTGCGTTATAGATAACTGAGTAGAAGCGGACTTCGACGCCTTCTTGATCAGCATAGATAGCAGTCTGTGGTTCTGGCTTAACGTTAAAGCCGATAACAACAGCAGTTGAGGCAGATGCAAGAGTGATATCGCTCTTGGTGATTGCGCCAACACCACGGTGAATAACTCGTAGATCTACTTCAGCGCCAACATCGAGTTGCATCAGTGCATCTTCGAGTGCTTCCACAGAACCAGAAACGTCACCCTTAAGGATGAGGTTAAGAGTTGAAATCTTGGACTGCTCCATGAAGTCTTCGAGTGAGACCTTCTTGCGCGCCTTCGCCAATTGCGCATTGCGCTCTGCAGCTTGACGCTTTTCCGCAATCTGACGAGATGTGCGGTCATCTTCGGCAACCAGGAATGTGTCTCCAGCATTAGGAACAGATGTGAATCCGAGTACCTGCACTGGACGTGATGGCCCTGCCTCTTCCACAGTATTTCCATCTTCATCATGCATGGCGCGTACGCGACCGAAGGATCCT
Source organism: Candidatus Planktophila sp. (assembly GCA_044354225.1). Lineage (GTDB taxonomy): Bacteria > Actinomycetota > Actinomycetes > Nanopelagicales > Nanopelagicaceae > Planktophila. The sequence goes on from JBILAM010000028.1 coordinate 15,373, forward strand.
CCGGCAACGATGGCATCTCCGACTTTGAGTGTTCCGCGCTGCACCAGAACAGTTGCAACTGGTCCACGACCACGGTCGAGGTGGGCTTCAATGGCAACACCGCGAGCGACATCAAGTGCCACTGCCCGCAAATCAATTGCAGCATCGGCTGTCAGCAAGATTGAATCAATAAGTTCATTGACTCCGACGCCTGATTTCGCAGAGACGTTTACGAAAATTGTGTCTCCGCCGTACTCCTCCGCAATCAAGTTGTACTCAGTAAGTTGCTGGCGGACCTTATCTGGGTTGGCACCTTCCTTATCAATCTTGTTCACTGCCACCACGATCGGAACGTCTGCAGCCTGTGCGTGGTTGAGTGCTTCGATTGTCTGAGGCATGATGCCGTCATCTGCTGCAACTACGAGCACAGCAATATCTGTGACCTTGGCACCACGTGCACGCATAGCGGTAAAGGCTTCGTGACCTGGTGTATCGATAAATGTAATCGCGCGATTAACGCCATCGTGATCATGGTGAATTTGGTAGGCACCGATGTGCTGGGTAATACCGCCGGCTTCGCCCTTAATCACTTCTGTCTTACGAACCGCATCAAGAAGCGAAGTCTTACCGTGATCCACGTGTCCCATAACGGTGACAACTGGTGGTCGGGCGGTGAGATTTTCCTCATCGTAATCACTCATCTCGGCAGCGAGATCGATATCGAATCCCTGTAAGAGCTCACGATCTTCTTCCTCAGGTGAAACAACTTCGATGACATATCCAAGTTGGGCACCAAGAATTTCGAAGGTATCAGCATCTACAGATTGAGTTGCAGTCACCATTTCACCAAGGTGGAATAGCGCTGATACAAGCGCTGCTGGATCTGCATTGATCTTCTCTGCGAAATCTGCAAGTGATGAGCCACGGCGCATGCGAATCTTTGTATTTCCATCACCGTGAGGAATAACTGCTCCACCTAATTGTGGAGCTTGCATATTGTCGAACTCTTCGCGCAGCGCCTTACGTGACTTCTGCTTACGCTTTGAAGATTTACTTGCATTCTTTCCAAATGCACCTGCAGTTCCGCCGCGACCTGGCCCGCGATTAGGAGCACCACTGCCTGGACGTTGTGGACCACCAGGTGCGCCACCTGCTGGAGCATTACCTTGTGAACGATATGGACCTGATGAAGTAGGTGCGCCAC
>JBILAM010000053.1:0-6635 GCA_044354225.1 Candidatus Planktophila sp.
AGTAAGTAAGAAAGGATTTCAGAATGACACCGAAAATCAAGCCAGCACCAGTAGACGTCGTAATCGTCGGCTTAGGTGCAAATGGTGGAACAGCTGCAAAGGTATTGAGTGAAGCAGGTTTGAAGGTTGTCGGTCTTGAGCGCGGTCCATGGCTCAAGAACGATAAGCATTATTCAGGCGATGAGTTGAAGTTTGTTAACAGAAACTACATGTGGCCTGATTCAAAGCTAACTCCTCGTACCGTACGTCGTAGCGAAACTGAAGTTGCAGAGCCATATCCATTTTCAATGACTCCTCAGCTTGTGGGTGGTGGAACAAATCACTGGGCAGGTTGGGTACCGCGGCCGCGTGAATCTGACTTCATGCTCCGATCTCTACATGGCGATGTTGATGGCGCGAGTTTGGTGGATTGGCCATTTCGATACGATCATCTAGAGCCATATTTAACAAAGGTTGAATGGGAATTTGGTGTATCAGGAATAGCTGGTGCGGATAAGACCGAACCTTTCCGAAGCAAGCCTTACCCAAGCATGCCTTTGCCTCCAACTCGATGGGGCAAGAAGTTCTACGATGCATGTAACAAGATGGGAATTAATGCCTTCCCAATCCCCCATGCAAGTGTGACTAATGGCCACAAGGGTCGCAATCCGTTTAACCGCACTAGTTTTTGGAATCAATATGGAGATCCAAGCGGTGCTCGTTCAAACACTGCAACGACCTTTATTCCGGAGGCAATTGCGACAGGTAATTTTGAACTTAGGTCAGAGGCTTTCGTCCGCGAAGTCGTAGTTGGCAAAGATGGGAAAGCTACTGGCGTTATCTACGTCGATGAAGATGGTGCTGAGATTCAGCAAGATGCAAAGGTTGTAATTCTCACTTTGGGGGCTATTGAATCTGCGCGCCTTATGTTGATGTCAAAGTCTTCAAAATTCCCAGATGGAATCGCTAACTCATCTGGTCTCGTTGGCAAGAATGCAACATTCCATGAGTACCTGTTCGCAATCGGATTTTTCGATAAAGATATCGATGATCCTGTTTATGGATGGGCCGGGAATTACATTAGTGGCGGCACAATGGACTTCTACGAGACCGACGAGAGCCGTGGATATATTGGTGGAAGCATCACTGCAGCTTCGCAGACATGCCACCCAATTAACATGGTTTTCCCTGGTCGTCCGCTTTGGGGTCAAGCCCTCAAGGATTCTGACAGAACCTTCTTTAGTCATGCGATGAAAATTGGTCTCATTCTTCACGACTTGCCACAAGAGTCTAATCGTGTTGATCTCGATCCTAATGTTAAGGATTACATGGGACTTCCGGTAGCTCGCATTACACATAAGGCGCATGCAAATGACGTCGCAATGGGTAAGTGGCAAGTTGATAAGAACGTCGAAATTCTTGAGATGGCAGGGGCTCGAAAGACAATCCCTGTCTATCTTGATCAAATGACAGGAAATACCTGTCACCAACATGGTACTGCGCGCATGGGATTTGATCCTGCAAAGTCAGTACTTAATGAATGGTGCCAGTCCCATGATGTCGAGAATCTCTTTGTTCTAGACGGATCAGGTTTCCCAACTGCAACAGGTGTGAACCCAACTCTAACGATGATGGCTAATGCTTGGAGATGCTCAGATTACATTGCTGACTATTACCTCAAGGGACGCGAAATGCGTCTAGAGCAACCGAAGTAAGAATTCTAGGAAAGGAAAGAACAATGAGTTCAAAAGCAGACTGGAAGACGATTCTCGAACCTGTCAATCCAGATTCAAATGAGCCGCTCTTTTTTACAAAGCACGAGTGGGATACAGTCGAAGCTATTGCTGCCCGAATCATCCCAACCGATCATGACCCGGGTGCCAAAGAAGCAAGAGCTGTTGTCTTTATCGATCGCTACCTATCGGGCATTAGTTATATTTTCGCGTCCGCTGACGGTAGTGGATTCTTGGAAATTGATGGCAAGCACGCCCATTCATGGCGCGCACGCATCAGTGACTTGCAGAAAGTTTACCGAGATGGGTTGCGTGTAGTTGACGAAGTCAGCACGAGCAATTATTCGAAGAAGTTTGTTGCTCTCGATAACGAGTCTCAAGACGCAGTTCTTGTGAAGGTATCTGGTCAGCCAAAACCTGGAGCTGTAAATCTTGGAACTACAGAGCCTGCAACAACATTCTTTCAGTTTGTATCAGATGACGGTCTTCCTTTCTGGCCAGCAATCTGTCTCCATGTTAAGCAAGGTTTTTATGCAGATCCCGTTTATGGTGGAAATAAAAACCATATGGGGTGGAAAGTCATTGGCTTCGATGGACCAGAGACCCTAAAGGACACCATGGATGGTACTTACACAACCGCAGATAAATTCACAGGTGATTACAACTGGGGAGATCTGATTCCAGTATTAGCCAACCAAAGTGATTTTCCTGTACCAGTTAAGTCTGAAGGCATGTACAACTAATGAGTAATTTTTACAAACCTTTACTTTCGATTACGGAATTAAATCTGTAGAGCACGCTGGGCCTTGAGGAATTATCAATGATGAATTGGAGAAGTAGAGAATGAAGATCGAAAGTGTTGTAGCTTACCCAGTTGGCCTACCGCTGGAGGAAAACCTTCAATGGGGCGCCATGTCGGTAAGCACAAAAGGCGGCATAGTCGTTGAGGTAAAGACCGACGAAGGATTAATTGGAATAGGTGAGGCTGGGTTTTCATCTGAATACTTCTCGACAGTCGGACCGCTTATTAATGATCAATTAGGACCACTCATTATCGGCCGTGACCCGCAAGATATATCTGCACTTTGGCATGACATGATGCGATCAACACATATGTGGGGTAGAAGGGGTATTGAAACCTACGCCCTCAGTGGAATAGATATTGCATTATGGGATTTGTTCGGCAAGATCACCTCACAGCCTGTCCATCGCCTTCTTGGAACGGCACAAAATACTGTGCGTGCGTATTTTGCGCCATCATTTAAGCACCCTGAATTAGCAATCAAAGAAGCAATTCATGCGGTTGAAATGGGATACACGGCTATTAAATTGCGTGTTGATGGGAATTTGAAGAGCGCCGTCAGTTTGGTCTCACAAGTGAGAACAGCTGTTGGTGATTCGATGGACATTATGGTTGATGCGAATATGGGTTATGACCGCAGAGGCGCGCTAGCGCTAGCTAGGGAATTTCAAGACCTTGGCGTTTTTTGGCTGGAAGAGCCGATTATGTCGCGCAGTCTTTCACAGTACATCAATGATCATTCTTGGCTAGCCGATCGAGTTGATCTGCCGTTAGCGGGCGGAGAAAGCTTGCTCACTCGCTACGAGTACATCGACCTTATGGCCAAGCTTCCATTTGATTACATCCAACCAGATGCGGCAAGTGTTGGTGGAATTTCAGAGCTTAAGAGAATTGGTGATATGGCTAGTTCTTGGAACCTTAAGCTTGTTCCGCATATCGGTTGTTCTTCAGGAACAGGAATTGGTTTAGCTGCAGCCCTTAACGTAATTTTGAGTTGTGACAATGCACCACTTATCGAAGTTGATGCTTACGGGGGATTGGGTTGGGAAGGATTCCTAACCAATCCACTAAATGTGAAGAATGGACAACTAATTTCTAACAATCAACCAGGAATCGGTGTAACCCTGGCACCTACTGGGCGTGAACAGTTCAGTTTGCTCCCGCGAGTCTAGGTATGGCCAATCTGAGCATGAATAAGCCTGGGAGGTCAATGTTCGCCATTGCAAAACAAAAGCTAATGCCGGTCGTCATCATCAATGACGTCAGCCAAGCTGGGCCGCTTCGGGAGGCACTAAAGCAAGGCGGCATTTTCACCGCAGAAGTAACTCTGCGAACACCTAATGCGCTCAGAATTATCCAGATAATGTCAGAAGATCCAGATTTTTGTGTTGGTGCCGGGACAGTTTTATCTCCAGGGGATGCCGATAAGGCTCAATCTGCAGGAGCTCAATTTGTAGTTTCTCCGGGCCTGAGTATTGCAGTTGTCGATGAATGTGATCGAGCTGCTATGCCATATTTCCCTGGAGTCTCCACCCCCACTGAAATTCAGAGAGCACGGGACTTGGGCTTTAATGAGTTGAAATTCTTTCCCGCTGAAGCACTCGGAGGTGCGCAATATTTGAAGGCAGTAGTGGCTCCCTTCCATGATATGAAGTTCATTCCGACAGGTGGAATTAATCTTACAAATGTCGATTCATATCTTGCAGTACCTCAAGTTCTAGCTGTCGGTGGATCATGGATTGTCAGTGAAAAACTCTTGGCAGCTGGAGATTTTTCAGCAATTACTTCTTTAACTCGTGAAGCAATTGCTCAGATGAATTCGCATTCTAGTTAAGTTTGGGGCCACACTTGAAGAACTTCTTGGAAATCAAATCTGCTGAGAGCTGCGAATTTGCTGCCCTGGCTTTGGGTGAAGTGATGCTTCGACTCGACCCTGGAAACACTCGCATTCGCACTGCAAGGCGGTTTGATGCATGGGAAGGCGGGGGAGAATACAACGTTATTCGTGGGCTCCGGAAAGTTTTTGGGTATAAAACTGCAGTAGTTACATCTCTAGCGCAGAACGATGTTGGTCTTCTCATCGAGGATTTGATTCTTCAAGGTGGAGTTGATACTCGCTTTGTTAAGTGGGAAATGTATGACGGAGTTGGCCGTAAAGTGAGAAACGGCTTGAATTTCACCGAGCGTGGTTTTGGTGTTAGAGGAGCACTTGGCGTTTCAGATCGTGGACACACGGCCGTTTCACAGCTTAAAAAAGGCGATATTGACTGGGAACATATTTTTGGTGAATTAGGCGTCCGCTGGTTTCACACGGGTGGAATCTTCGCCGCCCTTTCGGATTCGACTCCAGATGTAGTAGAAGAAGCCATGATTTCCGCTCGCAAGCATGGCACGATTATTTCTTACGACCTGAACTTTCGGCCAAGCCTTTGGCAGGATATCGGCGGAAAAGCTAAGGCTCAGGAAGTAAACCGAAAGCTCGCTAAGTATGTAGATGTCATGATTGGTAACGAGGAAGACTTTATTGAGGCACTTGGTTTCTCGGTAAAGGGAATGGATGCCAATTTTACCAATCTCGAAGTTGATGGATTTCAAACCATGATTCTTGATGCGGTGAAGGACTTTCCAAATTTCAAAGTTATTGCAACCACATTACGCTCTGTTAATTCAGCCAGCGATAACGATTGGTCGGCTATTGCATGGTCGCGGGACACAGGCTTGGTTCAATCGAGAAAATGGAAGAGTCTAGAAATCTGGGATCGCGTTGGCGGCGGGGATAGCTTCGCATCTGGCTTAGTTTTTGGGTTGATATCCGGACAATCCTTGCAAGATTCGGTAAATCTCGGGGCGGCACATGGAGCAATAGCTATGACAACGCCTGGTGATACGTCAATGGCTAGTCGCACCGAAGTTGAAAAGCTTGCTGGCGGTGGAAGCGCGCGAGTCCAACGATAAATGTAGTAGACGACCTCTAATTAAGAGTTAACAGAAGTAAGGTCCTACGGCGGCACATCCTTTGATGCCATGTATATCAACGTCAATGGCGAGAGCGGATTCTTTGAAACATCCTTAGCTGCCTACGGACAAGAAGGTGAGCCGTGTCCAAGGTGCGGGCGTCAAATTAGAAGGATTGCCTTCGGTAATCGGTCATCACATTTTTGTCCGAAGTGTCAGGTGAAGGCCTAGCCTGCGCCTAAGTGCACATCTTTGTTACACCTTTCCCAGGCGCCAGAAGTAGCGCTGCCGGTGCTGACCCTACGCGCCCAATGCGTACTTGCTTCTATCCTGACGAAATGCCCAAAGCCCTGGAAATAGTAGATAGTTGATAAAATAGGTGCGGAAATCTATTGACTCACAAGCGGGACTGAGGGCTAAAATAACGATTCCACGAGTCGGAAAGGGTCGTATCTGTGAAAAAATATAAATCTATAATTGGTATTGGGGTTGTGCTAACGCTATTAGCGCTAACTGGTTGCGGTTCAGGTTCGTCAGAAGAAAATGCAGGTTCGTCAGAAGAGGCTGGAGCGTATACCCCGGTTTTAAAGGGTGGAATTCCGGGAGCACTCCTTCCTGAGGAACTTAAGCTCTGGAAATATGATTTTGCAACAGCTAAGTACACACCTACAGAAGGTGATGCTCAGTCTTATGTTCTTAACCTAGTTAAGCCAGATAAGACATTTACCCTTGCACACATGGATGGTTGGGCAACTAATCCATTTGCCATTCCGATTGCCAAAGGTATTGCCAAGCTCTCCAAAGATCTTGGTTTGAAACTTATCTACTGCGATGCAGAGTTCAAGCCTGAGAAAGCAATTTCATGTGCTGAGATTCTTGCAAGTCAGAAGCCTGATTTCGTAATTGCCGGTAACTGGCAAGGCGGCGCGGCTGCAGCGATCATGGCTATTTTTGACAAGGCCAAGATTCCAGCAGCTTCTATCGATGTTTCCCATCCAAATGCAGTTTTCTTCGGTGCTAGTAACTATGCCTCTGGAGTGGTCGGAGGAAAAGCAGCAGGAGAGTATGCAAAAGCAAACTGGGACTGTAAGGATGTTTGGGTCTTCATGGGAGAGAACCTAGAAGAGGGCGAAGCAGCAGATTTGCGACTCGTCGGATTCGCTGAT
>JBILAM010000021.1:0-20419 GCA_044354225.1 Candidatus Planktophila sp.
CACAACTGATGGAGCTGGAGAATTCATCGGAGGCGGAGATAGAACTAACGCGATCATTATTGTCGCCGCTGGAACTGCGCTTATCGCCGGAATTTTAACCATCCTCATGGGCGCAGTTGCTAACTTTCCGCTAGCACTTGCTACTGGTCTTGGCTTGAACACATTCGTTGCCGTTTCAATCGCAAAGAACGCTACCTGGGCGCAAGCTATGGGCTTAGTTCTTATCGAAGGTATCTTGATTCTCATTCTGGTTCTCACCGGATTTAGAATTGCTGTCTTCAAGGCCATCCCAGCTGCACTCAAGGTAGCAATCTCGGTGGGAATCGGATTGTTTATCGCTTTGATTGGCTTAGTTGATGCCGGATTCGTAAGACGTACTCCCAATGTTGTGTGGGGCAGCACGAACTCCAAGCCTTCTGCGGTACCACTAGAACTTGGTGATGGCGGAACACTTGTTGGCTGGCCTGTTCTCATCTTCGCATTTGGTCTCTTCCTCACAATTATCCTGATGATCAAGAAAATCAAGGGATCTATTCTCATTGGAATCATCACTTCCACAATTCTTGCTCTCATAGTTGAAACCCAGTTCAAGGTTGGGAACAGTTTCGTCAGTCCTACTGAGTCAAATTCACGAGGATGGGGTCTAAATACTCCAGCGCTTCCTAAGGATGCTTCCGGCTCTCTTAATTTAACTGATGCTCCACGTTTTGACACCTTAGGTTTGGGCTTCGATGACATCTTCGGTGCATTCACTAATCCGAAGACTGGTGCCTTGGCAGCATGCTTACTCGTCTTCACGCTATTGCTGGCAGACTTCTTCGACACCATGGGAACGATGACTGCAATTGGAAACCAGGCAGGATTGGTAGATAAGGACGGCAATGTTCAAGGTGCAAACCGCATCCTCGTTGTTGACTCAATAGCTGCTGCCGCTGGTGGAGCTGCTGGAATTTCATCAAATACCAGTTACATCGAATCTGCATCTGGTGTTGGTGAAGGTGCTCGCACCGGCCTTGCCTCTATCGTTACTGGAATTGCGTTCTTGTTGACTACATTCCTAGCGCCTCTTGTGGCAATCATTCCTTATGAGGCTGCAACTCCTGCTTTGATCATCGTTGGATTCCTAATGATGGGACAAGTAAAACATATTAATTGGGATGATCTAGGAATTGGTATTCCAGCATTCCTTACCATCATCTTGATGCCATTTAGCTATAACATCTCAGTCGGTATCGGCGCTGGGTTTGTTACCCACGTGGTTATCCGCGTAGTTCAGGGACGTCGTAAGGAAGTACATCCATTGCTACTTCTTGTCTCTGGTCTATTCATGATCTACTTCTTATCATCTCCAATTAATGCTTGGATTTAATAAGTAAGTTCTACTAGATAGGGCTCGCATCGAAAGATGCGGGCCCTATCTCTTTATAGCGACCAATCGATTGGAGAAATTCCCCGGCGCTCTAGTTCTTGATTGACTTGAGAGAAAGGTTTGCTACCAAAGAAACCACGATAGGCACTGAGTGGACTTGGATGAACACTCTCAATGCTGTGAGTAAATAGATATGAAAGCTCTTGCGCGCTCTTACCCCAGAGAACCCCGATAGCACCTTGCGCTGCAGCGGCTTTAGCAATCTGAGTTGTGATCTGCTGCCAACCAATATCCGTATGAGCCTTACTTATCCCAACCTTTGTTGTGAGAACGCGATTTAGGAGCAGAACTCCTTCATCGAGCCATTTGGAGAGATTCCCATTAGCTGGTAAGGCCACCCCAAGATCGCTCACCAACTCTGCGAAGATGTTTCTAAGTGAGGCAGGTATCGGTCTCACCTGCGAATCCACGGAGAATGCAAGCCCATGCGCATTGCCTCGGGTGGGATAGGGATCTTGTCCGACGATTACACATTTAACGCGAGCCAGATCCATTTCACATGCGGCAAAGATTCGATCAATGCTAGGTGCCATCTCATCATGGGAAATCGATTGAAGAATATTTTCAATCTCAGGAGCTAAAGGGTCAAGAACATGATTCCAACTAGAGTGCACGGGCAAAAAAGCGCGACCCATCGTGACTGACTTCAATCGGCAAATCAAAGATATGAGACATATGCTCGGAGGTAATAACCTCATTAATTGGTCCAGAAACAGCGGCGAGACCATCTTTCAGGATGAGCGCATGTGTTGTGCCCGCAGGAATCTCCTCTATGTGATGGGTGACAAGAATTGATGCGGGAGCAAGTGGATCGGATGCAAAGACGCTAAATCTCTTTAATAGATCCTCCCGGCCGCCTAAATCCAAACCAGATGCTGGTTCATCCAATAAGAGTAGCTCCGGATCTGCCATCAATGCGCGGGAGATTTGAACACGTTTACGTTCTCCCTCACTTAAGGTTCCATACTCTCTATCGGCTAGTTCACGCACACCAAAAGTTGTTAATAGTGCGACGGCTCTAGATTCATCCCATAAGTCATAAGCCTCATTCCAGCGACCGAGAATGGCATAGGCGGCGGTGAGAACCACATCGCGCACTTTTTCATCGTAGGGAATATCTTCTGAGATAAGAGCTCCACAAATGCCGATGCGAGTACGAAGATCCCACACATCGACCTTTCCCATCTGCTTCTCAAGTAAGAAGACGGTTCCAGATGTGGGAAACATTCTTGTTGCCAATATTTGTAGAAGAGTAGATTTACCAGCCCCGTTAGGTCCGAGGACTACCCATCGCTCCCCCGGGGAAATCGCGAAATTCAGCGGGCCGAGAATGTTCTTCTGGCCACGCCGAACAGAGACATCACGTAGCTCTAAAACGCGACTATTACTCATAGGTGACAAAAGATATATCGTCATTCTATAAATCACTCGCAAATTGCGAACGAAGTGAACGTGATTCGCGATAACCTCACCCATATGAGCGCCGAGAAGAGTCACTACACGGGTCTTATTCTCGTCTCCGGAGTCGACTCCCCCGGAATCACAAGAGCTCTCTTTGAGACCCTGGCTCCCTTTGCAGTCACAATTTTGGATATCGAGCAGGTCGTCATTCGTGAGCGCCTTATTCTCACTGCACTTATCTCACTTAATCCTGATCATGCCGAAGCGATAGAAGCAGACCTCAACGAATGTGCAGAGAAGTTATCTGTTGATATCGCCACATCTTTCGGTTCCCAGGAAGGGGCAACAATCGCCGCCAAGAGCGGACTCGTGCATGTCGTTATTTTGACAACTGAACTTCATCCTCGATCTATCGCAGCAGTTGCCGAAGCAATATCTGAACAACAAGGAAATATTGAACGTATTCATCGGACAGCAAGTTATCCAATAACGGCGATTGAGTTAACGGTATCTGGGGCGAACACTGCCAAGCTTCGCCAGTCTCTTGCTGCCGTTTCAAATGAATACTCCATTGATATCGCAGTCTCTCCTGGCGGCTTGATGCGCTGGGCCAAGAAACTGGTCGTGCTAGATGTTGACTCGACTCTGATTCAACAGGAGGTCATTGAGTTGCTAGCCGCACACGCAGGTGTTGAGGTACAGGTTCGAGAAATCACTGAACGCGCAATGCGAGGGGAACTCGACTTTAGGCAGAGCCTGGAATCTAGAGTGGCACTGCTGGCTGGACTTCCAGAGACAGTAATAGCGGATGTGCGCGAGCAGATTGTGCTTACTCCTGGAGCACGCACCCTGGTCGAGACACTTCATAAACTGGGCCATAACGTTGCGGTTGTTTCAGGTGGCTTTACTGCGGTTATTGAACCAATACTTAAGGATCTCGGTATCGCTCATTATCGAGCCAACACACTTGAAGTAATTGGCGGCAAACTCACCGGCAAGATTGTTGGAGAAGTTATAGACCGCGCAGCCAAAGCAACTGCGCTACGGGATTTTGCCAAGATCGTTGGTGTTGAACTTGAGCAAACGATCGCCATCGGTGATGGGGCTAATGATTTGGATATGATTGCAATCGCCGGCATGGGAATAGCATTTAATGCCAAGCCGGCAGTCAAAGCGGCCGCGGATAGTTCTGTGAGCGCACCCTATTTAGATTCAGTGCTCTATCTTCTCGGAATTTCACGCGAAGATATTGAAGAGGCAGGCGCTAGCCGAAAGTAGTTAGAGTCTGCAAGCGTGAATATCAGTGACAAGAATTCCACGCGCACCTAGCGCCCAGAGTTCATCCATCAAGCGATTGGTGTCTTTACGTAGCACCATCGCGCGCACAGCAACCCAATCTGGCTTTTGCAAAGGTGAGATAGTTGGCGATTCAAGTCCTGGCGTAATTGCACAAGCCTGATCCACGCTCTTTTTGGGAATGTCATAATCAAGAAGCACATACTGTCTTGCAGTAACCACGCCTTGTAAGCGCCGAATAAGAATCTCTAACTCCGCAGTTGCAGCCGGCGCCTTGCCCCTGATCAGAATAGCTTCCGATACCAATATGGGATCACCAAAGATTGATAAACCAGCCTGACGAAGAGTATTTCCAGTACTGACGACGTCAGCAATGAGATCTGCAACTCCCAATCTGATGCTGCTCTCTACCGCGCCATCTAATCGGACAACTTCTGCCGCAATCTTCAGATCTGCCAGGTGCTTCTGCACCAGACCTGGATATGCCGTGGCAATTCGCTTACCGCTAATGGACGACAGAGATAGCTTCTCCTGCGCTGGTCCGGCAAATCTAAATGTCGATCCTCCAAAATCAAGTGGCAAAATCTCTTGCGCATCGGCTCCAGAATCAATGAGCAGGTCTCGCCCGGTAATTCCAGCTTCTAATTCACCAGAGCCCACATAGATTGCAATATCGCGCGGACGCAGGTAATAAAATTCAACGCCATTAGCAGGGTCAATTAGAACGAGATCTCTTGAATCAGTGCGTTGGCGATAGCCAGCCTCTTTCAGAATCTCAATCGAGGCATCGGCAAGTGATCCCTTATTGGGAACAGCTATTCGTAACATGAAACTCCCTGTTTTTCTTTAGAGGTACTTATAAATATCAGTGGGTGTGAGTCCGCGTGCGAGCATCATCGTTTGAAGATGGTAAATGAGCTGGCTAATCTCCTCGGCCAGCGCCTCATCTGACTCATGCTCAGCTGCCAGCCATACTTCACCGGCTTCTTCCAGAATCTTCTTTCCTATTGCGTGCACTCCTGCATCAACGGCCGCGACCGTCGCTGATCCTTCGCTGCGATCAGCAAGCTTTTGCGCCAACTCGACCCAGAGTAAATCAAAGGATTTCATGGCGCTACTTTACTAGACCAGGACACGGCGTGAGCTCGTATTAGCGAAGTGAAGCTTGCGTGCGTAACTGCTCAACCATGGCCGCAGGATCATCGGCGTTAAATACGGCGCTTCCTGCCACGAAAGTGTCAGCACCGGCTTCTCTAGCAATGTCAATTGTGGTGAGTGAAATGCCACCATCAACTTGGAGCCAAATAGGGCGAGCACCGATTAACTTCCTTGCCTCTTTCACCTTAGGCATCATATTTTCCATAAATTTTTGTCCACCAAAGCCTGGTTCGACAGTCATGATTAGGACCATATCTATCAGGTCAAAGTATTCGGAATACTCATGAATGGGGGTATTTGGTTTGAGTGCGATGGATGCGCGAGCTCCGTGGCTCTTGATGCCCTTAAGAGTGCCCCGAACATCACTTGCGGCCTCAACATGAATAGTGACGCTAGCTGAGCCAGCTTCGGCATACTGAATTGCTATCAGATCTACATCGGCAACCATGAGATGAGAGTCCACTGGAATTGGGCATTTCTTGATTATGTCTGTTGCCGCCTGGAAATCAAAGGTCATATTTGGAACGAAGACGTTATCCATGATGTCGAGATGGATTAGATCACTTGCTCCCGCAATCTTGGCAATCTCTGAGTCAAGATGTGCGAAATCTGCGTTGAGAATACTCGGCGTGATTCGAACATCGTGTGACATAAGCGCAGTTTATCCGCTCTTGCGAAAGAGGGCTAAGAACATGGCATCTGTGCCGTGCTTACTAGTCCATAGAGAAAGTGCCTTATCGCGGAGCGCACCATGGAGGTTAGCTGGTAGATACTGCGCTATTTCAATCTGCGCTAAATCAGGATGGTCTTTAAGGATGCGAAGCACTTCACCCGAGGTTTCCGAGAAATGTGGGCTACATGTGGCATAGCCAAATACTCCCCCAGGGTTAAGAATTGAGATTGCGGCATCAGATAGCTCTCTTTGTAATACAAGTAATCCACGGAGGTCCTGAACTGTTCTTCGCCAGCGAACCTCTGGTCTGCGGCGCAGCGCACCGAGGCCTGTGCATGGAACATCGGCCAGTATCGCATCGTAACTCTGTCCAAGTGAGGCAATCTCTCTGCCATCTCCCACCTGCACGGGAAATTTACCGATAACGTTTTTGACAAGTTTGGCCCGCGCCTCCGAAATTTCATTGGCAGTAAATTCTTGACCATTTACATTCGCAAGATGAGCAAGAAGCGCGGCCTTGCCACCAGGACCAGCACACAAATCCAATATCGTTTTGGATTCCTTTGTAGCGAGTGAAAATATATGAGCAACTAATTGCGATCCCTCATCCTGTACACCTGCCTTGCGATGTCTGATGAGTTCAAGGGAACCCGGAGCGCCATCGAATCTCGCTCCATACGGTGAATACTCGGTTGCCACCGCACCTTGTTCAACCAACTCAGATTGCGTTGAATCACCTGGCCACGAGACTAGCGTTGGCATTGCTGGAACATTATTTGCCGCAAGCTCTTGCTCAACGCGGGCAATATCTTTCAGCAAATCGAAGTAGGCCGAAACTATCCACTCTGGATGTGAGTACTGAATAGAAAGGCGTTCGATGGGATCGGTCATAAATGAAGTTGGTTCTAGCCATTGTTCTAAAGTCTGCGAACTCACTTTACGCAAAATCGCATTTACAAATGAAGCCTTGGATTCACCGATAACCTTTCGGGCAAGCTCCACGGTTGCTGAGACGGCAGCATGTGTTGCTACCCGCATCTCAAATAGCTGATGAACTCCCATTCTGCAGATATCAACAATTCCATCATCGACTTCCGATAGTGGTCGATCAGATACCTGTTGCAAGATGTAGTCGTGGCGCCCCTGCATTCGAAGTGTTCCGTAAAGCAGTTCAGTCACGAAACCCTTATCTCGGACTTCGAAATTCGATGCCGTAAGTGCTTGCGGCAGGAGCAGATTCGAATATCCCCCATTGCGATTAACTTCAGTGAGCAAATCAAAGACCAGGACTCTGGGAGCATCAGGCTTGGGTGATTTAAAGGTGTCTCGGCGTGGTTTAACCAAAGAGATCACCGGCGATTAGTCTGGCGCCGTTTGCCCACTCAGGTGCTGGCATTCTCGACTTACCTGAAGGTGTGATGTATCCAATTTCGAGGGCAGTTGTCGCAGTTCCCACATATAACTTCTTCTTTTCAATGAGCAGAACTCCAGGTTCCAACTTCATCTCACTCATGATTGGGGTATCAATTTTTAACACCGATCCGCGAAAATTAGTCCAAGTGCCAGGCTGGGATGTGAAGGCGCGGACCTTACTTGATATTGCATCTGCAGATTGTGCCCAATCTATTAGTCCCTCTTCCTTGCTTAATTTAGGGGCGCGAGTCGCGCTGTGATCTGATTGAGGTGAAGGTCTAACTCCAGATTCGATTAGATCTAGAGTGTGTAGCAGTGCTTCCGCACCTAACTCTGCCAACTCCACGAGAAGTTCATCACTGGTGATATCGGCATCTAGTGCGAATCGATTCTGGGTGTAGATCGGACCCGTATCCATCCCTTCATCTAAGGCAAAGACGGTGACTCCGGAAACTAGATCGCCAGCTTCTATTGCACGTTGTACTGGCGCTGCTCCGCGCCATCTTGGCAACAATGAGAAATGCAAATTTAGCGAACCGTATCGAGGCAGCTCGAAAACTTGCTTGGGAAGAATGACGCCATAACCAATTGTGATGAGCAGATCTACACTCGAGAGCAAGGGCTGAAGGTTGGTATCTCGCTCTGGTTTGTGAGTCTGAACCCCGTTCTCTTTCGCCCATTTGGAGACAGCTGACTCATGCAGGCTCTGACCTCTACCAGATGGCCGATCCGGTTGGGTAATGACAGAGAGGAGTTCGTGTTTAGAGGAAAGGAGCGCATCCAATGATGGAATCGCTACTTCAGGTGTTGCTGCGACGGCGATCCGCAATTACAGACCCAGTCCGCGGTTATCTTGGTTAAAAATAGAGTGTGGAGAAACTTTAATCTTAGGTTGAATACCGGTTTGCTCGACCAGGCCAAACCAATCAGATTCTCGAATCTCCTTCATCGCAATTTTTCGATCTTCTCCAGAAAGTCGATCAATGAAGAGAATCCCATTGAGGTGATCAGTTTCATGTTGCAAGGCTCGAGCTAGAAGTTCGGTGCCTTCAATTGTGACTGGGTCCCCATGCATATTGAAACCTTTGGCAACCGCTCTAAATGCACGTGGTGTTGGATAGATCAATTCCGGGAAACTTAAACACCCTTCATCACCTTCCTGCATCTCTTCGCTCAAATCAAGAGTTGGATTGATCAGATGTCCAATCGCTTCATCGACATCCCAGACAAAGACACGAAGTGGCACGCCAATCTGCGGCGCTGCGAGTCCGGCACCCGGTGCATCGAGCATTGTCTCGGTGAGATCTTTCACCAGCTTACGAAGTTCCTTATCAAAGTCGATTACTTCCGAAGCCGGGGTAACCAGAACCGGGTCTCCGAAGTGACGAATTTCCTTGATGGACATGGCCCAATCTTACCTATCGCGAGAGCGAATACGGATCAATCCGCAGCGTTGCCAATTTCTTCCGGGTTGCACTTCTTCGTCTTTGGAACTCATGCATCAATAAAACTAGCGCCTCACCGTCCTCCAGAGGTGCTAGCAAGAGAATCCGATGCGAAGAACTATTTAGAATTGATGGTCCAAGAATTCTCGTTGAATTCGGAAGTCTTCCCTCATCGCGAGACTTATTCAGGGCTCTGACCAGGGTGGCCGACTCGGCGCTATCGATATCAAGTGAGATGGACCTAACGAAAGGAGGAAGTGAGACCTCGGCTCGCTCTTGAAGTTCTCGACGAGAAATCAGCGAGGGTTTCCACGATGCAAGAGCACCAACTATTGGATTCGAGTGATTTATAACTAGTAGCGCACTCCCTGAAGAGTTCAATAGCGCGGCATGGGTAAAGAAGATCTCTCGGGCTCGTTCCTGGGCTCGCAAATCTGATTGATTAAGTAATTTCTCACCATCAAGAATTACTACCGCGGCATAGCCTTGAGCGGGCATCGGAGCTGAACCAGGTGTGGCTATGACGATTCCTGAACTCACTTGAGAATCTTCAATCATCTTCTCTGATTCGCTAAGTGTGATGGGAACACCTGGCAGCGCCTTCCCGATCTCTTGGGCAAAGCGTTCGCTCCCTCTATTCAGCAGAAAAGGCTTTACTCCTTGGCAGTACTGACAAGCCCACTCTGAATACACATTTGCGCAAAGTGAACAGGAAATCGCTGCCGTGGCACTCTTCTTCTCTAATCGTCCACCACATACACAAGTTGAAATATTTCGACAGTTACTGCAGCTAATCGACTGGGAATAACCTTTTCGTGGGGCGATAAAAAGAATGGGTCCTTGCTTCACCGAGCGGCGAAGCTCACCGATAATTCTTCCTGGGAGAAGTTCGGAGAACTCTTGTTGGAAAGTGTCGACACGTACTTTCTCTTCAGCTGCCCTAAAAAGAATCCAGCCGATGTCGATGAGGCGGGCAACTTCGGCGCTGGGGCTATATCCCACACAATAGATGGCAATACCTTGAGTCCGGGCACGCAAAATTGCAATGTCTCGCGCATTCCAACCCGGAGATCGAACCTCAAAGAACTGCTCTGAGGACTCGTTAAAGATGACGATAGTTGATAAATCCGGACTATCAACAAAGATGGCGCTCCTCGTTCCGATGATGATTTGTCCCTTAGTAGTTCTAGCGCGCAGGAAATTCTCATATCTATCACTGCGAGGTAGATCTGAATCTAGAACAAGCGCTTGCGGAAAGTGCTTGGTTAGACGGAGAACAGATTTGTTGTCAGGAACTATCACAAGGATAGAACCGGTTCCTCGAACTTTGCTTACATGCTCGGCTAACACCTGAAATGAATCACGGTATGGCGGCAGTTGTACATACTCGCGCACCGATGAGGCGGTTGGTCTATCAATAACGGGCGCAACCCACTTCAACTTTTCAGTACTGGCAACACGAGGAGGAATCGCAGAGCGAATGACGTCATATGGATGACAAGCCCATCTGGCGCTGACAAGTGATATCAAATTTAAGGAGCGAGGTGATGCGACTGCAACAGTGGAAATCACCTTAGTCACACTCTTGAGCCTTCTACCTGAGACCATCTCAGCTCTCTCCAGGACGAGCGCTTCACACTCTCGGCCATTAAAGGGAACTTGGACTCTAATGCCTACATCAACTTGTGCGTCGAGATTATCTGGAACCAAGTAGTCATAGCTTTGATCCAGATGAAACACACCACTATCCACCCAGACCCGAGCGACAGGTTTCGCGGTTGTGCTGATCTCTGGCGCTAATGGAATTACTTCGCGCTTAAGACGTAGTGGCCTCGTAAGTGCCACGGTGTGCAGGAAACCTATTTAACAGCTGCCTGCAGTTCGGATACCCGATTAGTTGCTTCCCATGTGAAATTAGGAAGCTCGCGACCGAAGTGACCGTATGCAGCAGTCTGAGAATAGATAGGACGCTTAAGATTTAAATCGCGGATTATTGCGGCCGGGCGAAGATCAAAGACAGTTGTCACCGCATTTTGAATCTTCTGAACCGGAACAGTTTCAGTTCCAAAAGTCTCCACAAAGACTCCTACTGGTTGCGCTTTTCCAATAGCGTAGGCAACTTGAACTTCACAGCGACGTGCTAAACCAGCAGCGACCACGTTCTTAGCAACCCAACGCATCGCATAGGCGGCCGAACGATCTACCTTCGAAGGATCTTTTCCAGAGAATGCTCCACCACCATGGCGAGCCATGCCACCGTAGGTATCAACGATAATCTTTCGTCCAGTAAGTCCAGCATCACCCATGGGTCCACCAATAACAAAGCGACCTGTTGGATTGATCAGGATTCTCATATCTTTACGAGGAAGATCAATTTTTGCCAAGACTGGATCAATAACTTGTGCAATAACTTCTGAGGTGAGTTGGCCGGCAACATCTACCTCTTCAGCGTGCTGACTTGAGATAACAACAGTGTCCAGTGCGACAGCTTTGTCTCCGTCGTATTCAATAGTTACTTGAGTCTTACCATCTGGGCGTAAGTAAGGAAGAGCTCCAGACTTTCGCACCTTCGATAACTGTTGTGCCAATTCGTGGGCTAGCCAGATCGGAAGAGGCATGAGCTCTTTTGTGTCATCGCAGGCATAGCCAAACATCAGACCCTGATCACCAGCGCCTTGCAGATCAAGTGGGTCCACCGCAGATGCAACGCGGTGTTCGAAAGCATCATCTACGCCTTGGGCAATATCAGGTGACTGTTGGCCAATCGAGATCGAAACTCCGCAACTATTTCCATCGAAGCCCTTTACGGATGAGTCATACCCAATTCCAATCACAGTATCGCGAACAATTCCCATGACATCTGCATAACCGTTGGTGGTTACCTCACCAGCAACGTGAACTTGGCCTGTGGTAATCAGTGTTTCTACAGCGACCCGACTAGATGGGTCTTGAGCTATGAGTGAATCAAGGATCGCATCAGAGATTTGATCTGCGATCTTATCCGGATGGCCTTCGGTTACAGACTCGGAAGTAAATAGGCGTTTTGACATTGGCTTAACCTAACTGATGGAGGACGTGGTCGAGTAGTTCTTGTGCAAGCGTGTCTTTGGTGGTCTTGGCCACTTTATAACTGGCTCCGCCTCTTGTGAAAATCTCCCCAAAGGTCGTCTCGCTATTGAAGATATTTCCCCCGGAAACATCGTTGAGGTAGAGGATATCCGCGCCCTTTGCCAGCATCTTGTTTTGGGCTGATGCTGCATCATGGGAAGTCTCTGCCGCAAAGGCGACAACTACCTGCTTCCCTTTACTTCCACTAAGACTCTTCAGAATGTCTACATTCTCAGTCAGATTGATGCTGGTAAGTGAATCTTTCTTGATCTTTGAATTCTGCATATTCTCTGGTCGCGCATCAGCGACTGCTGCTGCCATCACTAGGACATCACACTTGGTAAATTCTTGATGCAATACGTCGTGCATCTCAGATGCCGTCTGAACGTGAATGGTTTTCACACCTTCGATATCAGGCAGTGAAGCATTTGCCGATACAAGAACAACGTCTGCTCCTCGTCGAAGAGCTTGAAGCGCAACGGCGTAACCTTGCTTTCCTGAAGATTGGTTTCCAATGAAACGAATGGGGTCGATCGGCTCGCGAGTTCCACCGGCGCTGACCAGCACCTTCTTGCCCAAATAATCCGACTTCACTTGAGTTAACTCGGCAAATGACTCAAGAATCTTCGCCGTCTCTGGGAATCTTCCTTGACCGACATCACCACTAGTGAGTGCCCCGACATCTGGATCCAGCACATGAAAACCGCGCGCTCTTAATACACCGACATTTGCAATGGTCGCTTGATCGTTCCACATGTTCGGGTGCATCGCCGGAACAATCAGAACCGGAGCATTGGCGGCGAGAATGACATTTGTCAGTAGGTCATCGGCGCGACCAGCTGCAATCCTTGCAATTAAATCGGCTGTTGCTGGCGCGATAATGATGAAGTCAGCCTTCTTGGCGAGTGAGACGTGACGAACTTCCTCAACGCTTTCAAATACCTCAGTGGTGACCGCGCGACCAGAGAGAGCTTCCCATGTTGCCGCGCCTACAAAATTCAAACTTGAAGGCGTGGGAACGACGGTCACGAGATAACCGATATCTTGGAGACGACGCAGTAAATCGCAAGACTTATAGGCAGCGATACCGCCACCAACACCGAGAATTACTTCGCGGCCATGTCCTTGCATAACTATTTTAGAGCTAATTAAGCAGTTGGCTCAAGATTTTCGATTGTCAGCAATCCCTCGTTGATTTCACGAAGTGCAATCGATAGTGGCTTCTCGTGTACGTGAGTGTCAACGAGTGGCCCAACGTATTCAAGAAGACCTTCACCCAGTTGTGAATAATAAGCATTGATCTGGCGTGCACGCTTTGCAGCATATAGAACGAGTGAGTACTTAGAACCGGCCTTATCGAGAAGTTCATCGATTGGTGGATTCGTAATTCCGTCCATATGTGCACTCATGTGTACTCCTTAAAAAAGTAATATTCGCCGAACTAGGCAGACGCCAATTCTATCAGGCTTGCAACCACCTTCTCGACCTCATCATTTACTAGGACTTTATCGAAGAAAGAGGCGGCAGCCAGCTCTTCCTGCGCTAAGGCAAGTCGGGATGCTCTACGTTCTGCGCTATCTGTGCCTCTTCCTTCTAAGCGTGAAACCAACTCTTCCCAACTTGGCGGCTCCAAGAAAACCAGTACTGACTCGGGAATCTTCTCCTTTACCTGCTTTGCTCCTTCGATCTCTATCTCCAGTAGAACGCTGTGACCTGCGCTCAAGGCCTGCTCAACCGGTAGTCGCGGTGTTCCATAGCGCGCGCCCGCGAATTCGGCCCACTCTAAAAACTCATTAGCCTTAATCGCAGAATCAAACTCGGCGGCGCTCAAGTAGTGATAATCAATGCCCGCAACTTCATTAAATCTTGCCGGACGAGTTGTTGCAGAGACAATAACAACGAAATCAGATGCATCACGTAGCTTTTTGGCAACAGTACTTTTTCCTACTCCCCCAGGTCCGGAGAGAACAATCAGTTTTCCTCTGCGGTGTGATGTCGGCAATTCAAATTCCTTCAGTAGTGCTGCTCGTTGGTAGCGTCCTAAGCCTTGAATTCTACGCGCACTGGATATTCCAAGTTTTTCGAGTAACGCTATACCGCGAATTTTACCCACGCCACTCTTTGATTCCACCATCTCAAGCACTCGCATCTTGGCAATTACCTCATTGCCGTCCGCCAAGGAGATCACTTCCGAAATGCTAAGCTCTCCACTCTTGATACGAGACTTGACCTCTGAGCGTTCTTGTCTGGAAGCTTTCGCTTTGGCCAGCGCGTTAGCACGCTCGGCTGGAGTTAATTGCGGCGGCGTACCCATGTTTTTAACTTACTGCAGAATATCTTCAGCGATTGTGCGAGCCGCGGTAGTCATAGCCTGTGCGCCTTGCGTCCACGCCTGGGTGATCGGACGTCCGATAACAACATAACTGGCACCGGCGCGTATCGCCGCTTGCGGAGTCATTGTTCTCTTCTGATCATCGGTTCCTGAACTCCCAGCGGGACGAACCCCAGGTGTGATGATGTGTGGATCATCTCCTACCGCAGATCGAATGGCCGCAATCTCCAGCGGTGAGCAGACAATGGCGCGAGCACCGGCTGCAACAGACATCTTCGCAAGTGCCACCGCGCTCTCGAGTGCATTATTGGCGTAACCAATTTCGAAGAGATCTTCTTCAGCTAGTGAGGTCAATATAGTAACCGCAGTGACATCGGTTGCAGGTAGTGATTCGACCGCCGCCTTAATCATCGCTCTGCCACCAGATGCGTGGACGGTGAGAAATCTTGGTTTCAATGATTGCACGGCCGATGCAGCAGCTCCCACTGTGTGCGGGATGTCGTGAAGCTTAAGATCTAAGAAAATATGGGCATCAGTAACACCTTGAATACGCGCTACGCCTTCATGGCCAAATGTGAGGAAGAATTCAAGTCCCAACTTATACACACTCACGTACTCCTGGGTCGCCTCAATCCAGCGTTGAGCGATATCTAAATCCGGAGTATCGACTGCAAGTACTATCGGCGCTTTCATGAGGTCTCTTCTCTATGTGCATAACCGATCGCTTGTCGCAGCGTGGCAAAACCCCGAGCCGCAAGTAGATCGCGCAGCTCGTTCTGAACACTAATTAGTGCAGTTGGATTACCGAAGCTAGCAGTCCCCACTGAAATTCCTGATGCACCAGCCAGAATGAGTTCGAGTGCGTCACGACCTGAAGCTACGCCGCCCATTCCCAAAATAGGAACGTGAGGCAACGCCGCATGCACTTGATAGATCGCTCGCACTGCAATGGGTCTAATTGCTGGACCAGATAGTCCACCGGTTTTCCCGCCCAAATGTGGCTTCATCGTCTCCAGATTTATCACCATGCCAAGGACAGTATTGATCAGAGCAAGCGCATCAGCGCCAGCATCGACCACACCCTTTGCGATTTCGGGCAGGTTAGTCACATCAGGAGACAACTTTGCAATGATGGGAAGCTCGCCGCCAATGGTCTTTCGCACTCCATCAATAACACGGCGGGAAGCATCAGGATCGCACGCAAATACCAATCCGCGATTTTCAACGTTGGGGCAAGAGATATTTACTTCAACTGCGCTAATTCCGGAGGCAGATCTCAATTTACGAGCAAGGGTGGAATACTCTTCGATGGTCTCCCCTGCTATTGAAACAATTACTCGAGCCTTCTGCTCAACAAGCCAAGGCAAATCATGGGCAAGAAACGCATCAATTCCCGGGCCTTGCAGACCGATTGAGTTAAGCATTCCCGATGGTGTTTCAGCCATGCGAGGTGTCGGGCGACCATGGCGAGGTTTTGTCATCACTGATTTAGTAACGATTGCTCCCACATCCTTGAGTGCAAAGAACTGGGACAACTCTTTTCCGCTGCTGGCACAACCACTGGCGGTAAAAATTGGTGTGGGAAACCAGGCGTTACCTAGCGTTGTGGACATATCTACTGGAAGAGTCACTGATGAGCCTCCGGAATGCGTCCTACGAGATCCCATTGCACATGAGATCCATCCATCACTGGACCATCAATACAGGAGCGCAGCATAGAAGTTGAACCATCTTCATTTCGAACCGGCAAGACGCAGGTCATGCAAATTCCAATACCGCACGCCATAGATTCTTCAACCGCACACTGATGAATAACCTCAGTTTGAGCTACGAGTTCTGTAATTGCTCGAAGCATTCCCATTGGGCCACATGAGTAGATCACGTCAATATTTCGATTAGTGATTATTTCCAAGATTGACTCTGTGACTCGCCCTTTCTCGCCCATTGAACCGTCTTCTGTATAAATCTTCAGCGAATTGACAGATCGCTTGCCTTCCATAGGTGCATAGATCTTTGAACCGATACTCGCACCCAACAACATATCCACCTTGCATCCGCGACCCTTAAGCACATCTGCTAAACCAAATAAGGGAGCTGATCCATAGCCACCACCAACGAGGAGAGCATTAATCGGCTCTGTTGGTATTCCAAATGATGTTCCCAAAGGAGCGACAATGTCTAGCTCTGAACCTTCAGATTGCGCACACAACCACTTAGAGCCTGAACCATGTGGAGCGACTATGAGTTCCATTGTTCCGCCATACTGACTGCTATCGGAAACACGCGAAATTGCAAAGGCGCGACGTAGAATCATTCGAGAGCTATCGCCGCCAACACTGATGGCTACAAAGTTGCCAGGTCGACAACTCTTAACCATCTCTCCCACGTTAATTAGTATCTGGTGATAGGCGCCGACTCGTTTATTGGAATGAATCGTTGCAATTTGTTGCACCGCACTTTTATTGATCGTGTTCATCATCTACCAAGCCACTCTTGAATAGGCTTGACCGGCATAGCCCCAGCCTGGATTGCTTTGATTCCTTCCACCGCGGCGCTAAAGCCTGCTGTCGTGGTGATAATCGGAATCGATCTCTGTACTGACGCAGTTCTAATCGCCCAACCATCGGCGCGCGTTCCGCGACCCACCGGAGTATTGATTACTAGATCAATATCTCCTGCGTTGAGCATCTCCACAATCGTCTTCTCGCCCATCGGACCTGTGCCTTCGGAGTTCTTGCGTACTCGCACGACGGTGACCCCAGATTGCTCAAGTAACTTCGCCGTTCCATCTGTTGCCAGCAACCTAAAACCTAGCTCGGAGAGTCTGCGAGCCGGTGCGATGCCAGCGTTCTTATCCTTATCAGCTAATGAAATAAAGACAGTTCCAGATTTAGGTAGCGGACCAAATGAACTTATCTGCGACTTTGCATAAGCCTCACCAAAATTATCTGCGATACCCATTACTTCACCAGTAGAGCGCATCTCTGGCCCAAGGACTGCATCCACTCCTCGACCATCAACTCGTCTAAATCGATTCCACGGCAAGACCGCCTCTTTAACACTAATGCCCTTTGCTACTGCATCACCCTCAGCTGGCAACATCGACTCAGAGCGCAACTCGGCAATTGTTGATCCAAGTGAAATACGCGCCGCTGCCTTGGCAAGTGCGACCCCGGTTGCTTTGCTTACGAAAGGCACCGTGCGAGATGCACGTGGATTTGCCTCAAGAACGTATAAAACCTTCTCTGCCATAGCGAATTGGATATTAATTAACCCCCGCACGCCAACACCTTGGGCGATTTTAAGAGTTGCATCGCGTATGGCTTTTCGTTGATCTTCGCTGATAGTCATGGCAGGAAGAACGCAGGCGCTATCTCCTGAGTGAATTCCCGCCTCTTCAATGTGTTCCATGACTCCACCTAAGAAGAGTTCCTGCCCGTCATAGAGTGCGTCAACATCTAATTCGATTGCAGAGTCAAGAAACCTATCAACTAGTACAGGATGATCGGGAGTGATGTCGGTAGCGCGGGCTATAAAGGATGAGAGTGCTTCATCGTCATAGACAATTTCCATACCTCGGCCGCCAAGAACGAAGCTAGGGCGAACTAGAACTGGATATCCAATGCGTTGTGCAATTGAGAGCGCTTCTAATTGAGTCGCAGCCATGCCAAACTCTGGGGCGGTAAGACCTTGCTCTGCCAACACCTGACCAAATGCTCCGCGTTCTTCCGCCAAATTAATAGCTTCCGGACTTGTTCCGAGAATTGTTACACCCGCTGCTTTCAAGCCGGCCGCAAGGCCGAGTGGGGTTTGTCCACCCAACTGTGTAATCACTCCGAGGACTGGTCCTGCAAGAGTTTCGGCATGAACAACTTCTAATACATCTTCTAGGGTCAATGGCTCAAAGTAGAGCCGATCACTGGTGTCATAGTCAGTAGAAACCGTTTCTGGATTGCAATTAATCATGATTGTTTCAAAGTCAGCTTCACGAAGGGTAAAGGAGGCGTGCACACATGAATAATCGAACTCAATTCCTTGACCAATACGGTTGGGTCCACTACCTAAAATAATCACAGCAGGCTTGCTGCGTGGGCGCACCTCAGTCTCTTCCTCATAACTCGAATAATGGTAAGGAGTGAATGCTTCAAACTCTGCGGCACACGTATCCACAGTTTTATAGACAGGGCGAATATTTTCATGATGGCGAGCTTTACGTACATCTTCCTCAGTCAACCCTCGCAGGCGAGAAATCTGCAGGTCTGAAAAGCCCATACTTTTAGCAGAACGCAGAACCTCTGAAGTCAACTCCCCTGGCGCAGCTATTCTCGATGCTTCCTGATTAATTAACTCAATCTGACGCAGATACCAGCGATCAATCTTTGTCGATGCATAGACCTCTTCGATAGTTGCCCCACACCACATAGCAAGTTGCACCTGCTGAATTCGATACTCTGTTGGAATCTTCATCGATTCAAGTAGTGATCTCTTCTGTGAATCTGGGAAACTCTTAGGGAAGGTAAAGGTGGCCTCTTTACGTTCTAAGGAACGCAGCGCCTTCATTAGCGCCTCTGGGAAAGAGCGACCTATTGCCATAGCCTCACCAACGCTCTTCATCGTGGTGGTCAATCGTGGATCAGCATCCTGGAACTTCTCAAAGGCGAATCTTGGAGCTTTCACAACTATGTAATCAAGGGTTGGCTCAAATGAAGCTGGAGTTACTTGAGTAATATCATTTTTAATCTCATCGAGGGTATAGCCAATTGCAAGTTTGGTAGCAATCTTTGCAATCGGAAAACCGGTTGCTTTAGACGCCAGAGCACTGGAGCGCGAAACTCGTGGATTCATTTCAATCACGATAATTCGACCGGTATCAGGGTTTACGGCAAATTGGATATTACATCCACCTGTATCAACACCAACTTCTCGAATGATGTCTATCGAAAGATTACGAAGCTTCTGGTATTCAACATCGGTCAAAGTAAGGGCTGGCGCTACCGTGATTGAATCACCCGTGTGCACACCCATCGGATCGATATTTTCGATACTGCAAACAATCACCACGTTATCCGCTCGATCGCGCATAACCTCGAGCTCATACTCTTTCCAACCAATAATCGACTCTTCAATCAAAACCTCTGAAGTTGGACTATGTTGTAAGCCAGCTCCCGCTATCTGGCGCAAATTCGCTTCATCAAAGGCGATTCCAGATCCAAGACCACCCATAGTGAAAGACGGTCGAATTACTACCGGGTAACCAAGGACTGAAGCGGCGCCCATGACATCTTCCATAGTGTGGCAAATGATTGACTTTGCTGACTCTCCGCCAATTTTTTCAACAATAGTTCTAAAGATCTCGCGATTTTCTCCACGTTCAATCGCCGCAACATCTGCGCCAATTAGTTTCACATTGTATTTATCGAGCGTTCCAGCCTGGAATAGACCTATCGCGGCATTTAGCGCAGTCTGTCCGCCAAGAGTTGCGAGTACGGCATCTGGTCGCTCCTTTGCGATGATTCGTTCAATGAATTCAGGTGTGATGGGCTCTATATAAGTAGCATCGGCGAATTCCGGATCAGTCATAATTGTTGCAGGATTGGAATTGACCAAGATAACTCGTATGCCTTCAGCTCTTAGAACTCGGCATGCTTGGGTTCCAGAATAATCAAATTCGCATGCTTGACCAATAACAATCGGACCAGATCCAATTACTAAAACGCTCTTGATCGACTCATCGCGTGCCATTACTTGGAAGCCACCATTCTTGGATATCTATTCATCATGTCGACGAACTGATCGAATAGATAGGCAGCATCGTGTGGCCCAGCCGCGGCCTCTGGGTGGTATTGCACGCTAAATGCGCCTTGTTCTAATAGCTCAATCCCCTCTACAACTCCGTCATTCAGACAAATATGAGTTACTTGACCTAACCCGTATACGGTGGAGAAACCAGAATCGGTGGGTGCTTTGAGTGCAAAGCCGTGGTTATGTGCGGTGATTTCAACCTTTCCGCTTCGCTTATCAAGTACTGGTTGATTAATTCCGCGATGGCCAAACTGCAACTTGTAGGTCTCAAAACCTAACGCTCTTCCAAGAATTTGATGCCCAAAACAGATTCCAAAGATTGGAACTTCCTCAAGAAGTAGGTTGCGCACCAGTTCAATAGT
>JBILAM010000054.1:0-6295 GCA_044354225.1 Candidatus Planktophila sp.
TATTCCAATACAGGTTCTGCTGATAGTTGTACTGGTATTTGCGACAATATTTCCACTACGCAAGAGCCTGGTTGGAGTTAGTTCATTCACTGCCATTTTTCTCATTATTGTTATTGGCGTATTAAGCGGCTTTGTGACTGTAGCTGTTGTTCTTTTGGATAGAGCTGGAGTCGGAACCACTGAAACCTTTATTGTCCGCCAACTGTTGGCAGGCTTTACTTTTATGTTGATCTTCCCGCCAATCGGCCTGCATTGGCGAGATTTCCTACAGCTAGTAAGACGATCTTTTTTTATGAGCATGGGGTGGCTTGCCTCTATTTATGCAATCCGCGAAGGCTCCCCCGTAGTTGCTCAGTCAGTGATGGCAACTATTCCATTGTGGGTAATTCTGATTGAAGTAATCGTCTACCGGAAGCAGCCTGCGCGCGCAGTAGTCTTTAGCGCAATTGCAATTGCCGTCGGCATTTATGCCTTAGCGGTCACCTCCTAATGGTCATTTTCGTTGTTGAAAAGCTATTGCCGCTATCCCATACCTTCCATATACTTTTTTGATTCTGCACTTCTGCCAAAGCCCAATTTTCGATGAAGGAGAAGATGATGCCTCATAAAGGAAAACTTGCGGTAGTTACTGGCGCGGCTTCTGGAATAGGTCAGGCAACTGCAATCAGGTTGCGTGATGAGGGCATGAAAGTCATTGCGGTAGATATGAATCAGGAGGCGCTGACCAAGCTCACTGGTGTTGATCACCTTGTTGCTGACCTATCTAAGAGTGAAGACCGTGACAAAGTCGTTGCGGCGGCTCAAGGCGCACACGCCCTTGTTAATGCTGCTGGGCTCATTCGCTTGAAACCGATCCTGGAATTTACCGTGCAAGACATCCGCGATATCTACGCAGTCAACGTCGAGGCCGTCTGGGACCTGACAAGCCGCATAGGACGCACGATGACAGCAGGTGCGAGCATTGTTAACTTGAGTTCAGTATCTGCCAAACTAGCGACAACTCCAGAAACTGCAGTGTATGCATCATCTAAGACTGCGGTGCTTTCAATTACTCGTTCCTTTGCTTATGCATTTGGATCAAAGGGCGTACGCGTCAATGCAATCTGCCCGGGCATTGTTGATACTCCGATGCAAGATAAGGTTTTGGAAAGACTTGCCGAAATTCGTGGAATCACTGTTGAAGACATCACCTCAAAGCGTTTAACTTCAGTGCCCCTAGGTCGAGCATCAGAGCCGTATGAAACAGCTGGTTTTATCTTCTTTCTCATCTCGGATGAAGGCTCCTACTTCACAGGACAAGCCCTCAGCCAAGATGGCGGAATCGTCATGTAGTTTTCCCACATCCAAACAACCGAGCGAAAGGATTCAAAATGGGCGAAATTCTGGGGTTTTTTCACGGCGGAATCACGGTAAAGGATCTACAGAAGTCGCTCGTATTCTATCGAGACGGACTTGGCCTTAACGTAAAGTTTGAAAAGCTCCTTAACGGTCCTTACTTAAGAACGGTCCTCAATCTAAAATTTGATGCGATTAGTGTTGCTTTTCTTGAAGTTCCTGGTGGGGGATTTATCGAGCTACTGGATTATCAAGGTATTGAAAAACTATCAGCGGCATCGCGTCCCTGCGATTTCGGTGGCGGGCACATTAGCTTCTATGTTTCAAAAATCGATGAAATTGCTGAAAAGATGTTTAAGATGGGATACATCGCACGTAGTGAAAGTTGTGTCGATATCACCGAAGGACCAAATGCTGGCGGGCGTTCTTTATATCTTTTAGATCCAGATGGTTACCCAATCGAATTGTTTATGCGTCCAGCGGATGCGTAAATCAGATATGTAACAAGGCCGGTTCCCCAGCCTATTTTTAGTCTAGGTGCCAGACTTCTTTGAACTCAAGTAAGTTGCCATTATTGTCAGTTAAATTGACGATGACATCTTTAAACCATTCAGCCCAACGAGCATTTACTTCGCTCTTGCCAAGCTTTTCGAAAGCTGTCTTTGTGTCAGGCTCTACTTCGAAGTAACCAATAACATGAACTCCGCGACGAAAGAGGCTGTAATTTTTAAAGCCAGCATCCTTGATTGCCGTTACCAACTCTGGCCAGATCTCATCATGGCGCTTCTTGTATTCAGCCTCTTTGCCTTCGAAGATTTCGAACATAAAACACATTCTTGCCATTGTTGGACTCCTTAATGGGTAGTAGCGAAAACTTAGGTGGGTATTATTTAATTGTCAACAATTATCCGTGCTTAATTGCCCAGCACATGCGAAGTTGATAAAAGTACAGGGGAATAATCCAGCGCGTTTTGAATAGAAAGAGCCCCGATCTCTCGAGGCCCTCTCATGCACAGCTATTGCAACTCTTTTGACCATTACCAATAGATCGAATTGCAGTAACTAAGACTGTGGTGGAGACGACGGGATTTGAACCCGCACATCGGGTTTGGTAAACACGAATGCTGCCAATTACATCACGCCCCCATCACGAGAGTGAAGTTAGGACGTTACCCATTACCGAAACGATGTGATGAAGAGGCCTGTGGATGAATGAGGTCTGTGGAAAAGCAAAAGGGACCTGGTGCTTAACCAAGTCCCCATTACTACCAAACCCGAAGTGCACGAGAAGTATTGCACATAACTTGAGAGTTGCAATGGAAAGCAAAAGGGACCTGGTGATTAACCAAGTCCCGATTACTACCAAGCCACCGTGATGAAAGTATTACATAGATGCACAGTTACTCGCAGTAACTAATTACTAAGGAGGAGCCGCCCTACAAGCAGCTCTTCTGCCGAAACACATTAAAAATGGCATTGGCATGACCATAGCTAATTAACGGATAACTAGGAGTACCTAATGGGAACCAGCCTAAATTCCGGCTGTCTCCTTTATTAGCTTCACTGTGGTCTCGCGGTGGTTCCACATAATCACATGTGCACAATTTGGCACCCGAATCCACTTCGCATGCTTTGGCAGCGAAGACTTCTCCTGCGCCAGCGGCTCTGGCAGGGTTAAATCAGAGCTACCAAAGACCACGGAAATCTTTACCTCAGGTGCGACATCTGATTCAAATTTCTTGCCCATCATCGCCTGCCACAGGGGCCGGTAACCTTTAGAACGCGCCATCGCAATTACTGAGTCTTTACATGTTTCATAACTAAGTTCACGCCATAAGTGAGTGATCTTTCGATATCCAATCGCCTTGAGTGGTGGCAGATGAAAAGCGATAGGCATAAAAAATTGCGTAATTTTGGCCAGAATTCTGGAATCAATGCTCGGTGGAATCTTCATCGTCGGTCCCTCGAGCCATAGCCCAGCTGGAGCTAAAGCGGTAACACTTGCAATATTGGTAGGTCGCAGGGCTGCCATTTCTAGCGATATCCAGCCACCTAATGAATTTCCAGCTACATGCATCTGGTGCACCTGATGAACTTCTTTCATATGCCCCAGAATCATTTCGCCAAGAGAGCGGGGATCATATTTTTCATCTTCCAGCAGAGTTGCCTCGCCATGTCCAGGTAAATCTATTGAGTACACCGTGAAGTCATTAACTAAGTCCGGAATCAAACTCTTCCAAATTGTTCCGGCAGATCCCAGGCCATGAACTAGTACGAGGGCCGGATTGGAGTTATCCGTCATGGATACCTTGGAAGTAATGCTCACGAGTCAATTATGGAGCAAAATCCAATCCAGAATTACAGGAAAGCATGGGAAGTGTGGCCCTATAAGGGCGAACGAGTAGCTCGCCTAGACCGTTGGTGTTGTATAAAGAACTTTTCCGCCAACTTTTATCTCTGTATCAACCAAATACTTCTTGACAGCTGCCAAATTGATTTCAAGACCGATCCCAGGGCGATCAGGGATAGTGATCATTCCATCGCTTTCGACTTCGATTTTATCTACCGTTAATTCAACACACAGTGATTTTGGTTCCATCGGATACTCAGTAATCCACGAGTCTTTCAGTCCTGCAAATGGCTGCAATGAGGCTGAGAGTGCTGAGTGTGAGGTGAAGGTGTGGTTCACAAATTGCACGCCGCGTGCTTGTGCATATTGCGCAACACGATAGGCATCGCCGATTCCACCGATATAGCCAGTGTCAATTTGCACGAACCCGACTCCACCATGATCGATCAAGTGTTCTGCTTGGAATGGATTATGCGCACCTTCTCCGCCGGCTAACTTAACTTTAGGTGTGCGCTTTGCTAACTCGCCATATGAAGCTAGAGCAGCAGCATCAAATGGTTCTTCATACCAAAGAACACGTGCATCAGATAACGCCGGCAATCTTGCAGCGGCAGCTTCCACATCCTCGTGGAAAATAGTTCCGGCATCAATCATTAGATGTGCATCAGCTCCGATGCCCTCTCGTGCAGCATGAATATGGACTGCATCATCTTGCACACTTCCACGTCCAAAAGGTCCCCACCCAAATTTGATCGCACTAAAACCAGCTTTTCTAATATCACTTGCCTTCTTCAGCGTTTCTTCTGCAGTATCTCCGAATAAAACTGAGGCATATGGAAGTTTACGAGTGGCCTCTTTATAGCCGAGGAGTTTATAAATCGGCTCCTCTTTTACTTGACCCAGCAAATCCCAAAGTGCAATCTCAATTCCTGAGAGTGTTAGATCGCTCTGGATGATTGCGTAGAAAGAGTTTGCGCGCACCTTGCGGGTGATTGCAAAGATATCTGCTGGGGAATTTAGTTGCTCTCCCAGAACTGAATCAATTACTGGATGACAAGCGCTATGCGACATCGGTGCAATCCAGCTTGCAATCGAGGTGAGTGGCGACGCCTCGGCCTCTCCCCATCCAACATAGCCATTTGCGGTAACGCGCACTAAAAGCGCATCCTGGCTGCCATCACCGATATCTAGCACCTCTGGCATGCGCAAATAAAAGAGATCTACGGAATCGATTTTCATCAGTTGTCCTTCACACCCGACCAGTGGTCGACTTGAGGTGGGCTTGCTAAGTGTTCACCGAAAGCTGCTCGCCATTGGATAAATGCATCGCTCTGACGAAATCCCACGGTGTGGTCTTCCAGGGTCTGCCAGTGAATAAGCAATGTGTAAGTGTTCACTCGCTCAATTCCCTTGTGCATTTCGAAATCGATGAATCCTTTCGATTTGGACAAAATTTCTGAGACTGCCTTCTTTACCGCAGCTTCAAATTTCAAATGGCTATCAGGTAAAACTTCCATAAAGGCTATTTCAAGAATCATGGCTAAATTGTATAGGGGCCAAGGAATTGGAAAAGGCCCCGATCTCTCGAGGCCCTCCCATGCAAAGCTGATACAACTCTTTTGACCATTACCAATAGGTCGAGTTGAATCAGTTAAGACTGTGGTGGAGACGACGGGGTTTGAACCCGCTCCAATAGTTTGGTAAACGATTAGGCTGCCAATTACAACACGCCCCCATCACGAGAGCGAAGTTAGGACGTTACCCGCTACTAAAACGATGTGATGAAGGGGCCTGTGGATGAATGATGACTGTGGAAAAGCAAAAGGGACCTGGTGATTAACCAAGTCCCGATTACTACCAAACTATTGTAGTAAAAGTATTGCACACAATTCTGATCTCATGTGCTAAAGCAAAAGGGACCTGGTGATTAACCAAGTCCCGATTACTACCAAACAACCGTAGAAGAAGTATTACATAGATGAACGGTTACTCGCAGTAACCAGAAATCTTTGAGAAGGGTCGCCCTATAAGCCAGAACCGAGATTTCCAAGCTGAACATTGTTACCAGCCATTTTGACGGAAAGCCCCTTGCTACTTAATGAAACTGACTTAACTTTAAGCCCATTAGGGGGTGTCAGACTTCTTTGGCTCCTGCTTTTAATTTGATTTTGAAGATCGGCCGGTAATGATGAAGCGGGGATTTCATTGCCAAAGATAGAAACGCTCTGAAGTTCAAAATAGAGCTGGCTATTTGAGTGCCTTGGTATCAAGATCGCTGCACCCATTCCACCTGCTCCTACAGACACTTGCAAGGTGTTCCCCACAATTTGTGCATCATTAAATTCAGATTGTTTTGTAATTGTTGATGCAGGAATAGTTGCCGTTACTTCCAAAGAACCAACCAGGGTTGGTTTTGCTTTACTGATATTCGATGCTGATATGTCTAGCGAAGTCTTTGTGCCACTCTCTTTAAGAGCAAAACTCTTGATGTTTATGTCTGCAGATTTAATTGAATCAGAGGTGAGATTGCTCGGTACATCTGCCAGTGGAACAGAGGCGCTAATACCTGAAGCATTGGGCATCTCTCGCTCAACCTTTGAAGTGATCTGC
>JBILAM010000055.1:0-6268 GCA_044354225.1 Candidatus Planktophila sp.
CCGGTATTTTTTATGTAAAACGAATTGCAGATGTGCGAGAACCAGAGTGTGAACTTCCGATGATTTATATTCTTAGTGATAACGAAGAAGGAACAGATTCACGCGCGTGGGGATGGCTACCGATACATTACGTAAAAGCACGCGTTGAATTTAGAGTTAAGCGAGTGAAGCCAGCTTCTCTTTGACTGCGATCACTGATGGATTTGTGAGTGAGCTACCATCAGAGAAGAGAAGCGTTGGAACAACGCGATTACCACCGTTGACCTGCTCAACAAAATCTGCTGAATCTGGCTCTTGCTCGACATTAATCTCACGAAAAGTAATTCCCACTTCACCGAGTTGGCTCTTAAGTCTCTTGCAATATCCACACCAATCAGTACTAAACATCACAAACTCTTGACCGGTTAGATCAACCGAATATGTCATCGCGTAAACGCCTCATCTAGTAGCGCCTTTGCTTCATCCTCGTGCAGGTGATGACTTCCGGTTGCAGGAGAAGCTGCTGCGCGACGAGAGATGCGACGCAATACTCGTGAATCAACACCGGTTCCACCAATTGATTCAGTGGTGCTTAAGGCAACATGTGGCCATGCACCTTGGTTGGCAGGCTCATCTTGCACCCAGAGTAAGTTTGCATTTGGATGTTTCTTCGCTTCAACTTCCATCTGAGCTACAGGGAATGGGTATAGCCGCTCGACTCGAACAATGGCAGTGCTGCTGTCATTTAAGCGATTGCGCTCTGCAACGAGGTCGTGATAAATCTTTCCGGAACAGAAAATGACGCGAGAAGCGTTATTCACAGTTGGATCTCCGATGACTGGCAAGAACGTTCCTGATGTGAAATCACTGATAGATGATGCAGCTGCCTTCAGACGCAGCATCGATTTTGGTGTGAAGACAACCATTGGACGACGCTTTGGATTTGCTGCGTGAAAACGAAGTAGGTGGAAGTAGGAGGCGGGAGTTGATGGTTGGGCCACAGTCATATTCTTCTCTGCACAGAGTGCAAGGAATCGCTCGATACGAGCAGATGAGTGATCTGGTCCTTGGCCTTCATACCCATGTGGAAGCAAGAGCACTACAGATGAACGCTCTCCCCACTTTTGAAGCGCAGAGGAGATGAATTCATCGATTATTGTCTGCGCACCATTTGCGAAGTCTCCGAACTGACCTTCCCAAAGAACCAGAGCTTCTTCGCGAACAACGGAATACCCATACTCAAATCCCATCGCTGCATATTCACTGAGCAATGAATCAACGACAAAGAACTGGTTTGCATCTGAAATTAGTGACCGCAGCGGTGTCCACTCACTCCCGTTTTCTTTATCAACAATGACAGCGTGACGATTGGAGAATGTTCCGCGACGTGAATCTTGTCCCGCTAAACGAACTGGGCGGCCTTCTTTAAGAAGAGAACCGAAGGCGAGCATTTCACCGGTAGACCAGTCGATTGTTCCATCATTGATTGACTCTGCGCGCTTTTGTAGCTGCGGCAGGAGTTTTGGATGGATATGGAATCCTTCTGGAATAGCAATTTGTGTTGCCGCAATTTCGCGAACTAGCTGCTCAGAGATAAAGGTTGGCACATCTTCGGCATTGGGAACGATAGGAACTACGAAGTTTGGATCGCTATGTTCTTCATAGTTGGCAACGGATGCGAAGACTTCTTCGAGCTGAACCTGGTAATCGCGCGCAATTTCTTCTGCTTCTTCTGGAGTTATATCTCCGCGGCCGACTAGAGCTTCGGTATACAAAGTACGAGTGGTGCGCTTTGCGTCGATGAGTTTGTACATCAAAGGTTGTGTGAAGCTTGGCTCGTCACCTTCGTTGTGACCACGTCTGCGGTAGCAGACCATATCGATGACAATATCCTTATTAAATGCCTGGCGATATTCAAATGCCATATGTGCAACGCGCACGCAAGCCTCAGGATCATCACCGTTAACGTGAAGAACTGGTGCTTCGATTAACTTGGCGACATCTGTTGAATAACGAGAGGTGCGCGAGGCATGAGGTGAAGTAGTAAATCCAACTTGGTTATTAACCACGATGTGGATGGTTCCACCAGTGCGATAGCCCGGAAGTTGCGATAGCTGAAGTGTTTCAGCGTTAATACCTTGGCCAGCAAATGATGCATCACCGTGGAGCAGAATTGGCAAGACTGTGTATGAACCTTTTGTATTGAGGCGATCTTGCTTAGCGCGAACGATTCCCTCGAGTACCGGGTTCACAGCTTCCAGGTGTGATGGGTTTGCAGCTAAATAAATCTTAGTCTTTGCACCAGATTCTGTTGTGAAGATTCCTTCAGTACCTAAGTGGTACTTCACATCTCCTGAACCATGTACTTGGTTCTCTGCGTAGTGCCCTTGGAATTCCTGGAAAATTTGACCGACAGACTTACCTGCAATATTTGCCAGCATGTTCAGGCGCCCACGGTGAGGCATTCCGATACAGACTTCATCTAGCCCGCGTTCTGCTGCTGCAGAGACAATCGCATCCGTAAGCGGAATCACAGATTCCCCACCTTCAAGTGAGAAGCGCTTTTGTCCTACGAATTTAGTCTGCAAGAAAGATTCAAATGCTTCAGCGCTATTGAGTTTACGCAATATGCGAAGTTGCTCTACGCGATCTAGTACTTCTGAGACTCCTTCAACATGTTGCTGGAACCACTGACGCTCTTCCGGGTTTGAAATATGCATGTACTCAAGTCCGACTGAGCGGCAGTATGCATCGCGAAGAATTCCAAGAATCTTACGTAGTGGCAGGAACTTCTTTCCGCCAAATCCACCTGTTGCAAATTCACGATCGAGATCCCAGAGAGTAAGTCCATGTGTGCGCACATCAAGATCTGGATGATTTCGCTGGATATAAACAAGCGGATCGATATCGGCCATGAGGTGACCCCAGGTGCGATAAGCGTGAATCAGTTGCTGAACGCGCGCGGTCTTATCAATCTCTTCATCCTTAGTTACTGCAAAATCTGAAGCCCAGCGGATTGGCTCATACGGAATACGTAGTGCGGTAAAGATTTCGTCATAGAACTCATCTGCGCCAAGAAGATATTCGTTGATGCGGCGCAAGAAATCACCAGATTGCGCACCTTGAATAACGCGGTGATCGTATGTGCTTGTAAGAGTAATTACCTTGCTTATTGCAAGACGTGCAAGAGTTTCTGCACTTGCGCCCTGGAACTCTGCTGGGTAGTCCATCGCTCCCACACCCAGGATCAGCCCTTGTCCCTGAACTAAACGTGGGACAGAGTGAACTGTTCCAATTGTCCCTGGATTAGTCAGTGAGACAGTTGTTCCCGCGTAATCTTCAACAGTAAGAGTTCCGGCGCGAGCCTTCTTCACAATTGCTTCATAGGCCGACCAGAACTGACCAAATTCAAGTTCTTCGCAACCCTTAATTGATGGAACTAATAACTGGCGTGTTCCATCGGGCTTTGCTAAATCGATAGCAATTCCCAAGTTGATATGTTCAGGTTTTCCAAGAGCTGGCTTTCCTTCGAGTTCGCCATAGAAGGCGTTCATCTCTGGCATCGCGCGCAGCGCTTTAATCATCGCATAGGCGATGATGTGAGTAAATGAAACTTTTCCGCCGCGGCCACGCTTCAAGTGATTGTTAATAACAATTCGATTATCAATCATGAGCTTTGCTGGTATTGCGCGCACAGATGTTGCTGTTGGAACTGAAAGCGATGCTTCCATGCTCTGAACAACACGGGCCGATACACCACGAATAGGTTCGAGAGTTGAAGCACTCGGTGTTACTAAAGTCGGAATTGGTTTAGCAATCGGATCTGCAGGTGTTGCAGGAGTAGTCGCAAGGGTGCGAACGATTGGCTGAGTTGCCGGCACCGAAGTTGTTGGAGCTGGCTGTGTTACGGCTGGTGCTGCAACTGGTGCGGCAGGAGTTGGTTGCACTGAACCTTGAACAGAAATATTTGGGGGAGTAACTGGCTTGGGTGTTGGCGGTGTTCCGGCCTTTGGCTTATCTGTTACTTGAGCGTTGTTTTGGAAGTGTGCAACCCACTCACTCGGTACAGACGATGGATCTGATTGATATCGCTCGTACATTTCTTCAACGAGCCAATCATTTGCTCCAAAGTCTTGTCCTGATTGCGACACTGAGCGCTCCCTTGCGTCCTTGCGTACATATCTATTACACACAAACTAGATATAAATCCTGTAACTGAACGTGGCTAAGACTATCGGCTCAAGGTGCCGCAGATAAATGGCATTTCCCACGGAGCCAGCGCGAGATTGAGCACATTCTGCCCAACGCTCCCAAGAGGCGGTGGTATCCATTTTTTGAGACAGTTGCCCCATGTCCACAGAGAGCACGCGCCCCCTAGCCATCATCACTGGCGCCAGTCGAGGCTTGGGTTTTGAAACAGCCAAAGCCCTAGCCATTCAAGGTTTTGATCTAGTACTGATTGCCAAAGACCCAGATCGACTGGCAGTGGCAGCAGGAGCAATCAGCGCGGTTTGCGATATCAAAAACCTCAACATCTCAACGGCTATCTGCGATCTCGAGCAACCACACCTCGTTCGCGAAGTCATAGCTTCAATCAATCATTCTCTACCTACCCCACAACTTCTTATTCTTGCTCATGGAGTGATGAGTGAGAAGATGTCAAAGACTCTTCGGACAAACGATGCAGAGTGGCGCAGAGTGATGACGATTAATCTTGACTCTGTCTTTCAACTCGTAAATGGAATTGCACCCGCTATGGCAGATGCCCGAAACGGTCGCGTCATTATCTTCTCTGCCTGTCTAGGTCGCATGTCTGGTCCTGGAAACGCTGGAGGACTTGCCCCGTATCGAATCAGTAAAGCTGGTGTTAATGCGTTGGTAAGAAACCTGGCACATGAGACCGGACTTGGCGCTCGCGGATTCCTTGTTGATGCAATCTGTCCCAACCATTCACGAACAGATATGGGTGGTGCGGATGCGCCACGTTCTGCAGAAGAAGGCGCGGCTACAGCAATTTGGTTAGCGACCCGAGCATTTGATGTAGCTGGTTCAACGGACGCTGAAAAAGTTACCGGCGTACTTTGGGAAGATAATCAAATAGTTCCTTGGTAATGCCAAACTAGCCTTCTTCTTTCGCAATCATAAATGCGAAGTACAACGCTGGAAGTGCAAGTGCAAGAATAATTATTGCCCCGATGTAGAAATGCCCTTGAATTTGATAGTAAGCAACTCCGACTGCAATTAAGTTGGCCAAGATGGTGGGGGATCTTCCGAAACTCTTTCCCTTTACATATCCGCGAGCAGATGCAAAGAGTCCGATGGCTCCAAGAATTGCAAAGACAACGACTCCAATAAGTGGCGGTAGCTCTTTCTCTTCATGAGTGAATCCGAGCACCACAAGCCACACGCCTAGGGCAAGTACGAGACCTGCCTCGATATAGAGGAGTGCTGCGACGAGAACTCTTTTGCGATATCGGATTTTCACAATGCGACTATATCTGGCCGATCGGGCGACTCTTCAGCTAAACCCAATTGTGTCAGTGGGTGGGTGCAGAATAGGGCAATGGCAAAGAGACTTACCGATTCTGAGGCCCGAAAAATAATGGTTGCCGCAGGTTTTAAACCACAAGTCCCTTATCAGTCATCTTCCACCCCATGGTTGTCAATTTGCATAAAGTGTAAAAGAGAAGTCTCACCAAATTTGAATAGCGTAAAAAGCAAAGGCACAGGATGTGGGTTTTGTTCTGGAAACGCTGTTCATCCGGATGATGCCTTAAAGGTGATGGAAAAAGCCAAACTGAAACCATTAGTTAAATTCCCTGGGGCAGGAAAACCGTGGAAATGTAAATGCCTTGTTTGCGGAAAGGTGGTTATTCCTCGTTACAAATCGGTTCGCACAAATGGTGGGGGATGCAAGCATTGCGCGAGAGTAAATGCGGGTATGAGTAATCGAACGAATGAAGATGATGCTAGAGAGATAATGAAGGCAGTCGGTCTTCTTCCACTAGAACCTTTCTTCAGTGCTGGTCAGCCATGGAAATCTCGATGTATGAAATGCAAAAGAGAAGTTGCGCCAAGGCTTTCACTGGTGAAATCAAGGAAAAGTGGTTGTGCTTACTGTGCGGGTGCGCGAGTTGACGAAAAGGAAGCGCTCAGGACACTCAAGAAACTCAAACTGAATCCCTTGGAGCCATACCAAGGGAACAAACACCCTTGGAAATGTATTCATATTCCTTGCGGGAAGATTGTTTCGCCTAGATACAACGGGTTACAAAAAGGTCAAGGTCCG
>JBILAM010000022.1:0-19990 GCA_044354225.1 Candidatus Planktophila sp.
CGACAGACATGACCGATGCCGAACTGCGAGACACCATTCTGAAAATAATTCCAGCCACGACGCCACTGCCTACTGCTCCCACAACATGCAAATAGGGAACTGATCCGGACCAAAGAATCCAATTTGGCCCAAATGGAATTAGTGGAAATACGAATAACGCATTGAGAACAAAGAGTGGACCTATTGCCTTATAAATTGAGATGTTTAGGGCAACGCCCCTCGTTAGAAAGATTCCAACTGCAAAAGCGATTGCTGCCACGATGGCGAGAAGCAAGCTCACGCATTGACTATACCCTTCCTTTCTTACGAAAATAGAGATAAGGTCTCATCATTCACGCATTAATTGCTGCCGTGATTTGGCATGAAGGAGAGGTTGCTGTTGCAAACAATGCAAAGCCATGGAATTGAGAAATTCTTATCAACCGAATATTTCCAAAATCCATATCCCACATATCGAGAACTCTTGGAATCCAACCCAATTTTTTGGAGCGAAAAAGCACGTGCATGGATTGTGAGTCCTTTTCATGAAGTTGAAGAAGGTCTGCACTTAGATGTTTTCACGCAAAAACAGCGCATGCTAAAGGCGAGTTCGCATTTCACTGCAGATGAACTAGCAAAGATGCCCCACATACTTACTAACTTGAGTAATTGGGTGGTATTTCAAGATCCACCAGAGCACACTCGTTTGCGCCGCTTAATCAATAAATCCTTTACCCCTCGTAGTATCAACGCACTTGAGCCCAAAATTGAGGCGATTGTCTCCAATTTGCTTGATCAGGCGATGAAGAAAGAGACCTTTAACTTAGTTGAGGAATTCTCTTTCCAGCTCCCAGCAATGGTTATATGCGAACTACTTGGAATCCCACTTGAGAAACAATGGGATCTAAAGCGCTGGTCTGATGGCGTTGCCGGATTTACCGCCTCTGCTCGAATTACTCATGAACAAGCAGCATATGCTGAAGAGGTAGCACGAGAAGCCGAGGAATATCTCCTGGGCTTCTTCGAGCAGGTTCGTAAAACACCTAACGACGGACTATTAAGCAGAATTGTTAATTCACAAGGCGCCGAAGATGGATTAACGGATAAAGAAATTGTTGGTCTAACAATCAACCTATTCTTTGCTGGTTTTGAAACAACGGAAGGATTAATTGGGAATATGGTGTTGACACTGGTCAATCACCCTGAGCAATTAGCTTTATTGCGCAGTAAGCCTGAACTTATGGATGCAGCGGTGGAAGAAACGCTGCGTTATGAATCCTCAATTTTGAAGCAATCTCGAGTTGCAAGTGAAGATGTCGAAATTCTTGGAGAGACCATTAAAGCTGGAGATTATGTTCATTTCATGATTGGCGCTGCAAATCATGATCCGGCACGCTTTGCCAACCCTGAAGTATTCGATATCACGCGATCAGATGCGGGAAATATCAGCTTCGGCCATGGTATTCATTTCTGTATTGGAGCCCCACTTTCTCGTCTTGAAGCCCGCATCGCAATGCGTCAATTACTGGAGCGGATGCCCAAGATTTCTATCCTTGACCCACAACCAACATTTCCGGAACTACTTGCCGTACGTAAACCACTGCAATTATGGGTGACTAACGCGTAAGTTAAGTGAATTAGAAGTTATATAGGCGCTTTGCATTAGTGCGGCAGATTGCTTCTTGCTCTGATGCGCTAAAGGTTGAAATGTAATCGCGGGTAAAGCCCATAATGATGTCGTATGAGCTATAGAGACGATCCACCGGCCAGTTAGAGCCTAGAACGCAACGATTTGGACCAAATGCTTCCAAACACACTTCCGCCCATTTACGCAGTGATTCCTTGGTAAAGCGTGGGTCTGTCATCGGCATTCCTGAAATCTTCATTGTCACATTCGGTGCTTTTGCTAGTGCACGCACGGCCTTTGACCAGTTGGCAAAGTATTCATCATCACGCGCACGTGGGAATCCAATGTGCTCAAGCACAATCTTTAAATCAGGGTGACGCTGTGCCAGCTCTACCGCTGCGCCCATATTCGGCCAGCCGCAGTCAAGATCAAAGACAACATTTTGCTTGGTGAGTTTCTTTAGTGATGCCTCATATGCTGGATCAATCTGACCACTTGCCAACATTGGTTCAGCATTGAAATCTCGGATACCGGCATAGAGCGGAGATTGGGCATGTTCATCTAGTTGCTTGGCAGCCTCTGGCGCTCCTAGTGGGCAGTCGGCAACGATTCGCATCGGCACTGGACCAGTTTTAGCCATTTCAGTCAGCCATACAGTTTCAGTGACCGGGTTTGGCGAACCAATTGCTGCCTGCACGTGCACGAAAGCTTCGATGCCAGCAAAGCGCGCCTCTGACCAAAGATCATTTAGTACGAAAGCTTCAGACTTAATGGCATCGATATTTCCAATAATCGGGTGCACAAAATCTGGACTCAGCCAAACCCACTTGAGCTCTGGATGCTTAAAATCCCAAAGGTGGATATGAGTATCAATGATTGGAATAGGTGTGCTCATGTGAGACCTTTCAATAATGGTGTTTCGGTAGTGCTTGCTGGCGCTAAGTTACCGCGAGAGTGCCAAAAATTGAAGAGCTCAGGGCCCTTTATTTAGGTCGGGTGCCAATCTTTGAACCGATGGTGAGGTCAGTCTTGATGCTGGCAGCTGAATTCACTTTGTCTCCTCAATACCTTTGCCGTATTCTCCTCAGTAATTAAGGGGAGTACCTAGATACAGCTACCTCGTCAATACGGTGTGAAAACC
Source organism: Candidatus Planktophila sp. (assembly GCA_044354225.1). Lineage (GTDB taxonomy): Bacteria > Actinomycetota > Actinomycetes > Nanopelagicales > Nanopelagicaceae > Planktophila. The sequence continues at coordinate 2,748 of JBILAM010000022.1, forward strand.
CGGGGCGCTGGCCGAGATTCGGTTAGGAAGACCTTGACTTCGTTGTTACATAAGCGCGTCAAGGGGAGATCACAATGGATGTGTCATTAACAGTTTGGCTAGTAACAGTTGGGGCAATTATTGCTCTGATTGCAGTAGACCTATTTACAGTCAGTGCCAAACCGCACGAAGTTAAATTCAAAGAAGCGGCTAGCTGGTCACTGTTCTATATTGGAATCGCAGTGGCATTTGGCGTGTGGGTCTGGCAAGAATATGGTGGCACCGCAGGCACTGAGTACTTTGCCGCCTACTTAGTTGAGAAATCACTATCGGTAGATAATCTCTTTGTATTCGTCATCATTTTGGCTCAATTCGCCGTTCCAAGTATCTATCACCAGAGAATACTTCTCATAGGTGTGATTTTGGCGCTGGTCTTGCGTGGAATCTTCATCGCAGTCGGCGCTGCCGCACTCGCTGCATTTGCATTCACCTTCGTAATTTTTGGTGCCATTCTCATCTGGACCGGTGTTGGGCTCTTTCGGCACTGGGATGAAGATCCCGAACCTAATGACAATGCAATTGTGAGGAGAATTAGGGCTCGCATCAATATGGTCGATGAATACCATGGTTCGAAAATGTTTATTCGCATCGATGGCAAGAGAATTGCAACGCCTATGTTCCTGGTCATGATTGCCATCGGCTCTACCGATTTACTCTTCGCACTCGACTCTATTCCAGCTACCTTCGGAGTGACTTCAGAGACATTTCTGGTATTTGCCGCTAACGCATTCGCACTCCTTGGCTTGCGGGCGCTCTATTTCTTAGTCAAAGGCTTGTTGGACCGACTCATCTATCTCTCACTTGGTCTCTCAATCATTCTCATCTTTATCGGCGTTAAATTGATCATGACTTACCTCCATGAACAGTTTGACTCAATCCCTAAGATTTCCACTCCGATTGGGCTAGCCGTTATCGGGGGAATTCTTATAGTTTCAACTGTGGCCAGCCTCATCAAATCCAAATCCGACCCTGCTGCGCGCGCCCATGCTGGGCGAGTAACATCGGGCCATGAGCCAGAAGAGTAAATTTCTCGCCACCTGGAAGACACTTCCTAGGCAACTACGGAAAGTAATTGTTTCAGTTATTGGTTTTACCCTCATCACTATAGGTTTGCTGTTGATTGTGCTCCCTGGGCCATTTACTTTGCCCTTTCTAATCCTGGGACTTGTTGTCCTTGGACTGGAATTCGCCTGGGCTGATCGAATGCTCGATCAAGTCAAAGCCCAGGGGAAGAAAGTTGATCCAAGAAAGTTACTTAAGAAAAAACCGAGAAATCCAGAGCCTAATTAAGGGCTATTCGGTACTGACGTTTGCCAGATTCTAAGGTGTAGGAGTCATAGAGCTTTCGGGCGGTTGCATTATCTTCATCAGTATTCCAGTAAAGACGTGAGCATTTATTTTCTATCGCATAACTCTTTACATATTCAATAAGCGCGCGTCCCACACCTTTCCCGCGCACAGTTAAATCAACAAATAAATCTTCCAGATAGCAATGCCCGTTTTCAGACCAGGTTGAGTTCTGCAAGCTATAAGTTGTAAAACCAACAATTACTCCATCATCAAGTGCAAGCGCGCACTTCATATTAAATTCGGGATCTAGAATTCTCTGCCAGGTGAGCTCGCTCTGTTCAGCCGAAAGCTCAGTCTTATAGAAATCTAGATAACCCTGCCAGAGAACTAGCCAGCGCTGCTTATCTGCCGGTAGCGCAGCTCTGACCGAGATAGACATTAGAGTGCAAATGAAGGGTACTTATCGGAGACCAAGATAAACGCATAACCATTCACACGGTTCCAAAAGCGCAGCGTCTTAAGTACAAACTTGCCAGCCCATTTTGGATAATTTCCGGTTGCAGAAGTCATGATCCAGGCAACCAAAGTCATGCCAAGGGCGATGACTGCATAGATAATTCCAACAATGATGAGTGGGATTGCTAAGAACCACTTGACCAAAGGAAGCCAGCGATTGAGAGCTTTGCCGCCATTGATATCAGGGAAAACTACCTCAATATTTTTATTGCGCTCAATAGATGGGTAGTCATCGGTAAGCAGGAGCGCATAGGAAACAACGCGGGTCTGTAATTCCAGAAATGCGTGATTGAAAGTCAGTAGGTAGCTTGGATAGACCTCACGGAATACCAGGGCCAGTAGCGCTGGCACGATGATGAAGCCAGCTGCAAAACCAGCATTGCTCTGAACGGCAAAGGAGCCGATAAATATCACGACTGGAAATACCAGGATTCCACGCCAGAAGACCGTGGCCTGATTGCGCTTCTTATAGTTGATTTCCACATCCGTCTTTATTTGTTTGCTCATATCTTAATTCTATCTCGCACCTGTACTCTTAACTCCATGAGCGCGCGTGAATATGCAGTTATTACTGGAGCAAGTAGTGGAATAGGCGCGGCAACAGCGCGACTACTGGCAAGCAATGGTTATCACGTGATTGCTGCAGCTAGGCGCACAGAGCGATTAGCTGCCCTTGCCGCTGAAGATAAGAACATCGAAGCCTTCACACTCGATGTCACTAAGCAAGAGAGTATTGATTCCCTTACCAAACACTTGCAGGCAAAACCGGTCTCCATTCTTATCAACTGCGCTGGTGGCGCCTTTGACTCGGATCCAATTAATGACTCGGATCCGGAAATTTGGAAGAAGACATTTGATATCAATGTTGTGGGCTCGGTGCGAATGATCAAAGCAATGACCCCGCTGATGCAGGCATTTGGCCGTGGTCACATTGTGATGATTTCATCCACTGCCGGACACCGCGTCTATGAAAATGGCGGAAGTTATGTGGCAGCAAAGTTTGCCGAAACTTCCCTTGTTGAAACACTTCGACTAGAACTCAATGGGCAACCGATTCGGGTGACAGAGATTGCTCCTGGAATGGTTAAAACAGATGAGTTTTCGACTGTGCGTTTTAAAGGTGATGCCGAGAGAGCTGCGAAGGTCTATGAAGGTGTCACTAGACCGTTGGTGGCTGAAGATGTGGCAGAGGCGATTAGATGGTCGGTAATGTTGCCAAGTCATTTCAATGTCGATTGCTTAATGATTAGACCAGTGGCACAAGCTCAGGTGCATAAGGTCTATCGACAACCGCTTTAACTGCTCTTTACGACTCGATACCTGGCAAGAGTGGGATCAGTTGCATAGGCGATGCGAACGCCAGCTAAGCGCGCAGAATGTAAGCCGGCAACAATCTGTTCGGTAAGAATTTCACCAGGTGCAACAACTGCTACTCCTGGGGGATATGGCGCAATCAGGTCGGCTGAGATACGACCAATGGCATCTTGTGCGCTCACTAGCTCTGTCTGGGCAAAGTAGGCATCTCGCATAGAAATTGCGCGCTGTGGCACAACAGACCAACTCAGCGCCGCTGCACTCTCGCGCCGTTGTTCTTGTCTGCGCTTAAGGATCGGAATTAATACATCGGCTAAGTGGTCAAAATCTGCTCTGGTATCGGCAATAGTGCCGAGAAAGACAATAGTATCTCGATCTGCCATCTCAACACGAATGCCAGCGCGCTGCAGATCTTGCTCGATTTCAACTCCGGAGGCACCTAACTGCTGAACGCGCAAAACAACTTTTGATGGGTCAAAGCGGCCGGCCGGAAAATCTTGTGGATAGAGAAAGATGGGTAGCGCAAATTCTGCCTGCACTAGCTCTTTGAATCGATCAATATTTTCAAGTAGCGTGCCAATCAACTCTTCCCCTCGAGTTTGCAGCAGCGCTCGCACGCCATCGATTGAAGCAAGGGGTGCGCCAGCTGGTGAAGTTGTGTGGGTGGTTTCAAAGCTCTGTTCTAATCGTTCTGCGCTAAGCAAGGTGGTGCGGGCAAGTAGTAGGGCAGATGCGCTATATCCAGGAAGTGCTTTATGGGTACTAGTAATCAGCGCATCGGCACCTAACTGAAATGCATGTTGTGGCAAGCGCGGATGAAAACCAAAGTGTCCGCCCCATGCGGCATCTAAAATAACTGGAACCTTTACTTGATGTGATAACTCAATCAGTGCTGGCAGATCTGAGATAGTTCCCAAATAACCTGGCTCGGTAAGGAGTACTGCGATTGGTTTTTCTACTAAAGCTTTTGCAAGTTCACTGGTTGTGATGCCAATAGGAACACCGGTTGCAGCATCAATTTCCGGTGACATCCAAATTGGTTCCAGGCCGGCAAGTACCAGTGCACTTAAGACCGAGCGGTGCGCTGTTCTAGAAACTGCGACCTTATCTCCCGGTTTTCCCAGCGCGAAGATAATTGCCTGGTTGGCATGAGTGGAACCACCTGTTGAAAAGCGTGCGTAATCAGCGCCCCATAAGGTGGCGGCCATTGATTCAGCCAGCTTTAGAGTCTGATTTGTTAACTTGATTTCATCTAGGCCGCCGTATAACGGTGTATCTGCATCGACCACAGCACCTAAACCAGCATCGAGTGCGCTCGTCTTCTGCTTATGTCCAGGAATGGTGAATGGAGTTCTGGCGCTCTCAAAATAGGCGAGGTAGGCATCTAGTAGCGGTGCGCTATCTCGGAGTTGGCTCATGTGGCAAGCCTAACTCGTGCAGGTGCTAGCTGAGGTCTGCGGGTATGAAATACGGGGCTTAGAATTAAGCCATGACTGCACCGGATCGACTCCCGCAAACTCGCCATCTGGCCACAGAAATTCCTGGGCCAAAATCGACTGCTGCGATGGCACGACGGAAAGAGGCTGTATCTGGGGGACTAGGAACTGCAATACCGGTCATTGTTTCTCGTGCACACGATGCGATTATTGAAGATATCGATGGCAACAGAATTATTGATTTGGGCGCAGGTATTGGTGTCGTCACTGTCGGAAATTCTGCACCGTCAGTTGTGAAAGCCGTGCAAGAAGCGGTGGTGCAATTTACTCACACCAACTTCACCACCGCTCCTTATATGGGTTATATCGAAGTCTGCGAGGCACTTAATCGGCTAACTCCTGGAAAATTTGCGAAGAAGTCGATTCTGCAAAATTCTGGCGCTGAAGCGGTAGAAAATGCAATCAAGATTGCCCGCCATTACACCAAACGTCCAGCCGTCATTGTCTTTGAACACGCATATCACGGCCGCACAAACCTAACCATGGCACTAACTGCCAAGAACTTGCCATATAAAGATGGTTTCGGACCATTTGCAAGTGAGATCTATCGAATGCCGATGCCGTATTCATATCGCTGGATTGGAAATCCTGAGACTATCGCCCAAGACGCACTGGATATGGTTATTCATAAAATTGAGAAAGAAGTTGGCGCACATAACGTTGCCGCAATTTTGATTGAACCTGTTGTGGGTGAAGGTGGGTTTATCGTGCCACCTGTTGGATTTATGCCTGGCCTGCAGAAGTTTGCAACCGAGAACAAGATTGTATTTATTGCCGATGAGGTGCAATCAGGTTTTGCCCGCACTGGCAAAATGTTTGCGGTAGAACATGAAGGCATGGAGCCGGATATGATCATTTCGGCTAAAGGAATTGCTGGTGGATTACCGCTGGCGGCAGTTACTGCTCGGGCAGAGATTATGGATTCATCTCATGTGGGTGGCCTCGGTGGCACCTATGGTGGAAATCCAATTGCCTGCGCCGCCGCCCTGGCTGTGATTCGCATGATTGAAGAAGAGAAGTTGGTAGAACGCGCAGCCCATGTTGGCAGCATTCTCTTTGAATCGCTAAACGCTCTGCAGCAGAAATATCCAATCATTGGCGAGGTGCGCGGACGCGGCGCCATGGTTGCGATTGAGCTCGTGCACGCCGGCACGAAAGATCCCAACCCAGAAGCGATGGCAAAGGTCATTAAGTACTGCCAGAGCAAAGGCGTGCTCATCCTTACCGCCGGCACATATGGCAACGTCATTAGATTCTTGCCCCCAGTGGTCATCACCGATGAGCTGTTAAAGGATGCACTTGGGGTTTTGGCTGAAGCTTTCGCTGCGCTCTAATCACCACTGCAGAATCACCGCGCTATCTCACCCCTAAAGGGGTGATTTCTACTTCCCAACACAGGGGAAATGCCTCACGCTATCGCCATGGCGAAGGTGAAAGGTGAGGCTCTCACCCAATTTGAGGTGACTTCCGGAGTCACCCTCTCTCGCACCGTCATCCCCACCCTTCCCCCTAACTATCTTTCTCGCAAACACCTATTCAATTTATTAGAACACCCAGCACCTCACACGACAGTGGTCTTAGCACCGGCTGGATATGGCAAAACATCTCTCGTTGCGCAGTGGGCCAAAACGCAACAAAACCGCGTGATCTGGACGACGCTGACTGAGAGTGATTCTCTGCAAGAGATGTCGCAGATATTTATTCAAGCAACTCGCAACGTTATCCCAGGTTTTGCTCCGTGGTTTGATGAAGAGCCAGGAATTCGCCCAGTGGAAAATGTGCGCCGTTGGGGCAATGAGTTAATTGCAACAGGCAAGGATTACATATTAGTTATTGATAATTTACGTCAGCACACCGCTAAAGATGTTGATATTGCAGTGAAATTAATTGAACAATTTCCGCCAAATTTGCAGTTTATTACCATTCGAAGAGATGCTATTGAAACCGTCTATGCCACATTTGCCTCTCGCGGACCACTGGCAATTGTCGGCAAGAATGAATTGGCATTTTCAGAGAGCGAGATTCAAGCGCTCGCCGGTCAAATTGCAATTGATATGACAGACCCCAGAATTGAATCTTCAATGAATGCAGCCAAAGGATGGCCAGCAGCTGTCTCGATGATCGCCCATCAGATTTCTGGCAGTGGCGCAGAAGTTAACTTTGAAACTGTATTGGCATCTCAATCAAACCCGCTCAGAGTTCTAGCCTTATCAGTCCTTGACGCTCTGCCCGCACCGCTTCGGATAAAACTACAATCACTGAGCGTGGTGGAGGAATTCACCCAAGAGCTGGCAGAGATAATTCTTGAGCAAGATTACTCATATGATGAAGTAAATCAATTCGCCCTGGATGGCAATATTTTTTCCCAAACAGGATCTCCAGAAATCACATTTGAGTTTAACTCAATCTTTCGAGAGATCCTGCTCTCTGAACTTCGCTCAGACAAATTTAGAAAGATGCGCAAACATGCAAAACTTCTAGAGTTTCATGAGCATCGAAATGAACCAAATTTAGCCCTCGAGCACGCATACCTAGCTGAAGACTATGAAAAGGTAGGTGAGATATTTCCGGATGCCGCCCGCATCCTGCAGACAACGGGTAAGGGTCGAGAGCTGATGAGGTGGTCGATTTTCGCTGGCGACACATCTCAACTTGGTTTATTAAAGAGATCAACCGTTGAGATAGCGGGCCGGCTAGCTAACCTGGAATTTTCAGATGTATCTAACATGGCAGATCAGATGAATCTCGATGCCAAAGGCACAGAACTGGAAGGCTTCATTAGCCAAATCACGCATGGTGCAAAAGCCTATGTGGATATATCGCAAGGAAAATTTGCAGAATTCAGCCGAGACTTTGCGCTGGCGATGCGACCTACCAATGACCCACTCATGTTAAGTGCCGAAGAACAGTTAGCACTCCACAGATTGGCTGCAACGCATGCGTTCGTATTGAACCAAACATCAGAGCTTGAAGAGATTTTTGAAGAGGCTAAGAAGCTAACTGTTACTTCAAAGCTCTCTCAGAATAATCTTATTCTCATGTCAATCAGCGCGATGGTCCAACTAGAAATTGGTGACTATCGCCGAGCTTTCGAAATTGCACAAAATTGCAGTATGCAATTTGCCAAGCAAGGTTATGTGGGAATCTTTGGGCCACTTGAGTCACTATTTGTTATTGCTAGATGTCAACGTGAATTCTTGCGAAACCGTGAAGCGGATGAGCGTTTCGAGCAAGTTAAAACTCTGGCTGCAGGATGGAAACAGTGGCATTGGTACTTCTTGGCCGAGGGAAGTTTGGCAAAGACAATGGCGATGCAGGCAAATGCACGGGGCGCCGTTGATGCGATAAATGGCATGCGCCAGAAAGCTTCAGAGCTGCCGTATTCACAAGGAATTGAAACTCTGATTGATGTGGCCGAGATCAGTGTTCGATATGAGATAAAAGATTATGACCGACTCACAGCACTGTTACAACGTGTGCCAGAACTTCCACAAATTCAGCTCATCAAACTGGCACTGGCTCGCCATGTTAATAAAGCAAACTGGAGTGAGCTTGGTACTTCACTTCCCGATAGAACTCCGAGAGAGCAGATAGTCAAACACCTTGTCATGGCCGGAGGCGTCATTGGCCAAGAGCGGGTGGCCCTGCTCGAGATGAAGAAGGCCCTGGAAATTGGCTCACGTGTGGGAGCTAAGGAAATTTTCCTACGCCAATCAGATGAGATGGGAAACTTAATTTTGAAAATCGCCACCGAGAGCCCCACTGTCTATCTGGAAGATTTAGCCGCTAGCGTGGCTGAGAAGATAAAGAGTCGACGCGTTCAGTCTTCAGAATTTTCATCCCCGCTGACTAAGCGAGAATTGGAAGTACTGCGTCATCTATCAACTGATCGGCCAATTAGCTCTATTGCAACCACTCTTCACATCTCACACAACACGATGAAGACTCACCTAAAGAATTTATATCGAAAGATGGATGTGGATGGCCGAGTAACAGCTGTGGAAAAAGCTAGAGCAAACTACATTCTATAAGTCCTACTAGTCGCGAGACTGCCCCGATTTATGCTGATAACGACCCATGAACTCTTTCTTCATATCCTGGAAGTTTCCATCAAGAAGCGCCTGTCGCATTTGATCAACTAAGCGCACGATAAAACGTTCATTATGAATCGTGGCCAGGGTGCCGGCGACCATCTCTTTGGCGCGAAAGAGATGGCAAAGGTAGGCGCGGGTGTAGTGCGTGCAGGTATAGCAATCACATTCATCATCTATCGGATTAAAGTCGCGGATAAATGGCTGATTAGAGACGTTAAAGCGCCCCTCCATCGTATAAACCGCACTCGTGCGGGCAATGCGCGATGCCAGAACGCAGTCAAAGGTATCGATTCCGTTCTCCACCCCAACAAAGAGATCTTCCGGGGCACCGATTCCAAGTAGATGCTTAGGTTTTTCTTGCGGCAACGTTTGATTAACCCAGCTCACAATCGTTCCGAGTGAATCTTTATCGAGGGCGCCGCCAATACCAAAGCCATCGAATTCAATTCCAGATGAACTCATGCCGCCCAAATCACTGGCCGCTTTCTTTCGTAAATCTTCATATTGAGCGCCTTGAATAACGCCAAAGAGAGCCTGGTAGGGCTTGGTGGCCCTGGCATCGGTTAGCTTCTTATGTTCATCCAGGCAGCGAATAGCCCAGTCATACGTGCGAGACATGGCTAGCTCTTGATAGGGGCGAGTGTTATGCAAGGTGGTGCACTCATCGAATGCAAACATAATGTCAGCGCCCAACTTATGTTGAATCTGCATCGAGATTTCAGCGGTAAAGCGGTGCATCGAGCCATCGAGGTGGCTCTTAAAGGTGACACCTTCATCATCAACATGGGCCAGTCGTTCTTTGTTCTTAGCAATCACTTGATCAGAGCGAAAAGTCTGGGCATCCATCGCTAATACCTTTTTAAATCCCACACCGAGTGAGAGCACTTGAAAGCCGCCGCTATCGGTAAAGGTTGGCTTATCCCAATTCATAAATGAACCGAGGCCGCCAGCTTCATCTAGCACGTCGGGACCTGGTTGTAGATAGAGATGGTAAGCATTGGCCAGCAAGGCTTGCGCCCCGAGGTTCTCCATCGCCTCCGGTAGCACTGTTTTAACGGTGGCCTTTGTGCCCACTGGAATAAAGGCGGGGGTCTGAATCTGACCGTGTGGTGTTGTCAGTGTTCCCACTCGCGCTAAACCAGAATCGGCGGCGTGGTTGATCTCAAAGGCGAAACCGTTTTTTGAGTTATTCATTGGGGCCACCATGAAGTAAGTGTGGCAGAGCTACCAAATCCGCACACGTTCGTGCTGTGCTAGCCAGAGCTCATCGCTCTCACTTACAGCGAATGCTTCATAGAACTCAGCCACATTGCGCACAATTTGATTACAACGAAATTCATCAGGGGAGTGTGGGTCAGTTGCAATCCGGCGCCGCACCTCTTCTGGGCGGTTCTTATTGCGCCAGGAGTGGGCATATGACAAGAAGAATCTCTGTTCACCAGTGAGTCCGTCAATCACCGGACTCTCCTCGCCTTGCAAAGCTAATTTCCAGGCCTTATATGCAATCGCCAGGCCGCCGAGATCACCAATATTTTCACCTAAGGTAAAAGCGCCATTGACGTGGATATCAGGGGTGCTGGCTGGCGATAGCGCATCGAATTGCTTGACCAGCACTGCGGTAAGTTCTTCAAACTTGCTGCGATCTTCATCGCTCCACCAATCGACCATATTTCCATCACCATCATATTTAGAGCCTTGATCATCAAAGCCATGGCCAATTTCATGGCCAATAACTGCGCCAATGCCGCCGTAATTAGCTGCGATATCAGCTGCTAAATCAAAGAAGGGTGGCTGCAAGATTGCCGCTGGAAAGACGATCTCATTGGCGAGCGGGTTGTAATAGGCGTTTACCGTCTGCGGGGTCATATGCCACTCATCGCGATCAACCGGGGCGCCAATCTTTGCGATGGCATAGGCATGATCGAACTCGGCGATCCGCCATAAGTTGCCAATCAGATCACCGGCCGAAATCTCTAACGTGGAGTAGTCACGCCACTTATCGGGATAGCCAATCTTGGGGGTGAACTTAGTTAGTTTTTCTAACGCCTTAGCTTTTGTCGCCTCCGACATCCAGGGCAGATCAATGATGCTCAGGCGATATGCCTCAAGGAGATAATCAACTAATACCTTCATCTCACTCTTTGCTTTTTCAGAGAAGTGCTTTCCCACATAGACCTTGCCGATAGCTTCACCGAGTGCGCCTTGGGTGACAGATACGGCGCGCTTCCAACGATCGCGAATCTGGGGTGTGCCAGAGAGGGTCTTGGCATAGAACTCGAAGTTCTGCTGCACGATGTCATCGGTGAGAAATGCGGCGCTGGCAGAGACGAGATTGAGTTTGAGCCAGGCCACCCACGAATCGCGCTCGGCGCTAAAGTCACCGAGCAGAGCGGAGACGGATTCAAAGAAGGATGGTTCACAGACAACTAGAGTTTCAAAAGCCTTGGCCGGCACTTTGGCGTGCTCGGCCCAGAGGTCGAATAAGAAGTGTGGGGCAAGACTTTCTAGCTCGGTGCGGCTGTATTTGTTATAGGTCAGAGTTGCATCACGATCTTTCACTTGATCCCAGTGATGGCTGGCGATCTTTGTCTCTAGTGCCAAGATCTGCGCGCCCACGGTGGCGCCATCTGAAATTCCCACTAGCGCAAACATCTTTGCCACGTGGTTTACAAAGGCGCTACGGATCTCGGCAAATTGATCCTCTCGGTAGTAGGACTCATCGGGCAGCGATAGCCCGCCTTGGCCGAGATAGAGAATATTGGTATCAGAGTCCATGGCATCGGGATAGATAGCTGCGCCAAAGATTCCACCAATGCCACGCATTTCAAGTGCAGCCATAACCGAGATAAATTCCGGCAAGTTGGTGATGCCATCGATGGCAGCTAAATCTTCAACGATGGGCGAAATCCCGCGGGCTTTAATCGCATCGGTATCCATAAATGATTTGTAGAGGTCGCCAATCTTCTGCGCCTCACCTTCCCCGGTTGCACTTTCGATAATCTGGCGGACCTGGGCTTCGGCGGCATCATGCAATTTGCGGAAGATGCCATCACTAGATCGGTCATCTGGCATCTGATACTCGGTAATCCACTTTCCGTTGTAGTGACGGAAGAGGTCATCTTGTGGACGGACCTTTGGATCAAGTGCCGATATTTCGATTCCAGATTTTGCCGGGCTCATGAGTTCCATTTCATCGTGTGTAAAAGTAGTTGAAAGTTCAACTTTGTCACTAAAGAGCGTACTATTGCCGCTATGGCAGGGCAAAACGCTACAACACCGCGCTGGCTTAATGCTGCCGAAATGAAGGCTTGGCGCCGATACATCATCGCTAGCCGCCGGTTACTTGAAGCACTCGATCTAGATCTTGCCAGCCATGAGCTATCGATGGCCGACTATGAAGTCTTGGCGCAATTAAGTGATGCCCCGGAGCGCAAGATGCGGATGAGTGAGCTGGCAGATGTCGCCATGCTCTCGCGCTCGCGCCTTTCCCACCGGATCAAGGTGATGGAGAAGGCCGGCTGGGTAAAGCGAGAGGCCTGCCCGGAAGATAAGCGCGGCTTCTTTGCAGTGATGACCGCCAAAGGGTGGAAGGCAATTGTGGGCGCAGCCCCAGACCATGTGGAAAGTGTGCGCACTAGGTTTGTCGATCACTTAACAAAAGAAGACCAGCGAGTGTTATCTGAGATATTTGAAAGAGTCACGCAATCACTGAAAGAGAATCCGCCCGCAGAATAAAAAACCCCGCCAGTTACCTGGCGGGGTTTTTTATAAGTAAATGAATTACTTAGCTGCTGCCTTCTTACGACGACGGCGCTTTGGAGCAGCTGCTGGAGCTGCTGCCTTCTTCTTGCGACGCTTTGGAGCAGCCTTCTTAGCTGCTGCCTTCTTACGACGCTTTGGAGCAGCCTTCTTTGCTGCTGCCTTCTTACGACGCTTTGGAGCAGCCTTCTTTGCTGCTGCCTTCTTACGACGCTTTGGAGCAGCCTTCTTTGCTGCTGCCTTCTTACGACGCTTTGGTGCAGCTGCCTTTGCGGCAGCCTTCTTACGACGCTTCTTAGGCGCTGCTGGTGCAGCTGCCTTCTTACGACGCTTTGCAGCCATCTGTTTTCTCCTAATCGGAAGGGTTCGGATCCGTCACCCAAACCTGTTTCGTGGATAAGTGTGACGGAGTTTCGAAAGAAATACCACTACATAGTGAGAAATATTTCAGTGCGTGTCGCAATTTATTTTTTAATTATTTCTATGCATCTACGCAATTTCCGAAGTGTTTTTTTCTAAAAAAGTAAGAAAATCGAATGGAAATTTCGGAATTTTCCGGATTTTTTCGATTTTTCCGGTCCCTCACCACAAATTTCTTGGATCCAACCTCGAATTTTCACAATTTCGGTAAAGAAAATGGCAAAAAAGCGACCTCAAGGGCAGAAAAAGTGCCGGTGAGATGCCTTTACCTAGTGAAAGCTCTGCGCCTCGGTGGGAAAAGCCCCGGTGCGAACTTCGGTTGCAAACTCGTGAGTTGCAGCTAATAATTCCGCACGCAGATTGCGATATGCCTTGGCCAACTTCGGTGGCTTGGCGGTAAAGCCAGCCATATCTGTCCAGACCAAAACTTGGGCATCGCACTGGGCGCCGGCGCCGATTCCAATAGTGGGAATTGAAAGGGCTGACGTAATTCGGGCAGCTAATTCGGCTGGTACTAGCTCTAGAACAAGTGCGAAAGCACCGGCTTTTTCTAGGGCGAGCGCCGCCTCGAGTACCGCATCGCCATCGGTGCGACCCTGCACTTTGTAACCACCGAGTTGATGAAGTGACTGCGGCGTAAGGCCTAGGTGGCCCATCACTGGAATGCCAGAAGATGTGAGTTTTTCAACGGTGGCAATATGTGCACCTTCTAACTTCACCGCCATCGCCCCAGCTTCTTTAAAGAATCGAGTTGCGGTGGCAAGGGCTTGTTCCGGGGAAGCTTCATAAGAACCAAAGGGCAGATCTGCTACCACCATTGTTCTAGATGACCCGCGCACTACTGCTCGGGTTAGCGGAATCAAATCATCGACTGTGACCGGGATGGTGTTCTCTTCACCTAAGAAATTATTGCCGGCGCTATCGCCGACTAGCAGTACTGGAATTCCGGCCTCATCGAAAATCGATGCCGTGATCTGTTCGTAGCTGGTGAGCATCGGCCATTTCTCACCGCGCACCTTGGCATCTCGCAAATCAAGGATGGTCACGCGGCGATGGGAGGCGCCACCGTAAAGGGTTGTACTCATTATTTCTCCTGCCTCGAAGCCACTTGGCGCGGTCCCCGGGTCAAAATCAATGGTACCCCTGATACGCAACTGGGCGATAATCTTGAACAATGAAGTTGCGATTAGCGCTGGCGCAGGTGAACCCGACGGTCGGTGATCTGGCGGGTAATGCCGCGTTGATTATTAAGCGCGCCCATGATGCACACGCCGCCGGTGCTCACATTGCAATATTTCCGGAGATGGTGCTGACCGGTTACCCGGTAGAAGATTTAGCGCTCCGACCATCTTTTCAGGCGGCGAGTAAGAGCGCGCTGGCAAAGTTGGCACAAGAGATTAACCCTGAGATTGTGAGCATCGTCGGCTATCTCGATCACCTAGATGGGCGACCACAAAATATGGTGGCAGTTATTGCCGGGGGTGAAGTAAGAGCTCGCTATGCCAAGTGCCATCTTCCTAATTACGGCGTCTTTGATGAGTACCGAAACTTTGTCGCCGGAGATTCAACTCTGGTGGTGCGCATCCATGGCGTTGATGTGGGAATCGCAATCTGTGAAGACCTCTGGATCGATGGCGGCATCAACGCCGAACTTGCGGTGCGAAAGCCGGGCTTGGTTATTGTGCCCAATGGCTCTCCCTTTGAACGCGATAAAGATGATGTGCGACTTGAACTTGTTACCCGGCGCGCTCGCCAATTGGGAGCACCCCTGGCCTATGTCAATATGACCGGTGGGCAAGATGATTTAGTTTTCGATGGCGACAGTATTGTGGTCGACAAAGCCGGCGCACTGGTTGCCCGAGCTCCGCAATTTGAAGATGGCATGATGCTAGTCGATGTCGATGTTGCGACAAAGACAGCAAAGCCGGATGTGATTATTTCGGAAAGCCCAATAGAAATTGCAAAGCCACTTATTCCTGGAATCGCCCATCGCCTGGGTGATGAAGAACAGATGTGGAAAGCCATCGTTGTCGGGCTACGTGATTATGTTGCCAAGAACGGATTCTCATCCGTACTCCTTGGGCTATCTGGCGGCATAGATTCGGCAGTTGTGGCAGCCCTGGCTATTGATGCGTTAGGCGCCGATCGCGTGCATGGTGTTGCCATGCCAAGTAAGTATTCTTCTGAGCACTCCATCACAGATGCCCAGGCAATGGCGCAGGTAACGGGCCTTGGTTTTCGGGTGATTGAAATTCAGCAGATGGTTGACTCCTTTAAGAGCCGAGTAAATCTCACCGGCCTGGCGGAAGAGAATCTGCAGGCACGAGTTCGTGGCACCACTCTGATGGGACTTTCTAATCAAGCTGGCCATTTGGTATTAGCAACCGGAAATAAATCAGAGCTGGCCTGCGGCTACTCCACTCTCTATGGCGACGCCGTCGGTGGGTATGCACCGATTAAAGATATTTATAAGACCGATGTCTGGGCACTTGCCAGATGGCGCAATCGCATTGCCATCGAGGCCGGAGAATCCGCGCCGATTCCAGCGAACTCCATTACCAAGGAGCCATCTGCTGAACTGCGCCCGGATCAGAAAGATTCTGATTCACTTCCAGAGTATGAGCTATTAGATAAAGTGCTCAAAGCCTATGTCGATGAAGATTTAGGACACGATGCACTGATTGCAGCCGGCTTTGATCGAGAGTTAGTCATTCGCGTAATCGGCATGGTCGATCGGGCCGAATACAAGCGCCGCCAATATCCACCTGGCACCAAGGTCTCCAAGCGGGCTTTTGGTAAAGATCGGCGCCTACCTATGACCAGTAAGTGGCGCGAACTCTAATTTCGTAACATGGGCGTAACGTGGCTTTGGCACGATATAGCCATGTCCCCAGCAGAGTCGAACATGAGCAAGCAGCAAGAGTTTGTGCTGCGCACGGTTGAAGAACGCGATATCCGTTTCATCCGGCTGTGGTTTACCGACATTCTCGGAACCTTGAAATCTGTGGCGATTGCGCCAGCCGAACTGGAAAATGCTTTTGAAGAAGGAATCGGTTTTGATGGTTCTGCCATTGAAGGCTTTGCTCGTGAATTTGAATCAGATATGTTGGCCAAACCAGATCCAGCAACTTTTACGATCTTGCCATGGCGGGCAGAGGCGCAAGGCGCCGCCCGTATGTTCTGTGACATTACCTTGCCAAGTGGGCAAGCATCCCCGGCTGACCCACGCAATGTTCTGCGTCGCACATTAGCTAAAGCAGCCAAGATGGGTTACACCTGTTACACCCATCCCGAAATTGAATTCTTCCTCTTTAAATCAGAACCTGAAAAAGGTGTGGCACCGGTGCCAGTTGATCAAGGCGGCTACTTCGATCACACACCGGCAGTTGTGGGCCACGATTTTCGCCGGCAAGCAATTACCCTGTTAGAAGCAATGGGCGTATCGGTTGAATTTAGCCACCATGAAGGCGCTCCTGGTCAACAAGAAATTGATCTTCGTTATGCAGATGCTTTAAGTACGGCAGATAACATCATGACTTTCCGCCATGTGATTAAGGAAGTGGCTCTTAACCAAGGCTTCTTCGCCTCCTTTATGCCAAAGCCATTTACCGAACATCCTGGCTCTGGCATGCACACCCACGTCTCACTCTTTGCCGGTGAGAAGAATGCTTTCTATGACGACAAGGCAGAGCTCAATCTCTCTCTAGTGGGTCGCCAATTTATTGCGGGAATTTTAAAACATGCCGCTGAGATCACCGCCGTTACAAATCAATGGGTCAATTCTTATAAGAGATTACAAGGCGGGGGAGAAGCTCCTTCCATTATCAACTGGGGCCACAATGACCGTGGGGCGCTGGTGCGAATTCCGATGTATAAACCGAATAAAGAGAACTCCACACGGGTGGAATTCCGCTCACCAGATTCAGCATGTAATCCATATCTGGCATATGCCGTGATGTTAGCTGCCGGCCTGCAAGGTATTGAGAAGAAGTATGTGCTTGCACCATCGACAGATACAGAGCTACTTCCATCGAACCTGGAAGAAGCAATTACTGTGATGGAGAAGAGCGAACTCGTTCGCGAGACCTTAGGCGAGCATGTCTTTGAATACTTCCTGCGCAATAAGCGTTCTGAGTGGCAGGACTATCGCCGCCAGGTCAGCGCCTATGAGTTAGATCGTTATTTACCTGTTTTGTAAGGGTGGAATTTGAGGGAGCTTCGGTAGCCTTTTCCTATGGCTAAAGAGATCAATACTCAGAAGATCCGTAATTACAACCTCATTGCAGGTTTCTTCCACCTCGTTCAAATGGCGGTA
>JBILAM010000023.1:0-19742 GCA_044354225.1 Candidatus Planktophila sp.
AGAAAGTTGCAGCTAAGAAAAAGGTTGCAGCAAAGAAGGCTCCGGCCAAGAAAGCTCCGGCAAAGAAGGCTGCTGCACATAAGGCACCTGGTCGCCCATTTCCATCGAAAATTGGCAAGACAACTCTGACGGTAGATGAAAAATCACAGACCGTTTCAGTTGCAACAGTGATGGCACCTACTACGGCGCCCGTTGTTGAAGAACGTCGCTTAGTGATGCCGCCACCACCACGTCCAGAAAAAAGTGGAAAGAAAGCTGCTCCTCTAAAGCCCATCAAGGCCGCACCAACTCCAGTCCTTGCAGCTGCAGGTGAAGCACCATGGAGTGCGGCCGAACTAAAGATTGTAAAAGGCGAGATTTCAAAAGATCTAGAGCGCTATCGTAATGAACTCGCAAGAGTTGAAGCTGAAATGAATGAATTGATTTCAGATTCTGGTGAAGGTGCTGGAGATGACCAAGCCGATTCAGGGACCAAGACTTTCGAGCGCGAACACGAGATGTCGCTGGTCAGCAATGCACGTGACATGGTCTTACAGACCGAACGTGCACTAGAGCGAATTGAAAATAAGACCTATGGGCTCTGTGAAGATTGTGGTGCCGCGATTGGTAAGCCTCGGCTACAAGTTTTCCCTCGCGCAACTTTGTGCATGATCTGCAAGCAGAAGGAAGAGCGGCGCTAAAGTGCGCCGAATTTTTCTCACAGCGTGGACTATTTGGCTCTTTGACTTTGCCACAAAGCAATGGGCGATCTCAGCGCTAGCGGGTGAGCCTAAACAAATTCTAGGTTCTTTTCTTCAACTCACATTAGTAAAAAACCCTGGTGCCGCATTTGGCTTTGCTACCGGCCTCACACTGCTCTACTCAATCTTGGCAGTTCTTGTTGTTGCAACAATCGTCTACTTTGCTCGCGCTATTTCATCTGGTGGGTGGCAACTCACAGCAGGATTGCTACTCGGGGGAGTCATGGGAAATCTGGCGGATCGCGCTTTTCGTGAACCAGCTTTCTTTCGGGGACATGTCATTGATTGGATTGAACTGCCGAATTGGCCAGTATTTAATCTCGCCGACTCTGCAATCGTGATTGCTGCAGCTATTGCATTCGTTTTGAGCGTCAAAAATGTGCCACCGATTACACCAGTAAGGTAGTCACATATGAGCAGAGAGTTAAGAACGCTAAGTGTGCCTGAAGGCGTGGAGGGCGAGCGAATTGATAGCGCCCTGACGCGAGTTCTCGGTCTTTCTCGCACATCGGTAGTGAAGTTATTAGAAGATGGTGATATCAAATCAGATGGACGCGCCATGCAAAAATCTGATCGGGTTACCGCTGGACAAGTCATTGAAGTTCTTCTGCCGGCGCCGCTTAATCAAGACCCAATTCCACTGACCCCACTTGAAGGACTTACTGTGGTTTATAACGATGATGACATTGTTGTCATTGATAAACCGGTGGGATGCGCAGCGCACCCAAGTCCAGGTTGGATGGGTCCCACTGTCGTTGGCGCACTCATGGCTGCCGGTTACACAATCTCAACATCAGGTCCGGCAGAGCGCGCAGGTGTCGTTCACCGTCTCGATGCTGGCACATCTGGACTCATGATTATTGCCAAGACAGATGCTGCCTATTTAAAGTTAAAAGAGATGTTTCGTGATCATGATGTTGAAAAGACTTATCACGCACTTGTTCAAGGACATATGGATCCCTCATCTGGAACTATCGATGCACCGATTGATAGACATCCGAAGGAAGACCATCGCTTTGCTGTAGTTGCAACTGGCAAAGAGAGCATCACTCACTATGAAGTTATTGAGTATTACCGCTCTGTTTCGCTAGTGAAGGTGGAGTTAGAGACTGGGCGAACACACCAAATTCGAGTTCACTTCTCGGCGCTGAATCATCCACTTGTTGGTGACACCACTTATGGCGCAGATCCAGTGTTGGGTAAAAAAATGAAGATGTCTCGACCTTGGCTTCACGCTTTAGAGCTCCGCTTCAACCACCCGGTAACGGGTGTGCCACTTGAGTTAGTTGCGCCATACCCACCTGACCTACAGGCTTCTTTGGCGTTGCTATCCGAGGCAGTTCTGCCTTAGGCGCTAATGTTGCGCCACCATGTCATCTGAAGATTTTTCAGCTTCACGGGCATCGACGAAAGACTCGTTTGTACATCTTCATGTGCATACCGAGTACTCGATGCTCGATGGTGCCGCGCGCGTCGGCGATCTCGTTAATGAGGTAGCTCGCCAAGAAATGCCGGCAATTGCAATGACAGATCACGGCAATGTATTTGGTGCCTTTGATTTCTATAAGCAAGCAACTAAAGCAGGCGTCAAACCGATTATTGGAATTGAAGCCTACGTTGCACCTGAATCACGATTTGATAAGAAGCGCGTTCAGTGGGCCGATGGTGGCGAAGATGATGTCTCCGGTGGCGGGGCATATACCCACATGACAATTCTGGCTGAGAATAATCAGGGGCTAGCCAATCTCTTTAAACTTTCATCGCTTGCCTCATTGGAAGGGTATTACTACAAGCCGCGCATGGATCGCGAGCTGATCTCCAGATATGCCGATGGACTGATAGCAACAACGGGCTGCCCGGGCGGTGAAATCCAAACACGTCTGCGTATGGGAAATTACAAAGAGGCGCTGCGCGCTGCCAGTGATTATCGAGATATTTTCGGTGCTAATAACTACTTTCTAGAAGTAATGGACCACCACATTGATATTGAAACTCGTGTCAAAGCAGACCTACTTAAGCTAGCTAAAGAACTTAAATTGCCACTGCTTGCAACGAACGACCTTCACTACACATTCCATGAAGATGCGGCAGCTCATGAAGCTCTGCTCTGTGTGCAATCGGGTTCCACGCTAGCTGATCCCAAGCGATTCAAATTTGATAATGATGAGTTCTATCTCAAAACGCCGGCGCAGATGCGCGAACTCTTTAAAGAGATTCCAGAGTCATGCGACAACACCTTACTTATCGCTGAGCGTTGTAATGTGAAACTGCGTGAAGATGAGAACCTCTTGCCTGCCTTCGCTGTCCCTGATGCTGAGACTGAAGATTCATGGCTACGCAAAGAGTCAGAGCGTGGTCTAAAAGAGCGCATGAAAGATAAGGCAACACCAGAACATGTCACACGTTTGAATTATGAACTCGATGTCATGATCAAGATGGGCTTTCCTGGTTACTTCCTAGTCGTGGCAGACCTTGTTGCCCATGCCAAGAAAGTTGGAATTAGAGTTGGTCCAGGACGAGGATCTGCGGCAGGTTCACTTGTTGCATACGCACTCGGTATCACGGGGCTAGATCCGATTGAGCACGGACTTCTATTTGAGCGCTTTCTCAACCCAGAGCGAATCTCTATGCCTGATATCGATCTTGACTTCGATGAACGTCGTCGTTCAGAGATGATTCGCTATGCAACTGAAAAATATGGCGAAGACCGTGTCGCTCAAATCATTACCTATGGAACTATTAAATCTAAGCAATCGCTCAAGGATTCAACGCGAGTTCTGGGATACCCATATGCCATCGGTGAAAAACTCACTAAGGCACTTCCGCCATCGGTGATGGGTAAAGACATCACTCTCGCTGGAGTATTCGATAGTAAAGATGCTAGATACGGAGAAGCGGGGGAGTTTAGACAACTCTATGAAACTGACCCAGATTCCAAGCGAGTGGTTGATCTTGCTAAAGGTTTGGAAGGTCTTAAACGCCAATGGGGTGTGCACGCAGCTGGCGTGATTCTCTCGCGTGAGCCTTTACTTGATGTAATTCCAATTCACCGCCGCGAAGCCGACGGTGCGATTATTACCCAATTCGATATGGGAGCCTGCGAATCTACCGGGCTCCTTAAAATGGATTTCTTGGGACTTCGAAACCTCTCTGTACTAGATGATGCCCTACTTAACATTAAAGCCAATCAAAATATTGATGTAGTGCTTGAAGATTTGCCGCTGCACGATAAGAAGACCTTCGAACTTCTATCGCGCGGTGACACGCTGGGTGTATTCCAACTCGACGGTGGTCCTATGCGAGCACTACTGCGCAGCATGGCCCCGGATTCCTTTGCTGATATTTCAGCTGTTATCGCGCTCTATCGCCCGGGACCAATGGGTGAGAATGCGCATAATAACTATGCAGATCGAAAGAATTATCGTAAACCGGTTGAACCAATTCATCCTGAGTTAAATCTTCCGCTACAGGAAATTCTTGGTGATACCTACGGCCTGATTGTCTATCAGGAACAGGTAATGGCCATTGCACAGAAAGTGGCGGGCTTTACTTTAGGTCGCGCAGATCTATTGCGTAAGGCAATGGGTAAGAAGAATAAAGAGATTCTTGATAAGGAATACATTCCATTTGAAGCGGGAATGAAATCGAACGGTTTTTCAGAAGCTGCGATTCAACGGCTATGGGAAGTTCTGATTCCCTTCTCTGACTACGCATTTAACCGGGCGCATAGTGCGGGCTACGGTGTGGTCTCTTTCTGGACGGCATACTTAAAGGCAAATTACCCGACTGAATATATGGCCGCCCTTCTTACTAGTGTGCGCGATGATAAAGATAAGTCGGCGCTCTATCTCTCTGAATGTCGCCGCATGGGCATTAAAGTCTTGCCGCCAGATGTCAATGAATCAGATGCCGAGTACACACCACGTGGTGTTGATATTCGCTTTGGGTTAGCTGCTATCCGCAATGTCGGAGAAGGTGTTGTCGCATCAATTAAGGCTGCCCGCGCAGCTAAGGGAGCATTTGCCTCATTCGGTGATTTCCTGGCAAAAGTTGATGCCAATGTCTGTAATAAGAAGACAATCGAATCTTTAGTTAAAGCTGGAGCATTTGATTCCTTAGGTCATCCGCGTAAGGGTCTGATGGCCATCCATTTGGAAGCAATTGACTCAGTGATTGAGACAAAGCGCGCAGAAGCAATCGGTCAATTTGATTTATTTGGCGGCGATTCGATTTCACAGGTAGCAAGTATGGATATCGAGATTCCATCTATGGAATGGGATAAGTCAACGCTACTTACCTTTGAACGAGAGATGCTCGGTCTATATGTATCTGATCATCCGCTGCTCGGGGTAGAGCACGTTCTTCGATCACATACTGATATGACCATTAGCGAACTGCTAGATGAAAGTCCGGCTGACGGCGTCGTAACTATCGGTGGGCTAATTACCGGTATCCAGCGAAAAGTTTCACGCCAAGGTGCATCATGGGCAGTGGTGAACGTTGAAGATTTAGAGGGAGCTATTGAAGTTCTTTTCTTCTCAAATACATATAACCAATATGCGCTCTCACTCACCGAAGATCGCGTAGTAGTTGTCAAGGGACGCTTCTCGCGCACCGATGAACAAGTCAGATTTACCGCCCTGGAAATGAAGATGCCAGATATTTCTGGAGCACCAACAGGGCCTTTAATTATCACCTTGCCAGCAACGCAGGTGACTCCTCCTATCGTCGAGCGAATTAAAGAGATTCTTCGTTCACATCCTGGAAAGCGTGAGGTCCATCTACATGTCGTGGATCAGCAGAAGACCACCACTCTTAAAATTGACGCGCTAGTAACTTCGTCACCAAGTTTGAGCGCTGACCTCAAAGCAATCTTGGGCCCAGAGTGCCTGGTCCGTATTTAAGCTATCGGTAATCAAGTCACAGGATGCAGTGCGGTCAAAGTAGAATAGCGGCGTGATTCGCACCCTTGATCTGCGTGGAAAGAGCCTTGATAAAGCTGGCTACCAAGCCCTGCTTCCTCGGGCCACGCTAGATGTCGCACAGGCTATGGTTGCAGTCGAACCAATTTTAAAGCGCGTTCGCGAAGGTAGTGAAGCTGACCTCATTGCCCTTGCGCAAGAATTCGATGGCGTTAAACCCGCATCAATCAGAGTTCCACAATCAGCACTAGATGCTGCACTTGCTCAATTAGATCCGGCAATTCGCAGCGCGTTAGAAGTTTCAGCAGCGCGAATTCGCACCGTGCACAACGATCAAATTCGCACAGACTCCAAGACGACCGTTGTCGATGGTGGCGTCGTCACTGAAAAATGGATACCTGTTGATCGCGTGGGACTCTATGTTCCAGGCGGGCGCGCTGTCTATCCAAGTAGCGTGATGATGAATGTCATTCCAGCACAGATTGCGAAAGTTTCCAGTATCGCCGTTGCATCACCTCCACAGAAAGAGTTCGGCGGCCTGCCACACCCAACAATTCTTGCCACCTGCGCACTCCTCGGTATCACCGAGGTATATGCAGTGGGGGGAGCGCAAGCGATTGCACTCTTTGGCTATGGCATGAAAGATCTCTGTGCCAAGTGTGATCTGGTCACTGGGCCAGGAAATGTTTATGTCGCAGCTGCTAAGCGGGCACTTCGTGGAATCATCGGAATTGATTCCGAGGCCGGCCCGACCGAGATTGCAATCTTGGCTGATGAAAGCGCACTCGCTGCAGATGTTGCAGCAGATCTGATTAGCCAAGCTGAACACGATGTTATTGCCGCCGCTGTCTTAGTGACCACATCAGAAAAGCTTGCGGCAGATGTTATTGCCGAGCTTAAAGTGCGAGTAGCAAAGACTAAACATGCAGAGCGCATAGGCATTGCTCTTTCAGGAATACAGTCGGCGATAGCGATTGTTGATTCAATCGAACAGGGGCTAGATGTAGTCAACGCCTATGCTGCGGAACATTTAGAGATTCAGACAAAGAATGCAAGTGCCGATGCTTTGCAGATTCGCAATGCTGGTGCGGTATTTATTGGTCGCTTCTCACCGGTCTCACTCGGTGATTATTCAGCGGGCTCTAACCATGTGTTGCCTACTGGGGGATGCGCCTGTCACAGCAGTGGACTTTCGGTGCAAACTTTCTTACGTGGGTTACATTTCATTGAGTATGACCAGAAAGCATTTACAGATATTGCAAGTACCGTCATTACTCTTGCGCAAGCTGAAGACCTACCAGCACACGGTGAAGCGATGACTGCTCGATTGGAAAATTTGTGATGAGTCAAGATTGGCCATCATGGTTGCCGCTGCGAGGGAATCTGCGCGAGCTCTCAGCCTATGGCGCTCCACAGTTACCTGCCGATGCTGTTTTAAATACCAATGAGAATCCATATGCCCCATCACCAGAGCTAGCTAAGGCAATTGCTGCGAAAGTATTAGTTGTTGCAGGTACCTTAAATCGTTATCCGGATCGCGATGCTGTCTCTCTGCGCAACAAATTGGCAGAGTTTGTGAACAATCTTTCTGGAACTTCAATGAAGTCTGGAAATATCTGGGCTGCAAATGGCAGCAACGAAATCATTCAATCACTCTTCCTTGCCTTCGGTGGGGGATCAGCTATTGGCTTCACCCCTTCTTATTCGATGCACCCCCTAATTGCTCGCGTGTGTCAGGTGGCGTGGACCAATGGTTCTCGTAGAGCGGATTACTCACTTGATATTGATAGTGCGGTCGCACAGATTCAAAGCTCGAAACCTTCATTAACTTTTATTACAACACCTAACAACCCAACGGGCTCTGCAGTCACTCTCGATGAAATTGAGAAGTTAGCTATCAATACTCCAGGACTCCTTGTCGTAGATGAGGCTTATGCCGAGTTCTCAGATGAAGTATCTGCCGTAACTTTGATTGAGAAATATCCACACGTGGTCGTCATTCGCACAATGAGTAAGGCTTTCTCATTCGCCGGAGCGCGCGTGGGATATCTCGTTGCTCACCAATCGGTGATCGATGCAATGTTTTTAGTGCGCTTGCCCTATCACCTAAGCGCACTTACCCAAGCCGCCGCCGAGGTTGCTCTCGATTTCAGCACAGAGCTCTTGGCCACAGTGGATCAACTTCGCACTGCTCGAAATCAGATGGCGCAGGAGCTCGAGGAGTTGGGTTTGCGCGTTCTTCCAAGCAGCGCCAACTTTCTGCTATTCACCGGATTTGAGCAGTCATCTGCCGAACTCTGGCAGGCGCTCCTTGATAGAGGAGTTCTCATAAGAGATGTGGGATTATTGGGCTACTTGAGAGTCACCATTGGCAATGTGGCCGAGAATAAGAAATTTATTGATTCACTATCGGCATGTCTAGGAGCAGAAATATGAGAACAGCACGCGTCGAACGCACTACTAAAGAATCGAGTGTTCTAGTTGAACTTAACCTCGATGGCTCTGGTGAAATTTCGGTAGATACCGGCGTTCCATTTTTCGATCACATGCTTTCACAGCTCGGAAAGCACTCAGGATTTAATCTCACTGTGAAGACTTCAGGTGATGTTGATGTCGATTCACATCACACTGTGGAAGATACCTCTCTTGCATTCGGTCAGGCGCTACGCGAGGCGCTAGGTGATAAGGCTGGCATCCGACGTTTCGGAGATGCGATGGTTCCACTAGATGAGGTACTTGTTCAGGCTGCTGTCGATCTTTCGGGTCGACCATATTTAGTGCATCGTCAACCAGAAATTGTTGAACTAATTGGCACATTCGATACAACTCTTGGTAAGCACATTTGGGAATCGATAGTTGCAGAGGCGCGGATTGCACTGCACGTGAGAGTTCTTGAAGGGCGCAACGCCCACCATGTTTTCGAAGCGCAGTTTAAAGCTGTGGCACGTGCGCTGCGCGATGCCGTTGCAATTGATCCACGAGTTGCAGGGATTCCTTCAACAAAAGGATCTCTCTAGCTTCGTGATTGCAATTCTCGATTACGGCTCTGGAAACCTTCGCTCGGCGCAACGCGCCTTTGAAACATCCGGCAAAGATGTGGTCATTACCGCTGACTACGAGACAGCGCTCAATGCCGAAGGCTTAGTAGTGCCTGGCGTCGGTGCATTTGCTGCCTGCATGCAGGGTCTTTTAAAAGTGCGCGGAGATCAGATTGTGCGCGAACGTTTCGCCGCGCAGCGTCCAACTCTAGGAATATGCGTTGGCATGCAAATCCTTTTTGCGCGCGGCATCGAGCATGGTGACCATGAGGGAGTTGGGATGTGGAGTGCGACTGTTGAAAAACTTAACGCACCGATTTTGCCGCACATGGGATGGAATACCGTCCGTCCTGCTGCAGGCAGCGCACTCTTTGCTGGAGTTGAAGATCAATCATTTTATTTTGTGCACTCATATGCTGCGAAAGAAAAAGCTGGAGCTATGCCGACCTTTGCCCACCATGGCGAGGATTTCATTGCCGCTATTGAAGATGGCGCACTGAGCGCTACCCAATTTCACCCCGAAAAATCTTCCGATGCCGGCTTACATTTGATTAAGAATTGGACGCAGACGCTATGAGTTATCTAGAACTTCTTCCAGCAGTGGATGTGAAAGACGGTCGCGCTGTCAGACTTGTTCAAGGCGAGCTCAGTGCAGAGACCGCCTATGGCAATCCACTTGAAGTTGCCCTGGAATTCCAAGCAGCAGGCGCCGAATGGTTACACCTGGTGGATCTCGATGCCGCCTTTGGACTTGGTGAGAACAGTGCGCAGTTAGCTGAAGTAGTGGGAAGACTCGATATCAAGGTGGAGCTATCCGGTGGAATTCGCGATGATGAATCACTTGCGCGAGCACTTGCAACCGGTTGCACTCGCGTCAATCTTGGTACAGCAGCGTTAGAAAATCCGGAGTGGACTGCTCGTGTAATTGCTGAACACGGTGACCGGATTGCGGTGGGACTTGATGTGCGCGGACACGTTCTTGCAGCACGTGGGTGGACTAAAGAAGGCGGAGATCTCTTTGAGACTATTGAGCGCTTAGAGCGTGATGGATGTGCGCGCTATGTGGTTACTGATGTGACAAAAGATGGAACTCTGAAGGGACCCAATATCGAGTTACTCAAAGAGGTATGCGCCGTTACCTCAAAGCCGGTAGTTGCATCGGGCGGAATTTCATCTTTGGCAGATATTGCAGCACTTTCTGCGCTGAACTCACTTGGAGTAGAAGGTGCGATTGTTGGAAAGGCGCTCTACGCAGGTGCCTTCACACTAGAACAAGCACTCGAGCAGACACGATCATGAGTCTTTCAGTTCGAATTGTTCCCTGCCTTGATGTCACTGATGGACGAGTGGTCAAGGGGGTCAACTTCACAGATCTGGTTGATGCAGGTGATCCAGTTGAGATGGCTGCGCTCTATAACAAAGAGGGCGCCGATGAACTTACCTTCTTAGATATTTCTGCCAGTGTTGCTGGGCGCGAAACAACTCTTGATGTGGTGCGCCGAACTGCAGAGCAAGTATTTATCCCACTGACTGTAGGTGGTGGTATTCGCACGGTGGAAGATGTAGACCGCTTACTGCGTGCTGGTGCGGATAAAGTCAGTATTAATACGGCAGCCATTGCCAGACCAGAACTCATCTCCGAAATCGCAGATCGTTTTGGTTCGCAAGTTCTTGTTATCTCTATTGACGCGCGCCGAGCACGAACTGAATCTGGTTTTGAAGTGACAACACATGGCGGTCGTCAGAGCGCTGGTATCGATGCACTTGCCTGGGTTGAAAAAGCATGTGCGCTAGGAGTTGGCGAAATTTTGCTCAACTCGATGGATGCAGATGGAACTCGCGCCGGATATGACATCGGAATGATTAAGGCAGTTCGAGCTGTGGCAAAAGTTCCCCTGATTGCAAGCGGAGGAGCAGGATCCCTGGAAGACTTCAGTGCCGCCCTGGATGCCGGCGCAGATGCCCTACTTGCCGCAAGCGTCTTTCACTTTGGGGTGCACCGCATCGGAGATGTGAAGAAGTATCTGACTGCTCACAATTATTCGGTGCGCAATACCCAGAGCGCGTAAGGCAGAATAAGCGCATGAGAGCTGAACTTTCCCCAGAAATACTCGCGCTCTTAAAGGACCCAACAACTTTGATTCCTGCGATCGCCCAAGATGTTAATACCCGGGAAGTACTCATGCTTGCCTATATGAATACCGAGTCCCTTGCTCTGACTCTTGCAACCGGCAAGGCAACCTACTTTTCCCGAAGTCGCAATGAGATTTGGGTAAAAGGTGAAACATCAGGTCACACGCAGATGGTGCACTCGGTCGCACTTGATTGTGATGGTGATGCACTCCTGATTACCGTTGACCAAGTAGGCGCTGCCTGTCACACAGGTGATCGGACTTGTTTCCACCAGAGTATTGGCAACTTCTCATGAAGATTGAAGAATTCCGCAAGCACGCGCAGTCTCACAATGTCATTCCGGTCTATCGAAAACTTCTTGCTGATGGAGAAACACCACTTAATATCTATAAGAAGCTCGCTCAAAACAAACCCGGCACCTTTCTCTTGGAGTCGGCGGAGCACGGGGGTGTCTGGTCCCGATATTCATTTATTGGCGTGAAAAGTCAGACAACGCTGACCGAAAAAGATGGTCAAGCGCTCTGGATTGGAAAACCTCCGGTAGGAGTTCCCACAGGAGTTGATCCACTCACCGCGCTACGTCAGAGCGTTGCTCACTTGAAGTCACCAAAGATTGATGGCCTGCCAACGCTGACAGGTGGACTCGTTGGCTATATGGGATATGACGCAGTGCGCCGGTTAGAGAAGTTACCGAAAAGTGCCGTGCGAGATATTGAACTACCTGAGATCTCCTTCATGCTCACCAGTGATTTAGTTGTCATGGATCACTCAGATGGCACCATCATCTTGATTGCAAATGCGATCAACTGGGATGGTTCAAATGAACGAGTAGATGATTCTTATCTTGATGCAGTCTCTCGCTTAGACCGGATGCAGAAAGAGTTACTGGGTTCCATTGCTGGAGATGTGTCGCCTCTTCCCTCCTTTGATAAACCGCTCTTTGATCGCAATATGAGCGAGCAGGATTTCAAGAGCAAGGTCGAGATTGCCAAAGAAGAAATTCGTGCTGGTGAAGCATTCCAAATAGTTCTCTCGCAGAGATTTTCGATGCCAACTTCAGCCGATGCCTTAGATATCTACCGCATGCTGCGCCTAAATAACCCCAGCCCTTATATGTATCTCTTTAGATTTGAAGATGGATACGACGTTGTCGGTTCAAGTCCGGAAGCACTTGTGAAAGTCACGGGTAAGCAAGTGATGGTGCATCCCATCGCGGGAACTCGCAAGCGCTCTGACTCGATTGAAGAAGATGTGCGCTTAGGTGAAGAGTTACTAGCTGATCCCAAGGAGCGGGCAGAGCATTTGATGTTGGTAGATCTGGGTCGCAATGACTTAGGCCGCATCTGCGCACCTGGTTCTGTTGAAGTAATTGATTTCATGCATATCGAGCGGTATTCCCATGTGATGCATATTGTTTCCACTGTCGTGGGCGAACTCGCAAGTGATAAGTCACCGATTGACGCTCTCTTCTCTGTCTTCCCGGCCGGGACACTTTCCGGAGCTCCAAAGCCGCGAGCAATGGAGATTATTGAAACTCTAGAACCCACCCGTCGCGCTCTCTATGGTGGTGCAATCGGTTACTTTGATTTCACTGGGAACATTGATACCTGTATCGCTATTCGCACGGCGCTGATTCATAACGGAACTGCTTATGTGCAGGCAGGTGCCGGCATCGTTGCTGACTCTGATCCCACTGCCGAAAATGATGAGACGCTTAATAAGGCAGCGGCAGTCTTGGTTGCCATTGCAGCGGCTAATGAGATGAAGAGATAAGTACAGTGAAAATTTTTATCTCACTCGTATGTGTGGCAACTCTTGCCATCATTATTAGTCGTAAGTTTAGAATCTCTAATCGATACGAGAGGGCTCCACGCACGCTTACCCAGTGGGGCTCACTTGATAAGGGCATTGACCCCACAGAGGAAGACAAATGAGCGTTCTCGACTCCATCATTGAAGGAGTCCGTGAAGATCTGGCAGCACGTCGACTGCCGTTATCGCAGATACATGAAGCGATGGAGAACGCGGCAAAACCACTGGATGCATATGCATTTCTCTCACAATCAGAGATGAATGTGATTGCAGAAGTTAAGCGATCTTCTCCTAGTAAAGGCGCACTTGCACCCATTACTGATCCCGCAGCTTTGGCAGAGCAATATCAAGAAGCGGGAGCAGCTGCTGTTAGCGTTCTTACCGAACGTCGTCGCTTTGCTGGCTCACTGGAAGATCTCGATGCGGTGCGGGCGCGGGTAACTATTCCGGTGCTGCGCAAAGATTTTATGATTGATGAATATCAATTTCTAGAAGCACGTGCACACTCGGCCGATATCGTGCTTCTGATCGTTGCCGCGCTTTCTCGCTCTCAACTCAAAGATTTCTATGATCTCTCCTGCGAACTTGGTATGGCTTCACTGATTGAAGTCCATACTGCGCAAGAGCTTGAAAGTGCGATGGAGATTTCACCCCGCATGATTGGCATCAACTCTCGAAACCTCAAAACGCTCGATGTCGATACCCGGGCTTTCACCGATCTCATCCCACAGATTCCAGTTGAGATTATCCGAGTGGCTGAGTCCGGAATCTCCACCCGAAGCGATGTTCAGGCCGCACAAAGCGCTGGCGCCTCTGTGATTTTGGTGGGTGAGGCGCTGGTTAAGTCAGGAGATCCGATTTCTGCAATGCAGGAGTTGCTGGGTCGCCGGTAGTCTTGGTCTTATGACTACAACTGCCGAGAATGCGCTGGCTGAGATTGCCGGACATTTTGGTCCCTATGGCGGTCGGTTCGTCCCGGAAGCTCTCATTGGCGCACTGGAAGAGTTAGATGCGGCAAGAATTTTTGCCCAAACTGATCCAACCTTTATTGCCGAATTAGCAGAGTTACATCGCACCTATACCGGTCGTCCAAGCATTATTACGGAAGCAAAAAGATTCGCTGAGCATGCAGGTGGAGCGCGAATTCTCCTAAAGCGGGAAGATCTCAATCACACCGGCAGTCATAAAATTAATAACGTTTTAGGTCAGGCACTTCTGACAAAGCGTATGGGAAAAAAGCGAATCATTGCTGAGACCGGTGCTGGCCAGCATGGAGTTGCTTCAGCAACTGCCGCCGCACTTATGGGCCTTGAATGTGTTGTCTATATGGGAGAAGAAGACACCAGGCGTCAATCACTCAATGTTGCGCGTATGAAGTTACTTGGCGCCGAAGTTATTCCAGTTACATCGGGTTCTCGCACACTTAAAGATGCAATCAATGAGGCGATGCGCGATTGGGTGACCAATGTTGAGACAACGCATTACATGCTCGGCACTGTTGCCGGACCGCATCCATTCCCATCGATGGTCCGTGATTTCCATAAAGTTATTGGCGAAGAATCTCGCGAACAAGTACTAGCGCTGACTGGAAGATTGCCAGATGCTGTTATGGCATGTGTCGGCGGTGGATCTAATGCAATCGGAATTTTCCATCGTTTTATTTCAGATGAATCTGTTCGACTGATTGGATTAGAGGCTGCCGGAGATGGCGTTGAAACTGGTCGCCATGCAGCAACGATTACCGGGGGATCACCTGGCGTGCTCCACGGAAATCGCACCTATGTATTACAAGATGCCAATGGACAGACAATCGAATCTCACTCCATTTCAGCAGGTCTTGATTATCCGGGCGTTGGACCAGAGCACGCCTATCTACATGACATAGGTAGAGCTGAATACCGAGCCATCACTGACGCGCAAGCCATGGAAGCTTTTTCAATTTTATCTAGAACTGAGGGAATCATTCCTGCGATTGAAACAGCGCATGCATTGGCTGGTGCAATGCAGGTGGGTAAGGAACTTGGACCCGACGCAATTATTCTGATTAACCTCTCTGGTCGTGGTGATAAAGATGTGCAAACTGCGGCGCAGTATTTTGGAATTCCTCTTTAAATGAGCACACCGCTAGAAGCCCTTTTCACCACTGTTCGCAGCGAGAATCGCGCAGCTCTGATTGCCTATATTCCGGCGGGATATCCGACACAAGAGGGATGCAAGAAAGTCATTCAAGCTTTCGTCGATGGCGGCGTTGATGCAATTGAAATTGGATTTCCATATAGCGATCCAGTGATGGATGGCCCAACTATTCAAGCAGCTGCTGATCAGGCGTTATCGCAAGGCACCGGTGCGAAAGAAGTTTTCGAAGCGCTCAAGCACGCCACAGACTTGGGTGTGCCGGCAGTTGTTATGACGTATTGGAATCCGATTGAAAAATATGGGGTAGAAAAGTTTGCACAATCAATTGTAGATAATGGTGGCTCTGGAGTAATTACCCCCGATTTAACTATTGAGGAATCAGCAGCATGGACATCAGCCGTTTCGCGAAGTGAAATCAATTCAATCTATGTTGTTGCACCCAGTACAAAGGATGCACGCCTGGCAAGTGTTACCGATCATTGCAGCGGATTCGTCTATGCCGCCTCACTGATGGGTGTGACCGGAACACGCACAAGTGTTTCATCCGGTGCGTCAGATCTAGTTGCCCGAATTCGAAAGAGCACGGATACAGCAGTTGCTGTAGGGCTCGGGGTTTCAACGAGAGAGCAAGCTAAGGGCGTGGCAGCCTATGCTGATGGCGTGATTGTTGGCTCCGCATTTATCAATAAACTCATGGAAGCAAAAGATGAAGCGAGCGGTTTAATTGAGGTGCGCGAACTTGCATCACAACTAGCACAAGGAGTGCGTGAAGGACGATGAGAGAATTTAAGTTGTGGTTTGGTCTAGCCGCACGCTTGACCTTGGGTGGAGTTCTACTTGTTGCGGGATTTTTAAAATATGATGAGGTAGATAAATCTCAGATGGCGGTGCGAGCTTACGAGATGCTCCCCGTACCCCTAGCTAATTTCATCGGCATCGTTCTGCCCTTCGCTGAAATCGGGATGGGATTACTTCTGATCCTCGGCGCAGTTACTCGAATCACTGCGGCACTCAGCGCCTTACTCATGGTGGTCTTTGTTATCGGCATCTCGCAAGCTTGGGCTCGGGGCCTTTCTATCGATTGTGGCTGCTTTGGCGGGGGAGGCCAGGTTGAGCCTGGAACTGCTAACTACATCACACCTCTCCTACGAGACACCGGCCTGTTGGCCCTTGGGATTTATCTTTTTCGCTATCCACAAAGTAAATTTAGTCTCGATAAATCGCCACAGCCGCAGAATCTAGAAAAAGGGATATGAAATGAGCGCGAAACCAAAACCTGGAAAAGATAACTTCACTCGCAACCTTGTCATCGGTGTTGTAGTCGGAGTAGTCCTCATCATGCTCGTGCCAACGATTATCTCTAAGCAGACCAAACTAGCTGCAAAGGTTCCAGCGAGTGTTTCAGCAGAGCGAGGATATGGAATCGTCTTTAATGAAGAACTCACCGGCGTTCCTGTCATCGATATCTATGAAGATTTCCAATGCCCAAGCTGCGCACGTTTTGAAGCTATTCAAGGCCCGTACCTTGATTCAATAATTGAAGACAAGAAGGCAACTGTTGTATTCCACACCCTTTCATTTCTCGGTACCGAATCTGTCCTGGCTGCAAATGCAGCGGCATGCTCTGCCGACGAAGGCAAGTTCTTAGCTCTCCACAAGATGCTCTATCAGACACAACCTCGGGAAAATTCTGGGGCATGGACAAATGAAGCACTTGTTGCAGCTGGTGAATCAGTGGGAATCAAATCTAAGGATTACGAAAAGTGCGTCACTACTGGCGAATATGCCGATTGGGTAGGCAATGTTCAAGCTTCTGCTGCACAGAGTGATGTGAATTCAACTCCTACCGCCTTCATCAACGGCAAAGAACTTGATCGTAACAGCTACTACGATGCGGCTGCCTTTGCTGCCGCTGTAGAGCAAGGATAATTTTTGCGTAGCTCAATTCCAACGCCAACTATCTCGGCGTTTGAAATTGGGCCGCTCACTATTCACTTCTATGCTCTCTGCATTATTGCCGGAGTTGCACTAGCTATTTGGTTAGGCAATCGCAGGTTTCTCGCCTCCTTCCCCCAAGGAGCGGGAGTCGTTGCAGATGTGGCAATATTTGCAATCCCTGCCGGTGTAATTGGCGGTCGGCTCTATCACGTCGTGACATCACCTGATAATTACTTTGGTGCTGAGGGTCGATTAAATGATGCAGTGAAAATTTGGGAAGGCGGGCTTGGAATCTGGGGCGCCATTGCACTCGGCACAGGTGTTGCATATTTCTCATACAAAAGACTTGCCTCCACGCGCGATCTGCCGTCGTTTACTTATTTTGCAGATGCCCTGGCACCGGGCATTGCAATTGCGCAAGCAATCGGTCGCTGGGGGAATTGGTTTAATGCCGAGTTATTTGGTCGCCCACTCGATGCTCCCTGGGCACTTGCTATCCCGGCAGAATCACGCCCAGTCGGATATGAAAACTTCGAAACTTTTCACCCCACATTCCTATATGAGTCAATCTGGTGCTTAGTCATTGCTGCGGTATTACTCACTCTGCGAAAGCGGCTAGCCCCAGGATTAATCTTTCTTCTTTATATAACGCTCTACTGTTTCGGGCGTTTCTTCTTTGAAGCCATAAGAATTGATTCGGCGCAGTCATTTGCTGGACTTCGCCTGAATCAATATGTTGCGGGATTGTTATTTCTTGGCGCAGGTGCAGCATTTCTGAAGTTTTTTCGAGCTTCAAGGTAGAGTTCGCATATGGCTCTAGAGGATGTATACCAGCGCAACCTGCATCACCGCACCCACCGTGCAGGTTGGTTGCGCGCTGCCGTCCTTGGTGCAAACGATGGCTTAGTTTCAACGGCTGCGCTCATGATTGGTGTTGCAGCTGCTCGCGCCGGTGAGCAAAGTTTTCTAATCACAGCAGGCGCTGCAGGAATTGCAGCTGGAGCCATGTCGATGGCGGTCGGTGAATATGTCTCGGTACGTTCACAAAATGACATTGAGGAGTCTGACCGACTTCTTGAGATAGAGCATTTAGCAATTGATCCAGAAGGCGAATTTGAAGAACTTGTACATATCTACATCGAGCGTGGACTTACCCGCGAACTTGCGGTGCAGGTAGTTCATGCGATGCATGACCGCGATGCCCTTGAAGCACATTTACGCGATGAACTAGGTCAGCATCCGAATACAAAAGCCCGTCCGGTGCAAGCAGCGGTGGCATCGGCAATCGCATTCACTCTCGGAGGGTTGATTCCATTTGCGGGCGCATTCGCACCGACACCTGGAGCGGCGGCATCGAGCATTGTTGGATTTACCATTGTGGGTCTGGTCATAACCGGAGTTGTGAGCGCGCGCACAGCCGGGGCAAAGATACTGATTCCCACACTGCGAGTTATTGCGGGAGGCGTCTTGGGAATGGCTATCACCGCCGGGATTGGCCACCTCTTACATTTGAGTGGCATCTAAAGCACCCCCTTGCTACCCTTTTACCTTCTAGATTTGTAGATAGTCGGGCCAATGATGTCCCTGAGTTAGCGAGAAATAGAGGGGCATCAGCGCATGGCACTTTCATCGAATTATCCTGTCGCGCAGGGTCTTTACGATCCTGCACAAGAACATGATGCATGCGGCGTCGCGATGGTTGCCACTCTAAATAAAATTGCTACACATGACATTGTTGCGAAAGCTCTTACCGCTCTTCGCAACCTAGAACACCGTGGCGCATCTGGCGCAGAGCCCGATAGTGGTGACGGTGCTGGAATTCTTATCCGAGTTCCTGATGCTTTTTATCGCGCGGAAGTTTCATTTACGCTACCTGCCGAAGGATTCTATGCAACTGGAATAGCATTTATTGCACAAGGCGCTGATGTTCGCACACAGATTGCAAAGCTTGCGGATGAAGAAGGGCTGACCGTACTAGGTTGGCGCGAACTACCAATCAATTCATCTTCACTAGGAAAGACCGCACTCTCTGTCATGCCACGTTTTGAGCAACTCTTCGTTGCCGGCAAAAAGAGCGAATCAGGAATCGTGCTTGACCGTTTGGCATTCGCACTTCGTAAGCGGGCTGAGCACGCACTTGATTTGTATTTCCCTTCACTTTCATCACAGACGATTGTTTATAAGGGCATGCTGACAACCGGACAACTTGAGGAATTCTTCCCAGATCTCAGTGATAGTCGTGTTGTTTCTCCGCTAGCTCTCGTGCACTCACGTTTTTCTACCAATACATTCCCATCATGGCCACTTGCTCACCCCTATAGATTTATTGCCCACAATGGCGAAATCAATACCGTAAAGGGCAATAGAAACTGGATGAGAGCCCGCGAATCACTTCTTGAAAGTGATGTCTTAGGCAAAGACTTAACCCGACTCTTTCCTATCGTGGAGATGTCAGGTTCTGACTCAGCATCATTTGATGAAGTTCTAGAACTTCTCTATCTCGGTGGTCGCTCACTTCCACATGCAGTTCTGATGATGATTCCAGAAGCCTGGGAGAACCACGCGACCATGTCACAGAAGCGTCGCGACTTCTATGCATTTCATTCATCACTGATGGAGCCATGGGATGGACCAGCATGCGTAACCTTTACCGACGGCCACCAAGTTGGCGCAGTTCTCGATCGCAATGGTTTGCGCCCATCTCGTTACTGGGTAACAGATGACGGTCTCGTGGTTCTGGCATCTGAAGTAGGCGTTCTTGATATTCCAGCAGAGAAGATTGTCCGTAAAGGTCGTTTGCAACCAGGCAAAATGTTCCTGGTTGATATCGAAGCTGGCCGCATTATTGAAGATGATGAGATTAAAGATTCATTGGCAGAAGCGGCCCCATATGGCAGCTGGTTAGCCGATGGCATGATCAGACTTTCAGATCTTCCGGCGCGCGAACATATTGTTTATCCGCATAAGTCAGTTCTTCGTCGTCAAAAAGCATTTGGATATACCGAGGAAGAAATTAAAATTATC
>JBILAM010000024.1:0-19439 GCA_044354225.1 Candidatus Planktophila sp.
ATCAAATTTTGAAATCCGACACAAAAAGAACAGAAGTAGCCGCGTAGGCATTTCCGATGAGAGACCAAGTTCGAACCTCATACAGAATTTCCTCAGTAGCGATGGTTTCAAAAGCCATAGGGGGCGTCTCTCCTATTGGTTGGACTTCACAACCTGAAATAACTTTGATCGATGAAGCTCTCAACGATTACCCAGTTGTATGGGCTGCATCAGGACATCCTCACGCGGTCTATCCAACTTCATTTGATGAACTAGTGAAATGCACCGGCGCACAGCCAATGGTTGTTGGAGATTAAGCGAGTAACTCCGCAAGTAACTTCTCAACGCGTGCCTTGATGTCATCACGAATCACGCGCACAGATTCAATTCCTTGTCCTGCCGGATCATCTAGCACCCAATCTTCATAACGCTTTCCTGGGTAGAACGGGCAGACATCTCCGCAGCCCATAGTGATAACCGCATCGGATTCTTGAACTGCTTCGGTTGTTAAAACCTTGGGAGTGTTATTGGCAATATCAATTCCAACTTCAGCCATCGCCTCAACTGCAATTGGGTTGATGGAATCTTTTGGCGCAGAGCCTGCCGAGAGAACCTCAACACGACCTTGGCCGAGTTCGCGCATAAAACCGGCCGCCATCTGTGAACGGCCGGCATTGTGAACGCAGACAAAGAGAACGGTTGGTTTGCTCATCTATTTTCCTGACTTTGCTTTAGAGGTAAGTGCTTTAAATCCTAGGTATCCAAGAAGTCCACCGATAATCTCGGCGAGCACAAATAATGGCGCAGAGACTGGCGCGATGCCGGAGAAAGTATCAGAGAACATACGACCAAAGACCGCCGCTGGATTAGCAAAAGATGTTGAAGATGTGAAGAAGTAAGCGGCTCCGATCCAGGCGGCAACCAGGCGAGCAATCTTCTTATCTTCTTTCTGCTTTAAGGCTAAGTGAATAATCAATATCAAGCCTGCTGTGGCAACAACTTCACCGAGCAGCAGGTTGGCACCCGTGCGTTCTTTCTGCGAAATATAGATTGCAGAATATTCAAACATCAGATTGGCAATCATTGCGCCCACTG
This sequence comes from Candidatus Planktophila sp., assembly GCA_044354225.1. GTDB lineage: Bacteria > Actinomycetota > Actinomycetes > Nanopelagicales > Nanopelagicaceae > Planktophila. Next base: position 1,075 of record JBILAM010000024.1, read on the forward strand.
CGGCTCCTGTTAACTGAGCAATAACGTAGAGCGCAAACTCTTTACCCTTTATCTTCTTGGTGAAAAAATCCACCCCGGTAACAATCGGATTGAAGTGGGCCCCACTGATGGGGCCAAGTAAGGTGATAAGGATGTAAAGAACGAAAACTGTTGCAATCGTGTTGATGAGCAACTGGATTCCAATATCGTTGCTCAGCGCCGTGGCCATTGCTCCAGATCCCACCACGGTGGCGATGAGGGTGGCGGTACCTAGAAATTCACTGGCTAACTTTCTACGCATCATGGAGCTGGGTATCCTTTGCCTATGAGTAGCGATGAGAGAGTCACTGTCGCCTACTTCTTTACCGTTAGAGCCAAGAGTATCCCTTTCGCCTTTATCAGCATGGCAGTTCACGCGCTGCGCGCGCGGATGTTCACCGGGATTTCATTTGCCAAGATGCTCGGCACAGGTAGCGGTGAGACATTTACCCCCAATGATGCAAATCTCTATCGCTGGGGCATGGTCGTTGTTATCGCAAAAGAGAAGTTAAGCGCCTTTGATCAGTCTTCAATCATTAGTGGATGGCGCAGACGTTCGACTTCTGAGTTTCGCGCCGTGCTCACTCCCCTTTCATCACATGGGCTGTGGGCGAAGAAGAATCCATTTGATTTCACGGCGCCCCAAGTAAATCCTGATGCAAAGATTGCAGCGATTACACGTGCGCGAATTAAGTGGAGTAAGAACTTTATATTTTGGAAATCAGTACCCCCTGTTGTCACTGACTTACATCAATCTCCCGGCTTTATCTCGGCAATCGGAATTGGCGAAGCACCTATCGGATTGCAAGGGACCTTCTCGCTATGGGAATCAGCAGCTGCCCTGCGAGATTTTGCATATAAGGGCGCCGCTCATCAGAAGGCGATAGCGCAGACCAAAGAAATTGATTGGTATAGCGAAGAACTCTTCGCCCGCTTTGAAGTCCTGGAACTTCGCGGTGAGATTTCTGCGATTTCACTGAAGTAAGGCAGACTTCTCCTATGTCTATCCGCCATTACAACCCACGTCGTAGACGTCGTGGCGGAATCTCCCCGAATTCCCGTAACTTCCTTTACGCGCTAGTTGGTCTCACTATTGCTCTTCAAATTTCTTATCCGCTCATTGGCGGTGAAGCACTTCGTATTGTCACGATTGCCACTGTCTATGCCGGTGCTTTTGCCATGATTTTGCATGGACACCTGTCGTATGGATTCAAATACTCCTCTCGATATCTGCCAGCAACATTTCTCTTTGGTTTGGGAATTGAATCTCTAGGCTTACATACTGGGTGGCCCTTTGGCACTTACGAATATGACTCATCGCTAGGCGTTGCACTCTTCGGTGTTCCACTTGTTGTTCCCTTTGCCTGGTTGATGATGGTGCACCCAGCGCTAATGGCAGCTAGACGAGTCTCCACCCATTGGGTATTTCTTTACGGAGGAGCACTTCTGATGGCCTGGGATCTATTTCTTGATCCGCAGATGGTCGCAGCCGGTCGTTGGACATGGGAAGTACCCGGTGCACATGTGCCATTTACTCCCGATATTCCGCTATCGAATACCTTCGGTTGGTTGCTTTCAGGATTAGTCATTACCGGAATTTTGCATCTGATTCTTCCGCGCGAGCGACGCAAAGAGAGCGCTTCACTTGTTGCTGTCGATGCACTATTAATCTGGACCTTATTCTCAGGAATTATCGGCAATCTATTCTTCTTTGATCGCCCAGGGCTCGCCTTCTTTGCTGGATTTGTTATGGGAGTGATTCTCACACCGTACTTCTTCTCCAGCTGGCTAAGTAATAAGAATTAATCTCTGATGCGCTTTGCACTCTTTGTACTGTGTTATTTGGTCCTGGTTATCGCACTTATCAATTTCTTCACCATTCGAACCCCTCGCAACAAATCGATAGTTTCAAAATCTGTGACAGTCTTACTACCCGTTCGCAATGAGCAGAACAATGTTGGTGCATGCGTTGCGGGGCTGATGGCGCAAAAAGATGTGAAGCAGCTGCAAGTAATCATCATTAATGATCAATCGACAGATAACACTGCTGAAGTACTTTCAGCAGCAATCGGCGCAGATTCTCGATTTACCGTAATCCAGAGCCAAGGCCCACGCGATGGATGGCTTGGAAAAGTCTCTGCTCTCCAGACTGGGTTCGAGCGAAGTGCAGGTGAGATCATCATCTGCCTCGATGCCGATGTGCGCTTAGAACCCGATGCCATTGCGCGCTCAGTCAATCAACTAGCAGACCTAGCGCTAGATTTTATTTCACCATACCCGCGCCAATTAGCAGGCACTTTCAGCGAAAAATTGATTCAACCACTACTGCATTGGTCCTGGATGAGCACTGTGATTCTGCGCCTGGCCGAGAAAGTTCCACATAGAAGTACCGCCGTAGCAAATGGTCAATTTTTTCTCATCCGTACAACTGCCTTACGTGCAATCGATGGTTTTACCTCTGTGTCGAAGAAGATTCTTGATGACGTAGAGCTTGCTAGGTCTCTGATTACTGCAGGATATAAAGGCGTTGTGACTGAAGGTTCAGGAATTGCCCGTACGCGCATGTATACAAACTTTAATGAGATTCGCCAGGGCTACGGCAAATCTCTCCACAAAGCATTCGGTGGCGCACTCGGTGCCATTGTTGCTTCACTCTTTATTGCCGCAACCGGTATCGCTCCACTACTTCTCGCGCTCGATGGCTATTTCATTGGGCTTGTCGCCTACCTCTGCATTGCATTTACTCGAGTACTCAGTGACATTCGTTCTCGTTCTAATCCTTTATACGCTTTCTTACATCCACTCTCGGCTGCTCTTCTTATCTATCTCATCGCATACTCTTGGACCAAGCGCGGCAGTATTCAGTGGAAAGGTCGCACCGTATGACCGGACACGTAGGTAAAGTGGCAAAGCCAGAACGCATTGCAGTTGTGGGCGCAGGTATTGGTGGACTCTGCACGGCAGCCCGCTTAGCAAAAGCAGGTCATCTCGTCACAATCTTTGAAAGCTCAAGTCGCACCGGTGGAAAGTGCCGAACCGAATGGATTGGCCGATATGCATTTGATACCGGACCCTCACTTCTAACGCTGCCAGCTGTCTATCGAGATTTCTTTCAGCGCACCGGAGATGTCATGGGTCGCGTTTTGGAGATTGAAGAGGTAAATCCTTCTTTTGATTACCGCTTTCACGATGGCAAGAGCGTCAAATTTTCTAATCTTTCGCGAAAGAAAACTTTGGCTGCAATTTCAGAATCACTTGGAGAAGATGCTGCCCGCGAATGGGATGAAGTAATGCTGCGAGCAGAGACGATGTGGGATGTCTCGCGCGGACCATTTGTTGAGTCAGAGTTGAAATCACCGATCTCTTTACTCAAAAGACCTAGGTTGCTGCGCGATCTCAAGATAATCGCTCCATGGAAATCTCTGCGCGGACTTGGAATTACAAACCCCTACCTAGCCAAAATTATGGACCGCTATGCAACATATAGCGGCTCAGATCCACGGGTAGCACCAGCGGTGCTTTCCACCATTGCCTTCGTGGAAGAGGCCTTTGGTGCTTGGCATGTGAAAGGTGGCGTTGGCACACTCTCTGAAAAAATTACTGAGCGCTGTGAAAAGCTTGGGGTCACTATTCGCCTCAATACCTACGTTGATGAAATCACAACCAAGTCAGGTGCTGTCACAGGCGTGGTTGTCCAGGGACATCATGAAGAGTTCGAGCGAGTTGTGGCAAATGCTGATGCTCATTTTGTTTATAACAACCTCATGGCGCCAACAAATAAGGTAGTCAAGATTCGTAAGCAGTTAGCAAAATCAGAGCCATCACTTGCTGGCTTTTCGCTGCTCTTAGGTTTGAAGCCGAGCACTGCAGAACCACTTTCCCACCACACAATTCTCTTTCCCGAAAATTACGATCTCGAATTTGAATCGATTTTTACCAGCAAGACTCCCGTTGAAAAACCGACTATCTACATCTGCGCCCCACGAGATCCGCTGATGGTCAAAGATGCTGGACATGAAGCCTGGTTTGTCTTAGTTAATGCTCCACGACATGACCCCTATGAAGGTGGTTTCGATTGGAGCGACGCTGAATTTAACCAACGCTATGCAAACTCAATTATCAATCAGATAGAGGCTGCCGGTATCGCGGTGCGTGAGCGTTTAGAAGTTCTGGAAATTCGCACTCCTCTTGATTTACAAGAAAGTGTCCATGCACCAGGTGGTTCTATCTATGGAAGTTCAAGTAATGGAGCGCGTTCAGCATTTTCGCGGGCAAAGAATCGCTCTCCCATTAAGGGGCTCTATCTCGTTGGTGGTTCTGCCCATCCTGGTGGCGGGTTGCCGCTTGTGGGCTTAAGCGCCGAAATTGTTGCTAACGCAATTCTTGACTAAGACAGCGTCTTCTTTGCAACTCTCATTACCTGCATGAAGCTCACCAGCAGCAGAATTATGAACGCATATGAAATATAAGTAACTCCAGGAAAATCTAGAATAAAAATAATCAGAACAAGTGCCAGGAAGATTGCCCGCACCGGACGTTCGGTTGCCGTAACAACTCCAATTTCAAAGTGGCCAAGGGATGCCAGGCGAGCCCGGGCATATTCCTGAGTAGATGCAATCGTCCACATCAGAATCGCCGCCCATGCCGGAATTCCGGCAGTCCAACCGAAGTAGAGCCAGCACGCTTCTGAGATGCGATCGGCAATGGAATCAAGAACTGCGCCCCACTTACTTTCGCGCCCCTGCACAATGGCAACACTGCCATCGATGCCATCGAAGAAGAGCGAGACGACCAGAAGCAGCAGTGCGATTGCCGCACTTGATGAAAATGCCATCGCTACTGCAGTTGCAAGTCCAAGGAGAGTTAAGAAATTTGGTGTGAACTTAAGTGCGGTGCAGACTCGCGCTACTTGATAAGAGAAGCTAAGCCAGCCGGCAACTGCGCCTTTTATCGGGGCTCCCCCGTGCAGGGCGCTCCAGCGATCCTTAAATTCCTTCTCAGTGAGCGCGCTCATCGTTCATCTTTAATCTGTGAATAGATCTCACGGGTGGCAGTTGATGAATTCATTGTGTAGAAGTGAAGTCCTGGGGCGCCACTTTCTAGTAATTGATGGCAGAGATTTGTTGCAATCTCCACACCTAACTTACTGACATCTTCTGGGTTATCTTCTACCGCTGCAAAGCGTTCTAAAATGGAGGCCGGAATCGGTGTTCCACCTAGCTCGGCCATACGCTTTAGTTGTTTTACATTTGTCACAGGCAAGATGCCAGCGATGATGGGAAGAGTAGAACCCTTTGCCGCTAACTTATCCACGAGCGCTTTCCACTTATCTACTTCAAAGAAGAATTGTGTGGTTGCAAATGTTGCACCACGTCGCTGCTTTTCAAGTAAGACATCAATATCTTTATCAATATCTCCATCTGAACTTGGATGACCATCAGGAAATGCTGCAACACCGATTTTGAATCCACCGAACTCTGCCGCCATTGTGACCAATTCATCTGCATGATTGAGTCCGCCTGGCGTTGGCACCCATGGTGCTCGTGGTCCACCGGCGGGATCGCCACGCAGCGCCAAAATACTTGTAATTCCGGCATCGCGATATTTTCCGAGAATCTCAATTAGCTCATCACTTGTTGAACCCACGCAGGTGAGATGAGCAACGGTTGGAATATGTGTTCGCGCAGTGATTTCAGAAGTAATGCGAATTGTGCGATCTCGCGTACTTCCACCTGCGCCATAGGTCACAGAGATAAAGTCTGGGGATATTGATTCCAGTTGCGACATCGCCGACCAGAGGCGCGCTTCACCTTCGACATCCTTAGGCGGGAAGAATTCAAAGGAGTACGTAACCCCACTTCGCACGCTGCTTTTATCCACTGCCTCAGAGTATCGTTGCGCCGTGGATAAAGAGCTCACTTCAAGCATCGAAAAGGTGCGTAGCGCGGTCAAGGAAGAGCTCACCCACTACCTGGCAGAACAACGTGACTATCTGACCAGCATCGCATCTGAGTTAATTCCGGTCTGCGATGCACTCGAAGATTATCTTCTTGAAGGTGGCAAGCGACTTCGTCCGCTCTTTGCGTATGCCGGCTTTATGGCCGCCGGCGCAACGCCGACTCGCACAGATATTCGGGCAATGGCCAGCCTGGAACTCTTGCAAGCATGCGCGCTTATTCATGATGACCTCATGGATGGTTCTGATACCCGCCGTGGAAAACCTGCAATACATCGCCACTTTGAATCACTACATAGACAAGGTTCTATGGCTGGTGTTCCAGAACAATTTGGCGCAGCAGCTGCAGTGTTACTTGGCGACCTAGCTTTAGTCTGGTCTGATCACATGTTGCATAACGCAGGGTTATCGCACGAGAGTTTGATGGCCGCGCTTAAGATTCATGATGAGATGCGCATTGAATTAATGGCAGGTCAATATCTCGATGTGCGAGAAGCAGGTGAGAAAGAATTTAGCGTGGAACGTTCTTTGCGTATTGCTCGATATAAATCTGGCAAATACACCATCGAGCGTCCACTTCACTTGGGCGCAGTGATTGCAAGTCCTACCCAGAGTGAACATGGCCAACTGCTCAATGTGCTTTCTGCATACGGGCTGCCACTCGGTGAGGCCTTCCAATTGCGCGATGATTTACTAGGAATCTTTGGAAATCCCGATGTCACCGGCAAGCCGGCCGGCGATGATTTACGTGAGGGCAAGCGCACAGTATTGATGGCTATGACTCTGGAAAAAGCCAGTGCACCAGCGCGACGAGAATTACAACGTGACCTAGGCAACCAAACTCTCACCGTGCAGCGGATTGAGGAGTTGCGTACCATCATCACTGAAACTGGCGCCGTGGCAGAGGTAGAAAAGCTGATCGAAGGCTTGGCGGCAGAATCAAAGATTGCAGCTCAATCATCTGCCATTGCCGCAGATGCCCAACCTTTTCTATTGGCACTTGCCGATAGCGCTATCCGCAGGAGTTACTAATGGTTGCACGTGTTAAAGGCCCTACTGATCATGTCGTTGTTGTCGGAGCCGGCTTAGCTGGTCTCAGCGCTGCGATGCGTCTAGCTGGCGCCGGGCGAAAAGTTACCGTCGTTGAACGTGAATCTGTGCCCGGTGGGCGAAATGGTCTCCTTCAAAAAGATGGGTATTCATTTGATACTGGACCATCTGTATTAACAATGCCATCTCTAATTCAAGATGCCTTCTCATGTGTTGGTGAAGATATGAAGGATTGGCTGGAATTAATGCCGCTTTCTCCTTTATATCGCGCCTTCTATGCCGATGGTTCACAAATTGATGTCCATGCCAACACCGCGCAGATGGAAGAAGAGATTCGAACCAAGGTCTCGGCCGAAGAAGCACTTGGTTATCGCCAATACGTTGATTTTGTCACCAAGCTATATAAGTATGAGATGAATGACTTCATTGATAGAAATATCGATTCTCCACTTAACTTACTAACACCAAACTTGGCGCGACTTATTGCACTGGGCGGCTTTAGAAAGCTGCAACCAAAGGTGAACCAATTCCTGAAAGATCCGCGCCTGCAAAAGGTCTATTCATTCCAGGCGATGTATGCCGGCGTAAGCCCGCAGCAGGCTTTAGCAATCTACGCCGTCATTGCCTATATGGACTCAGTCAACGGTGTCTTCTTCCCTAAGGGTGGAATGCATGCAGTTCCGAGAGCCCTAGCTGCTGCTGCAACTAAGCATGGCGTTGAATTTAAATACAACACCACCGTGACCGCACTTGATAAGCAGAATGGTCGCGTGAAGGCGGTACTTACCAATACTGGCGAACGCATTGAGTGCGATGTTGTGGTGATGAATCCAGATCTGCCTGTTGTGTGGCGCGAGCTACTAGGCAAGACACCGCTAAATATCAAGCGCCTTAAGTACTCACCATCATGTGCCACCCTCCTTGTGGGCTCTTCCAAGAAATATGACCATATTGCCCACCACAATATTCACTTCGGCAAATCTTGGGATGGCGTCTTCGATGAATTAATTAAGAAGAAGCAGCTGATGTCTGATCCTTCCGTACTTGTCACCGTGCCATCTCATGACGACCCAAGCTTGGCACCAGCTGGCAAGCAGTCGTATTACGTTTTATTTCCAACTCCTAACTTGACTGCAAATATCGATTGGAACAAACAGTCAGGGCCATATCGCGATTCCATGATTAAGACTTTAGAAGAGCGTGGATATTCAGGCTTTGGCGATGCTATTGAAACTGAAGTGATGACAACGCCACTTGATTGGCAGAGACAAGGTATGGAGCAGGGTGCACCATTTGCTAGCGCGCATACCTTCTTCCAAACCGGTCCATTTAGACCTCGCAATATTGCGGCAGGTTTTGAGAACGTAGTCTTTGCTGGCAGTGGAACACAGCCAGGTGTGGGAGTTCCGATGGTTCTAATCTCAGGACGTCTTGCCGCCGAACGTATTGTGGGTCCGGTTAAGTAGATGGATGCGTTGCTGCAAGAGTCTTACCTTGAATGTAAGCGCCTGAACTCGCTGCATGGAAAGACGTATTACTTAGCAACGTTATTACTACCAAAGAATAAGCGCCCATACGTGCACGCCCTCTATGGCTTTGCCCGTTACGCCGATGAAATCGTCGATGATTTGGCATCAACTCTCACGCCACAAGAGAAAGCTGATGCCCTTCGCAGTTGGAGTACCGGTGTACTAAATGATTTAGCAGCAGGACGCTCAACCGATCACATTGGCAGAGCGCTGGTGGACACAGCCAAGAAGTTTGCTATCCCCCATCAGCACTTCGTAGATTTCTTACACTCGATGGAGATGGACCTGACCGTAACGCACTACCAAACATATGAAGATCTTCTTGAATATGTTTATGGCTCGGCGGCAGTAATTGGACTTGAAATGGTTCCCATTCTTGGCTATTCAGATGAGCGAGCCTTTGAAGCGGCTAAAAAGTTAGGTATTGCTTTTCAGCTAGCAAACTTTATCCGTGATGTGGGCGAAGATCTTGACCGCGGCCGGGTTTATCTTCCCTTGCAAGAACTCGCTCAATTCGGTGTTGATAGGCAGATGTTAGAACGTAAAGTCTTGACCCCAGAAATAATTGCGGCGTTAAAGTTTCAGATTGCTCGGGTACGCCAATTGCAAGCTGAATCACAGGTGGGAATCTCATACTTAGATAAGGAGTCTCGCCCATGTATTCGCGCCGCCAGCGAGCTCTACTGCGGCATCGTCGATGAAGTTGAAGCAATTGGCTATGACATTTTTAATAAGCGGGCCAAGACATCAACTGCTCGCCGTGCCAAAGTTGCCGGCCCTGCTTTTCTCCAGGCGATTGCAGCTCGTATCCGCTAGTATTTTCACGCACGGGAGCCAAAGTGGCTGAGAGGACTTCATTGAAGTCGACCGTCTGACTGGTCCGGTAATGCGGATCTAGAAATGGCAGGTGTATTTTGTTCTCAACTTTATTCACAGCGTGGGGTTATGACGTTTCCTACCTCGAATTCATCGCATCACTAGTCTCATTTATCGGCGTCGCACTGGGCATCACTCGAAAGCGAATTACCTGGCCATGGTGGGCTGCAAGCAGTGTTTTATATGGCATCTTCTTTCTGCAGTATGAACTCTATGCCAGTGCCGCTCTTCAACTTATTTTTATCGCAGCAGCCGTCATAGGCTGGTTTGGTTGGGAACCTACGGGTGCTAAACCAGGGCCAATAAAGAACTCTTATCGCATCTACATCCTTGCGGCGATTCTGATTTCAACTCTGGCACTTGGCCCGGTACTTAAATCCTTAGGAGCCGCCTCCACATACGTTGATGCCATTCTCTTCTTTGGAAGTTTCGCGGCGCAGCTGCTGATGGTCTATCAAAAGTATGAGACCTGGCCGCTATGGCTGGTAGTTGACGCCGGATACGTCGCGCTCTATGCCTCACAAGGGTTACTCTTTACAACATTGCTCTACGTACTCTTCACAATCATGGCAGCACTGGGATGGAGCAGTTGGTATGGAGCTCACCGCCGCGCTACTAGATCTCTGTAAAGGTGTAGCGCAACCCATCATCGCAATCGATGGGCCAGCAGGTGGTGGCAAAACCACGCTTGCACAAAATCTTGCACTCGCATTTGCTACATCACTATCTACCACCGTGATTCATATGGATGATCTCTACGATGGGTGGGACGGCGCACTCGATGGTGATTTCTCATCAGTCTTATCGAATATCGTTGGATTACATAAGAAATCAGAGAATATTTCCTACTCTTCCTATAACTGGAGTACTGAAAAATTCGATGAAAGCAAAGAAGTACCTCGCACGCAATTATTGATACTAGAAGGCGTGGGAAGCGGTCAGAGTTCTATCCGTGCTTCACTCGCTGCCTTGATCTGGATAGATATCAACGATTCGCAAGGATTGGCGCGGGTTATTGCACGCGATGGTGAATCAATAAGAGTTCCGATGGAGAAGTGGCTCACACTTCAGGAGCAACACTTTCGCGTCGAAGGTACGCAGAACGCCGCGGATTTCATACTCACTACCTAGAATTTGCCTTATGTCTGACCTGACCGGCGAGCTCATCGATGGGCGTTATCAACTCATTCGCCAGATGGCTAGCGGCGGTATGGCCAGTATTTATGAGGCGGTAGATACTCGCCTTGATCGCAAAGTGGCGGTCAAGATTATGCACCCACACCTTGCTCAAGATGAACAATTTGTGGAACGTTTTATTCGCGAAGCAAAAGCTGCCGCATCCCTTGCTCATCCCAATATCGTCGCCGTGCAAGACCAGGGCTGGAACCAAAATGGAACACCGGCAGTATTTCTTGTCATGGAGCTAATCGAGGGCCACACCCTTCGCGAATACCTAAATGAACGTGGAAAATTAACGATTGATGATGGCATTAAATTCCTCTCCCCCGTCTTGAGCGCACTTGCTGCTGCCCACAAAATTGGCATTGTTCACCGCGATATCAAGCCGGAAAATATCTTGATCTCCAAAGAAGGTCGCATCAAGATTGCCGATTTTGGTCTGGCAAAGGGGCCACTGCTGGGCGGAACAATGACAGCTGAATCAAGTGTCATTCTCGGCAGCGTTTCCTACCTATCCCCTGAGCAAGTACAACGCGGAATTGCAGATGCACGAAGTGATGTCTATTCAATTGGCATCACTGCATTTGAAATGTTTACCGGAAATAAACCTTTTGAAGGTGATGCTCCTATTCAAGTTGCATATATGCATGTAAATAACCGAGTGCCAAAGATAAGTTCGCTGCTAGACAATGTCCCCAAGGCACTCGATGAGCTGATCTACCGGGCAACGAGTGCTAACCCTGATGAGCGTCCACGCGATGCCGGAGCTTTTTTTGAAGAGCTCAGCGCTTTGAACCCTAAGAAGAATCAGATGAGTCTTGAATTAGATATTCCGATTGCTCCGATGCGCCCTAAGAAAGAACCTAAATCACTTCGCAAGCGAGTGCGCGAAATTACAGCTGCAATCCCAGTTCCCAAAGCCCAGGAAACAACGGCCCAAGTGGAAAAGCGTAAGAAGATCAGTAAGCGGGTGAAGCGAAATAGATTTATCGCACTCGGATTGGCCGTGGCGCTAGGAGTATTTGGTTGGTATGCGTTGATTGGACCAGGCTCTCGAGTTGTTGTTCCTTCCACAGTGGGTGCAACCCAAGATGAGGTGCGAGCTGCACTCGACCCTCTCGGGCTCACCTTTATCATCGCCGAAAAACGATTTAGCGAGGAGATCGCCGCAGAGCGTGTTATCGAATCATCGCCCGAAGGTGGCGGCCGAATTGATCAAGGCGGAATCGTTGATCTAGTTATCTCTAAAGGTCCAGAGCGTTATGCAATTCCGCAATTAGCTGGCCTGACTCCAAAAGCTGCCGCTAATCTGGTGCGAAAACTTCCATTGGCGCTGCAAGTTAACATTGAAGAATTTAACCCAACAGTTCCACAAGGTTATGTCATTGGGTCAGTGCCGAGCGCTGGAGAGAAAGTAAAACGTGGCACCGCAATAACTATCCGTGTATCTAAAGGAATTGAACAAATTGCAGTTGCATCCTATGTTGGTAAGAGTGCCGATCAAGCACTCAATGAACTTACTGAAGCTGGTTTCATGGTGAGCTCGCTATATGGATTTAGTGAGACACGACTTGCTGGTGAAGTTATATCGCAAAAGCCCGAAGGTGGAAAGAGTGCAAATAAGGGTTCAGAGGTTGAACTCCTTGTGTCTAAGGGTTCACAATTTGCATATATTCCTAATGTCTTCTCGATCGAAGAGGCACAAGCAGTGCAAAGCCTGAAAGATCTCGAACTCAAAGTTGTTGTGAAGAAGATTGGTAAAAAAGCGGTTAAGAAAGTCACTTCCGTTTCACCGAAGGTGGGCACGAAGGTTAAACGTGGCAGTACTGTAACCATCACAGTAGGGTGAGCCAGTGAAGAAACCTCGGATCGGCGCCCACACCCCCACATCCGGCGGCATGGCAAAGCGATCAATCGCCTATGCCGAACTTACTGGCGCGGAAGCTATTCAAGTCTTCACATCTAATCCGCGCGGCTGGGCGATGCCGGAAACAAACCACGAAGCAGATGCAATCTTCCGGGAAAAAGCAGCAGCACTTGATATCGAAACTTATGTGCACGCACCATTTCTGATCAATCTAGGTTCTCCTACAGAGGGCACCTATAAGAATTCATTGGCATCAGCCGAGTATTCACTCAAGCGTGGCAAGGAGATTGGCGCGTTGGGTGTGGTCGTTCATACCGGCTCTGCCGTTAACGAAGACTTTATTGATAAAGCGTGGAAGCAAATTAACAAAGGCATGATGCCAATTCTTGAGGCGCTCTCAGATGATGCGCCCTACTTGCTCCTTGAACCCACTGCCGGACAAGGTCAATCGCTGGTGAAACGAATTGAAGATCTTGAGTACTACTTAAAAGCACTTGAATACCATCCAAAGGTTGGAATTTGCCTTGATACCTGCCACGTCTTTGCTGCAGGCCATGACATTGCAAAGAAAGGTGGAATGAAAGAGACCCTTGATCTCTTAGTTGAAGTCGCCGGCATTGAACGTATTCAACTCATTCATGCCAATGATTCAATGGATGTGTGCGGCGCCCTGAAAGATCGCCACCAAAATATTGGCGAAGGCTTTATCGGCGTTGACCCATTTAAAGAATTGTTAAAGCACCCAGCTGTTGTCAATGCTCCCCTGATTCTTGAAACTCCAGGAATGGAGCCCGAGCACGGAGCTGAGATTGCGCTATTAAAGAAGTTGCGTGGATGAGTTCTACTCACGCACTGAAAATGCGCCTTGCTCCTTGGGCACTACTACTAGTTTCTGCATCATGGGGCCTTGCCTTTGTTGTCATGAAAGATGCGATTGAGCGACAGAGCGTTAATAGCTTTCTCTTCACCCGTTTTCTCGTTGCGGTCATTGCAATGTTCTTACTTAAACCCACTGTCATTCAATCAATTAACCGAGAGGTACTACGCAAAGGATTTATCGCCGGGCTTTTTCTAGCAGCCGGATACATTCTGCAAACTTTAGGTCTGGCCCTCACCGGAGCCGCTGTTACCGGATTTATCACCGGCCTCTACGTTGTTGCCACACCACTTCTTGCTGCTCTCGTGCTGCGGGTGCGAATCACCGAATTCACATGGGGATGTGTTCTCCTTGCAACCGTTGGCCTGGCTCTACTCTCACTTAAAGGGTGGAACCTTGGCTATGGCGAGTTCTTAGTCTTCTTATGCGCCATCGCCTTTGCCGCTCACATCATCGCCTTAAGTAAGTGGAGCAATGGACTTGATGTCTATGCCATGACAATTGTGCAACTTGCAACCTGTGCACTAGCAACTGGTTTCATTTCACTTATTCAAGGCTATGAAGCACCTCCAGATCGCAACGGTTGGTATGTCGTTCTCTTCACCGCGATAGTGTGCACTGCTGTAGCCTTTGTTGTTCAGACCTGGTCACAAGCACATATGTCGGCAACAAAAGTGGCAGTAATCCTGACCATGGAAGTTGTCTTTGCCGCCCTCTTTGCCGTGATTTTTGGCGGTGAATCCCTCTCGCTACGCACATTATTCGGTGGTGTTCTAGTCTTCGCCGCCATGTTTATGATTGTGCTCAAGGAGGCATAGCGATGGCAATAGATCTGCGTTCAGATACCGTCACCGCGCCCAGCGCTGAGATGAGAGCTGCCATGGCTAGCGCTGTCGTCGGTGATGATGTTTACGGCGATGATCCCACCGTTAATTCACTGGAAGAACGTGTTGCCGCACTCTTTGGACATGAGGCCGGGCTATTTAGTCCAACTGGTTCACTTGCAAATCAATTAGCGATTCGCACTTTAGTTAAACCTGGCGAAGAGTTACTTACCGAAACCAGTTCTCACATCGTGCGCGCCGAATTAGGAGCCGCTGCCACATTTAGCGGAATCACCACTCGCACCTGGCAGTCCACCCATGGCATATTGCGCGCAGAAGACCCACTTGCCATGGCCCATGAAAATGCCGGTCCATATTTAGTATCAACGACCGCTATTGCAATTGAGAATACGCACAACTTTGGTGGCGGAACGATTCAACCGATTGATGAGATTGCAGTTCTTGCTCGGGCCGCACGTGCTCGTGGAATTTCTATGCACTTAGATGGTGCTCGCATCTGGAATGCCCATGTCGCATCAGGAGTATCTCTACTCGACTACGGCAAGCACTTTGACACTATTAGCGTCTGTCTCTCAAAAGGACTAGGTGCACCCATTGGTTCACTCATGCTTTCTACCAAAGCACGCGTGGCAGAGGCGCGCATCTGGCGCAAGCGCTATGGCGCCGGAATGCGACAAGTGGGAATCATTGCAGCTGCCGGCCATTACGCACTAGATGCGAACATAACTCGCCTGGCCGAAGATCATGTTAAGGCGAAGAAGATTGCCCGAGCGATGCATGAACTTAATCCATCTCTTGTTGATCCCAATAACGTCCACACAAACATTATCGGCCTAGACCTGGTTGGTGTTGGCATGACAGCTGCGGAGTTAAATAACCGTTGCCGTGAAGCTGGGTTATGGATTAGCGCACTTGGTCCACATTACGCACGTCTTGTCACTCATATGGATGTCAGTGATGGGCAATGCGATGAAGCAATTGCAATATTACAGCGCGCCCTCGTGGCGAAGTAGCCACTCTTTCTTATCTAAACCATACGCATAATTACCGAGTGCTCCCCCGGTCTTTACTATTCGGTGGCAGGGCACCACGAGCACAATTGCATTCTTTGCGCAGGCACTTCCCGCTGCCCGAATGGCCGCTGAACTTCCGGCCCGGATAGCAAGTTCGGCATAGGAAATGACTTTGCCGGGGCGAATCTTTTTCATCGCCTTCCACGCCTCTTGCGAAAAATGACCACCAGTTTGGCGCACATGGATTGCACTTAAGGCAGCAATATCGCCATCAAAGTAATCGGTAAGTAAGTCGGTAATTACTGGAATCTTCTTGACGCTGGTGATTTCTCGCAAAGAATCTTCTTGACTCAAGCTTTCTTTGAGCGCTTTCACACTCGATAGATTCGCAGCGAGTAGAACATGCTCATCTGCAATGAGATTGAGGGTGCCTATCGGTGAATCAAAGGTGGAGAGAAGCAGCGTCACCCTGGCAAAGTTAGCGGTCGCGCAACATTTCGGCAACCAAAAATGAGAGTTCAAGTGACTGAGAATGGTTTAGTCGTGGGTCGCACGCTGTCTCATAGCGGGATTCAAGATCCTTCTCCGATACCTCATTGCCACCACCAAGACACTCGGTGACATCATCGCCGGTCAGTTCGATATGAATTCCACCTGGGTGGGTGCCTAGCTTCTTATGTACCTCGAAGAATCCACGCACTTCATCGAGCACATCTTCGAAGTTACGGGTCTTATAGCCATTCTTTGATTCAAAGGTATTGCCATGCATAGGATCACAGACCCAGAGCACCTGCGCACCGCTCTTGGTCACACCCTCGACAAGTTTGGGAAGTACTTCGCGGATTGTCTTAGCGCCCATACGTGTAATAAATGTAATGCGCCCTGGTTCATCATCTGGGTTGAGCTTGGCAATCAGCGCCAGCGCATCTTCCACAGTTGATTTCGGCCCCAACTTAACTCCGATGGGATTACGCACCTTAGATGCAAAATCAACATGTGCACCATCTAATTGACGAGTGCGCTCACCAATCCAGATGAAGTGTCCGGAAACATCGTAGGCAAGGTCGGTACGTGAATCAATGCGAGTCAGCGCCTTCTCGTATTCGATGATGAGTGCTTCATGGCTGGCATAGAAATCAACAGCCTTAAACTGCTCCGGATCAACACCAGCAGATGCCATGAAGGCAAGTGCTCGGCCAATTTCGGTAGCCATCTGCTCGTACTTCTCACCGAACTTTGAATCGCGAATAAATCCCTTATTCCATTCATGCACCTGACGAAGGTCAGCAAATCCTCCGCGGGTAAATGCGCGAACCAAGTTCAGGGTTGCCGCAGAGGTGTTGTAGACGCGCACCAAACGCTGCGGATCTGGAGTACGAGAACTTTCAGTGAACTCAATATCGTTAACCGCATCGCCTCGGTAGGCCGGAAGGGTGACATCTCCGCGAGTTTCAAGATCATTAGAACGTGGCTTAGCAAACTGGCCCGCCATCCGACCTACTTTGATGACCGGCAAACTTGAGTGATATTGCAATACTGCAGCCATCTGCAAGATTGTCTTAATTCGATTACGAATGGAATCTGCTGTGGCTGATGCAAATGTCTCGGCGCAATCTCCACCTTGCAACCAGAAAGCACGACCTGCGGCAGCTTCGGCAATCTTTGCTTTGAGATCATCGCACTCACCAGCAAAGACAAGTGGTGGTAACGCTTTAAGATCTGCAACAGCTTTAGCTAGTGGCGCTCCATCTTTGCCACCAGGCCAGTTAGGTTGCTGAGCAGCAACTAGCGTGGGGTCAAAGAGGTTATCCAGCTTTGAGGAAGAGTTCATGGGCATAATCGTAGAGCGTTCGATTGCAATCTCGGAGCGAGATTAGCCAAAGAACGAAGTGATCTCCTCATATCGCTCGAATGGGACGGTCTTAAGGACATCAGTTGCCGATGCCAGAGGCACGCGCGCAATCTTTGTGCCGTGAAGAGCCATCATCTTTCCGAAATCTCCGTCATGGACTGCAGTAATTGCTTCCAGTCCAAATCGTGAGCTAAGAACTCGGTCAAATGCCGAAGGAGTTCCACCGCGCTGGATGTGACCCAGAACTGTGCAACGAGTTTGATAACCAGTCTTTTTCTCAATCTCTTTAGCGAGCCAATCACCGATGCCTGAGAGTTGAACATGGCCAAATGCATCAAGTGGTTGGTCCTTGGTAATCATGTCTCCATCTTGAGGAATTGCGCCTTCTGCAATGACAATGATGGGAGCAGTGCCAGTTTCAAAACGTGACTTCACATATTCACAGACCTTATCGACTGAGAATTTAACTTCTGGAATCAAGATACAGGCAGCATCACCGGCAATTCCTGAATGCAGAGCAATCCATCCGGCGTGACGTCCCATGACCTCAACAATGAGCGGGCGGTGGTGTGATTCAGCCGTTGTGTGCAGGCGATCAATTGCCTCCATGGCGATATTTACTGATGTGTCGAATCCAAATGTGAAATCTGTGTTGTTTAGGTCGTTATCGATTGTCTTTGGAACACCGATGACTTTTACTCCTAGGGCGTCGAGCTTTGTTGCCACACCAAGAGTATCTTCGCCACCAATTGCGATAAGAACATCAATGCCCTGATCGGCAAGATTTTGCTTTATGCGCTCTACGCCATTCTCCATTTTAAAAGGATTGGTACGAGATGAACCAAGAATGGTTCCACCTTTAGCAAGAATTGGTTTCACTGTTGCTAGATCCAGCGGCATGGTTAGCGCCTCAAGCGGGCCTTTCCAACCATCGCGGAATCCAACGAATTCATATCCGTACTCTTTTATTCCCTTTGTGACGACTCCCCGAATAACCCCGTTGAGCCCGGGGCAGTCTCCCCCACCAGTAAGAATTCCAATGCGCATTACATACTCCAAAATTGGCTGATTGGTAGTCAACATTGACTGGCACAGTCTAGCCTTTCACCTATGTCATTAGCGCCAGAAATCCGTGCCTACCTAGAAGCCGGTGCTGCTGCCGGATTGCCACAAGTGTGGGAAGCCCCCATTGAAGTCATCCGAGGAAATCGGCAATCTCAGTTGGCATTTAGCGGACCAGTAGAAAAAGTCACAGAAGTAGTAAACAGATATATCCCTGGCCCTACCGCTGATCTTCCTATTC
>JBILAM010000025.1:0-19243 GCA_044354225.1 Candidatus Planktophila sp.
CCTTGCCTAGTTGTGCCTAGTTGTGCCTAGTTGTGCCTAGTTGCTTAATACAGGGGAAAAGATAGTTAAGTAATGGGCTCAAGTAAAATTGCGAATGATTTGCAGATGCAATAGAACTACGCCGGTTTTTCGGGCTTATCTGCCTTAATTTCTTTTAGCCGTTCCAGTGATTCAATGCGTTCAACTGCATGATCAACTATGCGTTCCGAATAACCTTGTGAATATCCATCGAGATACAACCACGGCTCATGAATCTCGGCTGCACTCAAGTGGACAAGTTCTGGCACATATTTGCGAATGTAATCACCGTTTTCATCAAAGCGCCGGCCTTGTTCGATTGGATTAAAGACTCGGTAATAAGGAGAAGCATCGGTGCCAGTACCAGCAGTCCATTGCCAACCATGGGCATTGGATGCAACATCGTAATCAACTAGGTGCTGGGCAAAGAAGCGCTCACCTAACTGCCATTCCAGATGCAGATCTTTTACTAGAAATGATGCCACCACCATGCGGGTGCGATTATGCATCCAACCTTCTTGCACTAATTGACGCATAGCTGCATCTACAAATGGGTAACCAGTCTTTCCGTCACACCATGCTTTAAATTGCTTTCCTGGCTTGTCATAGCGCATCTCTTTAAATCTCGGTGCGTAGTACTCAGTATCGGTATCTGGGTTATTACAGAGCACATCGGCATAGAACTCACGCCAGGCAATCTCTTTCCGGAATGTGTCATGCGCCTTGCTCTCACCTAAATCTGCCAGCAAGGTGCGTGGATGAATCTCGCCAAACTTTAAATAGGTACTCAGCTTTGATGTGCCATCAATGCCAGCAAAGTTTCGATTCTCATCATAAGAATCCAGACCTTTTTTAGAAAACTCTTTAAACCGCTTGAGCGCTGCCGCCTCTCCCGCTTCAATGACGCGTACATCTTGGGGCATCACAAAATCTGGAAATGCTCGGTACTCAGGTGGTGGTGTGGGGGCTTTAATGTTTTTTGGTGTTGCCGCAGGTGCGCGCCAACCATGTGTGCGCCATCCACGATAGAAAGGTGTGTAGACCTTGTACGGTGTGTCATCACTTGGTTTACGTACCCGACCTGGCGCAACTGCATAAGGAGAGCCAGTACGAATAAGTGGAATTCCGGCAGCTTCCACTCGCGCATCGCGCATCGCGCCATAACGCTCATACTCGGCCGAGATATGAACTTCTTTCACGTCATAACGTGCAATAAGATCTTGCAAGACTTCAACTTGATCGCCTTCAATGATGTGCAATTTGTTGCCCAGTGATTCATCAAGTGCGCGTAGCGATTGCCCCATATAGGCAAGTAATTTTTCGCCAGCTTCAGCAATCTGTGCCTTATCTAGAATAAAGAGCGGAACAATCTCATCACTATTTTTCATCGCTTCTAACAGCGCCGGATGATCACCGATGCGTAGGTCGCGGCGAAACCAGATGATGTTTCGCATAGCAGCGCTAATTACTTGTGGAGCTGCTCGACAGTTGCATCCCAGCCCTTAACATCTTCCGGCTTACGAGGAGCCTTTCCGACGTAACGAGCTGACGGACGAATCAAACGACCAGTGCGCTTTTGCTCAAGAATGTGGGCAGACCAACCGGCAGTACGAGCAGCGGTAAACATAGAGGTAAAGAGCGGGGCTGGTACTTCTGCAAAATCAAGAATGATTGCCGCCCAGAACTCAACGTTTGTCTCGAGCACGCGATCTGGTTGACGTTCGTGAAGTTCTTTCAGCGCTGCCTTTTCTAGTGCTTCTGCTACTGCATAACGTGGTGCGTTCAATTCTTTTGCGGTGCGACGAAGTGTGCGAGCGCGTGGATCTTCAGCGCGATAGACACGGTGACCAAATCCCATTAGGCGCTCTTTCCGATCAAGGAGTCCCTTTACATATGCTTCGGCATTTCCAGTCTTCTCAACTTCTTCAATCATGTGAAGAACACGAGATGGTGCGCCGCCATGCAGTGGTCCTGACATCGCACCGATTGCACCAGATAGTGCGGCGCAAACATCGGCACCAGTTGATGCAATAACACGACCGGTAAATGTGGAAGCGTTCATTCCATGTTCTGCCGCCGATACAAAGTAAGCATCGATTGCGCGAACGTGTGCTGGATCAGGTTCCCCACGCCAGCGAATCATCATGCGCTCTACAACTGTGTGAGCCTTATCAACTTCTGCCTCAGATACTGGTGTTGCAATAACTCCGCGGGCAGCTTGGGCTAGGTATGAAAGAACCATCACTGATGTGCGAGCAAGGTTGCTACGTGCTTCTTCATCTGAAATATCAAGTAGTGGCTTAAATCCCCAAGCTGGAGCAAGCATTGCAATTGCAGATTGAATATCTACTCGAACATCACCTGAGTGAACAGGTAGTGGGAATGCTTCCGCATTAGGTAGGCCCGGATTAAATTCATCATCAACGAGTAGTCCCCATACATTTCCAAATGAAACGCGTCCTACGAGGTCTTCGATATCAACGCCGCGGTAGCGAAGCGCGCTACCTTCTTTATCTGGCTCTGCAATTTCAGATTCGAATGCAATTACGCCTTCCAGGCCTGGCTTGAAATCATCTGACACAGTGAGCTCCCTCAATATCGGCTTCTAACCTCTTAGTTCGTGGGTAATTCTGCACCTAACGCGGGGGTGCTGACCACCACATCAGGCGGGGATGCACACATGCCGAAAGTGAGGTTCGATACATCTATGAGCCAGATGGAACGCGATGCAATCAGGGCGATGCGCCGCTCTTATGGCGAGGTGGGCCTCGAGTCCTTGCCGGCTGATCCCTTTGCAGCATTTGGTGGCTGGCTCAGTGAAGCTGCGGCAAATGACTTTATTGTCGAAGCCAATGCCATGGTCTTATCAACCCTAGGTAGTGATGCGAAGGGCGCTGATGCCATCAGCACTCGCACTGTTTTACTCAAAGATGTATCAGAAGGTGGATTTACATTCTTTAGTAACTATTCATCTCGCAAAGCACAAGCGATTGAATTACACGATCAGGTCACTCTGCTTTTCCCTTGGTATGCCATGGAGCGACAGGTTTCGATAAGTGGATTTGCGACAAAGATTTCGCGTGCAGAATCTGAAGATTACTTTGCAACTCGTCCGTGGGGTTCTCAGATTGGCGCATGGGCATCTGCGCAATCGGCCCCGCTCTCATCTCGCGAAGAACTTGAACAGCGCTATGCCGGTGCGGCGCAGAAATGGCCGGAAGGAACAACGGTTCCCTGCCCACCGCAATGGGGTGGTTATCGCGTCACGCCAATTAGCATCGAATTCTGGCAGGGGCGTTACTCCCGATTACATGATCGCCTGCGCTATGAGCGGGATAACACATCTTCGGATTGGGAAGTAAGTCGTTACTACCCTTAGTCTTTGCCCATGAGCGCAGATATCCAGATTCCTGAGAACCTCAAGCCACGTGATGGACGTTTTGGTTGTGGTCCATCAAAGATTCGTCCAGAGGCACTTGCAGCGTTAACCGCACCCGGTGCGAATTACATTCTCGGAACATCTCACCGCCAAAAGCCAGTAAAGAACGTTGTCAAACGCGTGCGCGAAGGTCTTACATCACTCTTCTCACTACCTGATGGCTATGAAGTCATTCTGGGTAATGGTGGGTCTACTGCATTTTGGGATATCGCAACCCTTGGCTTGATTGAAGATCGTTCACAGCACTTAGTTTTCGGTGAATTTTCCTCAAAGTTTGCCAGCGCTTCCAAGGAAGCACCTTTCCTTGGTGAACCAACTGTCATTAAATCTGAACCCGGCACGCACCCAGAAGCTGTTGCCGAAGCCGGTATCGATGTCTATGCCCTGACACATAATGAAACTTCAACAGGTGTTGCGATGCCAATCAAGCGCCCAGCTGGAACAGATGGCGCATTGGTTCTAGTAGATGCAACTTCTGCTGCTGGCGGCCTTGATGTGAGCGCTAAAGAATTTGATACCTACTACTTTGCACCACAGAAATCATTTGCATCAGATGGTGGACTCTGGCTGGCACTCATGAGCCCAGCTGCCATTGCGCGCGCGGAAAAGATTAAGGCCAGCGGTCGTTGGATCCCAGCATTCTTTGATCTCAGCATTGCCATTGAAAACTCACGCCTTGATCAGACCTATAACACTCCAGCACTTGTGACTTTGATGCTCCTTGATGAGCAAGTGAAGTGGATGAATGCCAATGGCGGTCTGAAGTTTGCAGCTGGTCGCAGCGCTGATTCCGCATCTCGTCTCTATGGTTGGGCGGAAAAGACCAGCTATACAACGCCATTTGTTACCAACCCGGCCCAGCGCTCAAATGTTGTTGGAACCATTAACTTTGATGATGCAATTGATGCAACAGCCGTGGCTGCTGCCCTTCGCGCCAATGGAATTGTGGATACCGAGCCATATCGCAAGCTTGGCAAGAATCAGCTTCGTATCGGTATGTTCCCCGCTGTCGACCCAGCCGATATTGATGCACTCACAGCATCAATCGACTTTGTCGTCTCCAAGCTGTAATTCATGCCTCAGACAGTAAAACGTGACTCCTTTTTCTGGACCATCGCGCTACAAGGTGCGGCTGTCAATATCTTCCTAGGCGCCTTCGGTCCATCACAACCGCTGCTCCGAGCAGATCAGGGAACATCACTAACTATCGCTGGTCTTCATGGAACCGCCATGGGTGTTGCCTCAATCATGGCCGGTCTTTCTAATTCGCACCTGGTGCATAGATTTGGTCGCTCTAGTACTGGGTGGATTGGTCTCATCATTTTCTCCATCGGCCTAATCGGATTTGTTGCGGCTCCTCCAGTTGAACTCACAATTCTGGCAGCACTTGTTGCCGGTTTTGGAGTCTCAGTTGTCATCAATAACTTTGTCACTTCACTGTCGGGACACTATGGCAAGCAATCAGCGGTGGCGCTCACGCAAGCAAATGCAATTGGTTCTCTCGGTTATGTCATCGGTACACTGACTGTGGGACTGGTCGCAGATAGTTTTCGCGATCAATGGCGTATTGGAATCTTGGCGGTCTTGCCCTTTGTGCTCTATCTATTTTTCTTTCGCAGAATTAAAGATGAGCAGGCGCATGTTCCACACGAAGATGGACCACAAGGCGGCAAACTTTCCGGCCACTTCTGGATCTCTTGGTTTGGATTCTTTGCCTGCATTGCCAGCGAGTTCGCAATCTCTTTCTGGGCGGCAGCACTTATTCGAGACCGCACTGATGCCACACCTGCCATTGCAACTCTTGCAGTCGTGGCATTCGGTTCTGGAATGGCAATTGGGCGTTGGTATGGACCAACTCTGCTTAAACAATGGGAGATTGATACTCAACTGAAGATATTTATTGCCACCCAGTTCATTGGCTTTGCCAGCCTATGGTTTTCACATAACCTAACAATTAGCTTCTTCTCGCTATTGGTTACCGGCCTTGGCGTATCAAGTCAGTTCACACTCTCATCTTTGCGATTGATTGGCCTAAGTGATGGTCGCCCCGATTTAGCCATGGGAAAGAACTCACTGGCGGCAGGAAGTGCAATTGGTTTATCCCCATTTGTACTTGGAATTCTGGGTGATCACCTTGGTATCTCTCGCGCATATTTAATGGTGCCGGTCCTGATGGTTATCGCATATGCTGTTATTCAATTCATTCCATCGCATGCGGAGCCAGCACATGAACTATAAGAGCCGCCGACTTATCACAGTGCTCACACTCATTGCACTAGTCGCCCTTATTTTTCTGGGTAACTAAGGTTAGGCTTTAACCATGGCAAGTAATATCAAAAATGTTGTAACTCTGATTGCAGTGGGAACTATCGCCTGGATTGGCGCCGGCGCTGTCGCAGTAGTTATTGGCGCCGAATCCAAAATCGTTTGGACATGTGTTGTGGGCGCCGTCTTAGGCGTGATCGGAATTCGTTACACAATCCGCCGCAGTAGGCGCAGCGGTATTTAAGCTTCTAGTTGGGAAGCGATGCCGCGAAGAACACGACCAAGGCGTTCTGCTTCCGCACCTGATGGATGGCGTCCTTGACGAAGACCATTTCCCACACGATCAAGAATCTTGATGGTGTCTTCAATCATCGCCGCGAGATCATCGCTATTAACACGTGAATTTTCTGCGAGTGAAACCGGTGCATCAATGATGTGCACGGACATTGCTTGTGGTCCTTTGCGAGAATCAATCACGCTGAACTCAAGCTTTGTTCCAGGCTTAACAGTTGCAACGCCTTCTGGGAGTGCTGATCCGGCTAGATAGACATCTTCGCCTTCATCGGATGCAATAAATCCAAAGCCTTTTTCAAGGGAAAACCATTTAACTTTTCCGGTAGGCATTGCACGTACTCCTAAATTTTCTTCTTTGGTGTAGCCGAGGGGATTCGGACAGGGGGCTAATTTATCGCACTTGCGATGGGGCGTGCTACCGGGTTTTTACGCTTACAAGGTCGCTTCGCTGTGTGCTCCGCACCCGTGATCTACTGAAACCACGCGTGCATCATCAGGTGCTATCGCATTGGCACAGACGCCAAATGCAGAACGAAGTGATCCTGCAATCGGAAGGAAGAATCCGCAGGAGGCGCATGGCTTCGGAGCACCTTGGGCCAAGGGAGTATTCGGTCCGCGATCACCTGAATACCAACGCTTACTTGCTTGATCGCGTCCTTCAATAGAGAGCACGCGCGGGCGCGCTAAACCTAAATCAAATACTTGGGTTGCATCGAGGTCTTCATCCTGCACAAGTGCATTCACACCAGGAACGAGTCGAGTGTCATCCAAAATACTGGGAACAATGACTCCTGGTTCAATATCTTCCGGCAAGATGCGATCCAGATAAGGAATGTGATCGGGTGCGATAAGTGAATCTGGGCCAGGCAAGATAACAACATCGCAGATAGTTGGTTCAGCATCTTTATCTACTTTGGCAAGAGTGATGCACCAGCGCCACCCGACATAGCCGGCAATAACGGCTGTAAAGAGATATGTTGCTACGCGATTATCGTCATCGTATTCAACTGAAACGAAGTCGCCTACTTGAGTCGCTAATTCGGCATCTGCCAAAGCGGCATCGCGTGCTACGGATTCTGCGTCACCTACTGTGTCAAAGGACTTCATCTGCTAATCGTAAAGCAGAAGGCCCCCGAGAGGTTAATCTCGAGGGCCTTACTAACTTTTTACGCTAAGGATTTAGAAGTCCATATCCCCGCCGCCCTGTGGCGCCGGGTTTGCACCCTTTGGCTCAGGCTTATCGGTGATTACTGCCTCTGTTGTAATAAAGAGTGCGGCAATTGATGCCGCATTTTGAAGAGCAGAACGTGTGACCTTAGCTGGATCAATAATGCCGGCTTTAATCATGTCTACATACTCTCCGGTTGCTGCATTAAGTCCGAAGCCAGCGTCTAAGTTGCGAACCTTCTCAACTACAACTCCACCTTCAAGGCCAGCATTGATTGCGATCTGCTTCAGTGGAGCTTCGATTGATACTTCCACAATCTTCGCACCTGTTGCTTCATCGCCTTCCAGCTTTAACTTCTTAAATGCTGCTGTTGCTGCCTGAAGAAGTGCAACGCCACCACCGGCGACGATTCCTTCTTCTACCGCAGCCTTTGCGTTGCGCACTGCATCTTCAATGCGGTGCTTACGCTCTTTAAGTTCAACTTCAGTTGCAGCTCCAGCTTTGATGACAGCAACTCCGCCAGCAAGCTTTGCTAGACGCTCCTGCAGCTTCTCTTTGTCGTAATCTGAATCTGATTTTTCGATCTCGGTGCGAATTTGGGCAACGCGTCCCTTGATCTGTGCGTCATCTCCGCCGCCTTCAACGATGGTTGTCTCTTCCTTCGAGATAACAACCTTGCGAGCGCGACCAAGAAGTTCTAGCCCGGCAGTCTCTAACTTGAGGCCAACTTCTTCTGAAATAACGGTAGCTCCGGTAAGGATGGCTATGTCTTGCAGCATCGCCTTGCGACGATCGCCAAAGCCTGGTGCCTTAACTGCAGCTGAGCGGAATGTTCCCTTAATCTTGTTCACAACTAGGGTTGCAAGTGCTTCGCCTTCAATATCTTCAGCGATGATGGCAAGTGGCTTACCTGATTGCATTACCTTTTCAAGTACTGGAACCAGATCCTTGATATTTGAAATCTTTGAGTTCACGATCAGGATGTAAGCATCTTCTAGAACTGCTTCCATACGGTCGGTATCTGTGACGAAGTATGGTGAAACATAACCCTTGTCAAAGCGCATACCTTCAGTAAGTTCTAGTTCAAGACCAAATGTGTTTGATTCTTCAACAGTGATAACGCCTTCTTTGCCGACCTTATCCATTGCCTCAGCAATCATTTCACCGATGGTGGCATCGGCTGCTGAGATTGATGCAGTTGCTGCAATCTGCTCTTTGGAATCAACGCTCTTAGCCATTGCGCCAAGTTCGTTCACAATTGCTTCCACGGCTTTTTCAATACCGCGCTTTAGCGCCATTGGGTTTGATCCAGCGGCAACGTTGCGCAGTCCTTCGCGCACAAGTGCTTGAGCTAGAACTGTTGCAGTAGTTGTTCCGTCGCCAGCGACATCATCTGTCTTCTTGGCAACTTCCTTAACTAGCTCTGCGCCAATCTTCTCCCATGGATCATCTAGATCAATCTCTTTTGCGATTGAGACGCCATCGTTAGTAATTGTTGGTGCGCCCCACTTCTTTTCAAGTACGACGTTGCGGCCGCGGGGTCCAAGGGTTACCTTGACTGCGTCTGCAAGTACATTCATTCCGCGCTCTAATCCGCGGCGGGCTTCTTCATTAAAGGCAATCTGCTTTGCCATAGTTGTTAGCTCCTAATAGATCGGGTGAAACCGGCCGAATTATCACTCTCGGCCTGTGAGTGCTAACGCCAAATCTAGAGGTTCTTATTCCAGGCTGCAAAACGAGAGGGGGTTAGCGGGCGGTGCGAGCGCTCATGCGGGCTTCGCGCAGGCGGCGAAGGCGCTTGACCAGCATCGGAGCGGCCTCAAGGGCATCGGCTCGATCAATTAGGTCATTGAGCAGTTGGTAGTAACGAGGGGCAGTTAAGTCAAAGAGCTCTTTAATCGCGCTCTCTTTCGCCCCAGCAAAGCGCCACCAGTTGCGTTCGAATTCAAGAATGCGTCTTTCGAGGTCGGTCAATGTGGAACCAGCAGTCTCGGAGTTTTCTAACGCAGACATGTAACTAATCTTACGATGGAGTTAGACCGAAGTGTGGGATTTACGAGCAGCTTTAACAATATTGCGACACATCGTTGGGAAGATAAATAAATGAAAGGGAGAAACGAGATACCAATAAATCTGGCCACCTAATCCACGCGGTGCAAAGAGGGCATCTTGAGTGATGACAGTCTTGCCATCGATTTCTTCCAGATGAAATTCCAGCCATGCCTTTCCAGGCAAAATCATTTCGGCATAGAGTCGTAAATGCTTCTCTGGCGTAAGCCCTTCTACTCTCCAAAAATCTAAACTATCGCCAACCCGGAGATGATTGGGGTCGCGGCGTCCACGACGTAGTCCAACACCACCCACCATGCGATCGATTAATCCGCGCAAATACCAGAGCCAACCGGAACCAAACCAACCGTGTTCCCCGCCAATTCCTTCTATCTGCTCCCAAATATATTTAGCAGGAACATCGGTAGTAATAACGCGATGATCTTTAAGCATGAGTTCACCCGCCCAATCAGGATCACTCTGTGCCTTCTGCCATGGCGCAGTGGGAAATGCCGCATCCGACCATCGAGTAGAGACTGAATTCTCTTCAGTGCGAGTAAGTGCTAACTGAATCGCTTGCGAAACAGTGAGTAGGCCTTCAGCCGGAGGTGGAATCAAATCGCCAATACTTTTGCGGGAGTCGGCAACAACTTCACTAATAAGTGATTCCACTAGTGGGCGGGCAAGAGATGTTGGTACTGGTGTAACAAAGCCAATCCATAAACTGGAAAGCTTAGGTGTAAGAACTGGCACTTGAATGATGATGCGCTTTCGAAGTCCAGAGAGCTTGGAAAATTCCTGCATCATCGCCGCATATGACATTACTTCTGGGCCGCCAATATCGCAGACGCGATTAACTGGATGCTTTAAATTTGCCACATTGCGCAAGTAATAAAGCACATCGCGGATAGCAATCGGTTGGGTGCGATTAGAGACCCACTTCGGTGTGGTCATAATCGGCAGGCGGTGGGTGAGGTGGCGCAACATCTCAAAGGATGCTGAACCGGAACCAATAATAATTCCAGCACGAAGTTCGAGCACTGGCACAGAGGTCGATGCCAATTCAATGCCGGTATTCATACGTGATAACAAGTGGCGACTGCGGTTTTCATCGTTGGCAATTCCGCCCAAATACACAATCTGCTTTACACCGGCAGCTTCGGCCTTGTCCGCAAAGGTGTGCGCCATCTGTGCTTCCACTGCTTCGAAATCTGTCGCCACGTTAATGGAGTGCAGTAAGTAATATGCGGTATGCACGCCTTCCAGTGCTCGCGCTAGATCTTCACCGCTTGTTGCAGTGCCTTCGCAAACTTCAACATCTTTAGCCCATGCATGTCCTTGAATTTTCTGGGCATCTCGAACAAAAACACGCACTCGCTTCTTATCTTCCAGAAGTACTCGCACCAAACGACCGCCCACATATCCAGATGCACCGGTAACGAGGTAGAGGCGGTCTTGATTCTGCGATTCCATAGGTCGCAGCGTAGACTGCGCATATGAAGACTTCTACCCGACCGCGCGTAGTCATTCTGGGCGCAGGTTTCGGTGGCCTCGGCGCAGCGCGTGCGCTGGCAGATAAGGCAGATGTCACACTCGTTGATCGCCATAACTTCCAAACTTTTTTACCACTTCTCTACCAGGTATCAACTGCCGGCTTGGCCGCAGATCACGTAGTTCATCCAATTCGCGGCGCGCTGCGCGATAGCGGTGTGAAGTTTCGGATGGGTTCACCCATCTCGGTTGACCATAAGAACAAGTCGGTAAAACTTGATTCATCTGAATCCCTAGATTTCGATCACCTCATCGTGGCACTGGGTTCTGTTACCGCAGACTTCGGAGTTACTGGAGTTGCAGATCACGCACTGGGGATGAAGAGTGTGCATGAAGCGCTCACAATTCGCGCAGAAGTACTTCGCCGCTTTGAAGATTTAGCTCGCTTTGAAGATGAGACCCGACTCTCCATCGCCGTAGTCGGCGGTGGACCCACAGGTGTTGAAATGGCTGGCGCACTTGCCGAACTCAAGCGCGGGCCACTAAAAAATGATTTAGCGCAAGCGGCTGAACATATTGATGTTTACCTGATTGAAGCTGGCCCTCGGGTGCTGCCGATGTTTAGTGAGAAGCTTTCGGCGCGCGCTGAATCTGATCTGCGCAAGCTCGGTGTCATCGTGCGAACCAATACTTCAGTACGGGAAGTTAAATCAAGACAGATTATTATTACTGAGGGTGCTCCCATTCCGGCAGAGGTAACTATTTGGGCAGCTGGCGTGAAAGGTGAACCCACTGCAAGTCTTCTCAATCTTCCACTAGCTGGCACACGTATTGATACCGATGAAAATCTAGAGGTAAGAAATTACCCAAATATTTGGGCAATTGGAGATATCAACGGCACCCACGGCGCCGATGGTCGTTTCTTGCCGATGGTCGCACCGGTTGCCTTGCAACAAGCAAAATGGGTGGCAAAACAAATCTTGCGTAAAGAGTCAGGAAAAGCACTGACACCATTTAAGTATTTTGATAAGGGTGCGATGGCAACTATTGGCCGCCATAAGGCAGTTGTTGAATTCCGTGGAATAAAACTAACTGGTCCACTTGCCTGGTTTGCCTGGCTCTTCCTGCACTTGTTCTATCTCGTTGGTGGGCGCAACAAGGTGGGCACAATCGTGGACTGGTCTTGGAACTACCTCACATTTGATCGCGGCAATCGCCACATCATGGATACCATCTAAAACTTTTTGCGATGCTAGAAAAATATCTCGAGGTAGCGGGTCATTCGCTCTACTGCTACGAGTGGGATAACAATGGTGAAGCAGTTGTATTACTCCATGGCGGCTTAAGCCAAACATCACATTGGGATGCTCAAGTTCTGCCTGCAATCGAAGCTGAGTTTCACGTCTTTGGCTATGACCGAACTGGCCATGGATTTAGCGGTGATAGAGCAGGCAGCCTGCACTTTGATTACCAAACAAAAGAGTTGATTGCATACCTGGAAAGTGTTGTGAAGGAGCCCGCACACCTGATTGGTTATAGCGATGGTGGAAATATTGCCCTGCTGGCCGCAATTAAGCGCCCAGAACTAGTGCGCTCAGTTGTTACCTTAGGCGCAAACTTTCACTTTAGTGGAACGCTGCCACTTCCTGAATTCGATGGCGTCATCTCACCGGAAGATCAAGAGGAGTACAACCGCACATCACCTGATGCACCTGAAACTATGGCGGAAAAAATCCATCGCATGATGAAGATATGGAAATCAGAGCCAACTCTTACCATCAAAGATTTAGCCACAATCCAATGCCCAGTACTTGTTATGGCTGGTGATGATGATGTCATTGCACATTCGCACACAATCGAGCTCTATGAAAACATTCCACTCGGACAACTAGCGATTGTTCCCGGGGCTTCGCATGGATTTGTTGTGGAAAAACCCAGAATTGCACAAGTGTTGATTCAAGAATTTCTAGAAGATTTAAGCTATCCCGTTACCAAGATGCCGATCCGCCGCACTAACCCTGGTATGGAGTAATTTTTCCAGTCTTCACATCATAAATCGCACCTGCAACAACAACACCTTCGCGAAGCAGCGGGTATGAGCGCACGCGGTTGATATCAGATGCCAGTGCGCCTAATTGATCTGATGTTGTTTTAAACTCCAGGCTCGATGTATTAACACCATACTTTTCATCAATCAACTTATGAATTGCTGCTTCATCACCGCGCGCCATGGCGCAATCAGTATGTGGCATCACCAAAATACGATTGACGTTAAGTAAGTAGGTGGCAAGAACCAGGGTACGAAGCACATCTTCGGTCACTCGCGCTCCAGCATTACGCAGGATCTTGGCATCACCTGAATTCATTCCCACTACCGAAAGCGGATTAATGCGTGAATCCATACAGGTCACAATTGCTAGCCCTTTAGCCGCAGATCCTGTGAGCTCGGAATACTTAAAGGTTTTCTGATACTGGGTATTTGCAGCAATGAGATCGCCAAATGCTTCGTGGGAAAATGATTCACTAGACATGTGAACTCCTTTTCCTAGTAGCGCTGGAGTATTTATTGGAGCCCCCCATCCGGATTGAACGGATGACCTGCTCATTACAAGTGAGCTGCTCTACCACTGAGCTAGGGAGGCGAAGTGCGAGCGTAATTATGGCACCCAGCGCCCAATTCTGAAAATCGTGGCCTACTACCTAGGCCACGAGAGCGGTGATGGGTACTTGGCACTTCTTCCATCACCGGAAGATTTGCCCCGAAGGCGACGATAAATCCAGGGCAAGGCAAAGATAATAAACCAAGCAACGGTGATGCCCTTTCGCACAATCCATGGAATTTTCTTTGCAGGCGGCAACGGCGTTCTCCACGCAGGATTAAATGGCAGACCAATCTTTTCTAATACCGCTTGCGCACATCGATAATGACCTTCAGTATTTAAATGAAGGCGATCAAATGCTAAGAACCTGCGATCACTTAAGAAATTCTCTTCATTGGCATCAACCACAATGGCGCCAACTTCTGCCCCCACCGCTCTCACACCTTGATTAAATGCGGAAAAACGTCGTTCCCAAATTTCGGCGCCTCGCCCTTTGTTGCCAGTATTTTCAAGGACGGTAAAGAGCATCACCTGCGCACCACTTGCCGCAAGTGATCGCACGGCATCTTGATAGAGGGCGATAGCAACATCTGCCTGATATCCCGGACGTAGCGCATCATTTGCACCTGCATGAAAAGAAACCAGCGTGTCAGCGCCCGTGACAAATGAGAGTGCAACCGGAACTTGATCTTGTATTACTTGGGCGAGCAACTTGCCGCGCACAGATAGATTCACATAGGTGAAATCAGGATGAGCTTTTGCCATCTCATCTGCAACGCGATCGGCCCATCCGCGATAGTGACCATCGATGATTTCATCAGACATGCCTTCCGAGTATGAATCTCCGCAGACGATTAAACGTTGATATGCCATGACGCGTTAACCTAAATAACTACCCTTTGCGCCGTGCTTCATCGACGGCATAGAGCGCGATAGATGTTGCAACAGATGCGTTTAGGGATTCAGTGCTGGCACTAATCGGAATCGAGACAACCAGGTCGCACTTTTCGCGAGTTAAACGGGCCAGGCCTTTACCTTCCGAGCCCACAATCACCATCAGGTTCTCAGTTGCCACCTTCATCTCGCTAATCTTCACATCAGATTCGCCATCAAGGCCGACCACAAAGCAGCCCAGCTTCTTTGCTTCATCGATAGTGCGAGCAAGGTTTGTCACCTGTGCGATTGGTAAGCGTGCTGCTGCCCCCGCGGAAGATTTCCAAGCCGATGCTGTCATGCCTGCGGCTCGTCGTTCAGTCATCAGAACACCGGATGCGCCAAAAGCTGCGGCGCTTCGCACAATTGCGCCCAGGTTACGTGGATCTGTCACGCCATCTAGGGCAACAAGTAACATCGGGTTCTTTGCCCGCTGGGTAATTTCTTCAAAGGAAGAATATTGGAATGGCTTAATAGAGAGAATAATTCCTTGGCTATTCGGTGAAATTCCTTCAACTTCAGCGCGATGTGCCTCGCGAATTGAGAGACCGTGATTGAGTGCTATTTGTAAAGATTCAGCAACGCGATCATCAACATCGATACTGCGTGCCACAAGTAACTCTGTTGCTGGCACAGATTCGCGCAGCGCTTCTAATACCGCGTTACGTCCAGCCACGATCTCACCACGTGGTGCATCGCCCTTAGAAAATTTTCGTCCCGCTGCTGCTGGCTTTTTGGCAGCACTTTTTTCAGCAGCCTTCTTTCGCTTAGCCGCTGCGTGATACGGGCGATCTTCCGCCTTCGGTGTTGGCCCCTTACCTTCAAGGCGGCGCTTATTATTTCCACCCGTTCCAGCCGATGGTCCTTTTTTGCTCTTACGCACTGCTCCACGTGGTTTTGCATTACCGGCCATTGTTAGTTACTTCCATTTCCAGTAATCGACCAACGTGGCCCTTGAGCTGTATCTTCAATAGTAATTCCCAGTACTGCTAGGCCATCACGAATCTGATCGGATGCCGCAAAATCTTTTCGCTCTCGCGCTGCTGTGCGCTGGGCGAGCGCTAATTGAATAACGCCATCGAGGGCTGCGCCAATATCTTCAACTGCAGTACTCGATGCAAATGCGCCATCGAATGGGTCGCAGCCAAGAATTTCAAGTGCTCCCCGAATCTCATTGGCGCTAGTTTCAACAGTGGCGGTATCACCTGCAGTAATTGCGCTATTTCCTGCGCGTAGCGCCTCTGAAATTGAGGCAAGTGCTGTTGGCACAGCTAAATCATCATTCATCGCATCGGTAAATACTTGGCTGATAGTTGGCACCGGCTCTGATCCTAAAATCTCAACTGAGCGTTGCAAGAATCCTTCAATCCGGCGGAAAGCTGTTGCCGATTCAGCCAAAGCTTCATGGGAGAACTCGAGCATGGAACGGTAATGGGCGGAACCTAAATACCAACGCAGCTCAATGCCGCGCACGCTTTTGAGTAACTCATGCACCTGCAATGAATTACCGAGAGATTTAGACATCTTCTCACCGGATGCGGTCACCCAGGCGTTATGCAGCCATCGCTTGGCAAAGGCATAACCAGCAGCTTCAGATTGTGCAATCTCATTTTCATGATGAGGAAAAATCAGATCAAGTCCACCACCGTGAATATCAAATGATTCACCCAAATATGCATGCGCCATTGCCGAACATTCCAAGTGCCAACCTGGTCGACCAGCACCCCATGGAGTTGGCCATGATGGATCTCCTGGCTTTGCCGCTTTCCACAACGCAAAATCTCGTGGATCTTTTTTAAATGTTTCATCGGCATCGGCTGCTGGCAGTAAATCATCGAGCTTCTGACGAGAAAGAGTGAGATAGGAAGAGAGTTTGCGCACCTCCAAGTAAACATCGCCATTACCTGGTGCATATGCAGCGCCCTTTTCAATCAGGATCTGCATCAATTCAATCATCTGCGTGATGTGCCCGGTAGCACGTGGCTCATATGTGGGTGGCAAGACATTGAGCGCCGCATAAGCTTCAGTAAATGCTCGCTCATATTTCATAGCAACTGCCCACCACGGTGCTTGCTCGTGCACAGCCTTATGCAAGATCTTGTCATCGATATCTGTAACGTTACGAATAAATGTGACGTTATAGCCACTATGGGTAAGCCAGCGACGCAAGATGTCAAAGTTCACACCCGAGCGCACATGGCCTATATGTGGCGGTGCCTGCACAGTGGCACCACATAAATAGATGCCTACTTCACCAGCTTTAAGGGGAACGAATTCAGAGGTGGTTCGCGTTAAGGTGTCATATAAAGATAGCGAACTCATTAGGCAATTCTACCTGTGATTTTGAATTCTCAAACTCTCGCCTATTTCGCAGGAGTTATGGCTTTCTTTTCATCATAGAGAAACTTCGCGAGCAAGAGCGCAAAACCAACAGCGAGTAGATATCGAATTACTCCAATAACACCAAAGGTTAAGCCAGAAATCTCCGGGGATGCTGGGGTCTCTGTATTCGCATATGTACTTGTGAGGATGCCTTGGAAGAATCCATATTGAAAGGCCAGATCTGCGGCTTGCCAGAGAACGTAGGCATAAATCATGGTGATCTGTTTCTTCTGGCTAAGTCGCCCGATTGCAATCACAGCGAGGGCTGCTAGCCAAATGATGTATTGCATTGAGTATTGCTTATTAAACAAAATGAATGCGAACATAGTAAGAAAGGCGCCCTCAATCAGTGGAACTGGTAACTTTGATTTAAGTAAATAAGCCCCGAGTAGAACAAAAATTCCAAGGTTGAGTGCATAGAACATGATGTCCGCTGTCGGAAGAGGTGTACCAATCTTTGACGCCACTTCCCACACTGAAGCTGAACCAATTGCGCGATCAAAGCTAAATTCGTAGAAGTAACTCCAACCCCTAAAGTTAATCAGTGCAAAGGGAAGATTAATCAGCACCCAAGCACCCATGGTGTATGCGAAGTAAGAGACGAACTTCTTTAACTCTTTCTTTCGGAAGTAGTAAATCAAGATTGGAAAAAACAGGACGAGCGGAAAGAATTTGGTGGCAATCGAGACCGCTAGCCAGATGGCGCTCTGCGTCGTTTTCCCTTTTTCGAAGAGGTAGATCGCCAAGATCATGGTCACAATTGCCCAGATATCCCAGTTTCGGTTCAATGAATAGAGAACTGCAGGAGATAGCGCAAAGATAATTGCCCACTTGCTGCCAGCTAATTTCTTAATAAGGAAGGCAGTTATTGCAAAGAGTGCAATGTGAAAGGTTGCAGTCAATCTGTAGTAATCAACAAATGCATATTGGGCTGGTTCAATAAAGAATGAGAACAACCACATGATTAAACCGGTAAGGGCTGGGTACTCCACCGGGTGAATCGATTCGGTGGCACCAAGAAGTGTGTGCGTTGAAAACGGCCATAGGTGCTGTCCATCTGAGAAGTGCATGCCGTAGAAACCGCGGATATCGCTGAACTGTCCGTACTTATTTTGAATCAGGGCTAGAAAAGAAGCAACAATTGCAATAGCAATTGCCAGAAACGCGCTCTCCTTTTGTTGAGCTGCGCGGTTGCGTTGTTGCTTTGATTTACTGGCCATGACCATCCCTGATCTCTCGGAGTCTAAAGTCTAAAGCGACCTAGCTGCGATTACGCGTAACTAACGCCGATGCAATTGCCGCAATACCTTTGCCTTCACCGGTAAGGCCCATGCCATCGGTGGTGGTTGCAAGGATTGCCACTTCTGCGCCCCCAAGTGCTGCAGATATCGTGGCAATCGCCTCCGCGCGACGTGCCCCAATACGTGGACGATTTCCAATGATCTGCACTGAAACATGAGAAATTGAAAATCCTGCATTACTAATCAAAAGGTAGGTCTCTTTTAATAACTGAGCACCCGATGCTCCCGCATATTCAGGGCGTGAAGTTCCGAAGTTACTTCCTAGATCTCCGAGTCCAGTAGCGGCAAAGAGCGCGTCGCAGATGGCATGTGCTGCAACATCGCCATCAGAGTGGCCATCAACTCCAACTTCATCAGGCCAATGCAAGCCGGCCAGCCAGAGTTTACGCCCTTGTCCGAATGCATGGGCATCAACTCCCACACCTGTAGAAAATGATTGTGTATCGCCCATAAATTGCAGCGCAGTTGCCAGATCCTGTGGTGTTGTAATTTTCAGTGCTCGTTCTTCTCCGTCAATCACGCGCACTTTGTGGCCAGCATCTGCAACAAGGGCTGCGTCATCTGTGGCATCACCGGCAGCTTCATGTGCTTTTTTAAGAACTGAATATGTAAAACCTTGTGGTGTTTGCACGCGGCGAAGTGATGCGCGATCTGGAGTTGAGCTGACATAACCGTGTGCATCAATTACCTTCACTGTATCTACCTCATGTAGCGCTGGGATCACTGCAACATCTCCTGCTTTAAGTGCTGCCACAACGCGTGCTGCTAGTTCGCGGCTAGCAAGTGCTCGGGCAGCATCGTGAACTAAGACAAAGTCAGCACCATTTATTGCAGCTAAACCAAGACGCACAGATTCAGAACGTGTAGCACCGCCGGTCACAACTGTGATCTCAGTACCAACTAGCGTGCGAATCTGGTCTTCATAGCCAGCAGGTGCACTCACAACAATTTCATCCGCCACAGCTGACAGCGTTGAGATGGAATGTTCAAGAAGTGTGCGATCACCGAGTTGAATGAGCGCTTTTGGGATAGAAGCACCGAAACGTTCGCCACTACCACCAGCTGCGATAATTGCGGCGATCATAGAGATGAGTTAACGAAAATTAAGAAGCGAGAACCTCGTCAAGGAGAGTTGCAGCCTTCTCTTCATCTGTGCGCTCGGCAAGTGCGAGCTCAGAGACGAGAATCTGCTTCGCCTTGGCGAGCATGCGCTTTTCACCAGCAGAGAGTCCACGATCGAGATCGCGACGGTAGAGATCGCGCACAACTTCTGCGACCTTGATGACATCTCCTGATGCAAGCT
>JBILAM010000001.1:0-66317 GCA_044354225.1 Candidatus Planktophila sp.
CCGAATATAAGGGAGAATATAGGTTCCGCCATTGTGTAGTGGCTAGCACATGGGCCTTTGAAGCCCAGGGTCCAGGATCGATACCTGGTGGCGGAGCAAGTAGACTTACCTCATGAACCTAGAAACCGTAGTGATTCTCGCTGCGGGAGAAGGTACGCGTATGAAGTCTGCTACGCCAAAAGTTCTTCATTCAATTTCCGGTCGCACACTTGTTGGTCATGTATTGCACGCAGTCAGTGGGTTATCGGCCAAGCAAGTTCGTGTTGTCGTAGGTGCGGGCCGCGAAAAAGTAGAAGCACACATTGCAGAGATTGCTCCGCATGCAGTGACCGTCTTTCAGGAAAAACGTGGCGGAACAGGTCATGCAACACAGTTAGCGCTCGAGGGTTTAAAGCCTGCTGGCACGATTTTAATTCTCGCTGGCGATACCCCGATGCTCACCGGAACATCGCTCACACAATTACTCGAGCACCATCATGCAGGTGGTTTTACCGCCTCCGTTATGACGGCGCTACATCCAGATCCAACCGGTTATGGCCGAATTATTCGCGCCGATGATGACTCCTTGGCTCGCATCGTTGAAGAACGTGATGCCGATGAGATGGAAAGAGAAATCATTGAAGTTAATTCAGGCGTCTATGCCTTCGATGCCGCAAAGCTTGCCGGAGCAATCGGAAAACTCAAATCAAGTAATTCACAGGGTGAGCTCTATCTGACAGATGTGATTGAGATTTTGCGCAATGAAGGCGGCACGATTGCGCCAGTTCTGATTGAAGACTTTATTGAAATCCTTGGCGTTAACGACCGAGTGCAGTTGGCTGAGTCGGCAGCGCTCTTGCGCGATCGCATCAACGAAGATCTTATGCGTGAAGGCGTCACCATTGTTGACCCCTTAAGTACTTGGGTTGATTCCACAGCCAAGATTGAAAGAGATGTCATAGTCATGCCGGGCACTGCAATTACTGGCACAACAACTGTGGCGAGCGGTGCGGTAGTGGGTCCACGTTCGACCCTTCACAATTGCACAGTGGGTGATAGCGCTCGCGTGCTTGAATCTCATTGCACGGAAGCGATTATCGGTGCGTCAGTAAATGTCGGGCCATTTACATTCTTGCGCGCTGGAACCAAATTACTTACCGGCGCTAAAGCTGGCGCATTTGTTGAGATGAAGAATGCAACTCTGGGTGAGGGCTCAAAAGTCCCTCACCTTTCTTATGTTGGAGATGCCGTTATTGGCGAGGGCAGCAATATCGGTGCGGCGACCATTTTTGTGAACTATGACGGCGTGGAGAAGCATTACACCGTGGTGGGCGATCATGTTCGGATCGGGAGTGATTCGATGTTAGTTGCACCCGTGACAATCGGAGATGGCGCATATACCGCCGCCGGATCTGTCATAACCGAAGATGTTCCTCCCGGCGCGATTGGCGTTGGCAGAGCAAAGCAGAGAAATGTAATAGGTTGGGTACTGCGTAAGCGCCCCGGTACAAAATCTGCTGAGGCGGCTTCGCGCCACAGTAGCGACGAGCAGAAAGGCTAACTTCCTTGAGCGAAATCCGATTGTCCTCAGAGAAAAAACTTCGTCTCTTTTCAGGCCGTGGATTTCCAGAATTATCAGAGCAAGTAGCCAAAGAGTTAGGTATTCCACTTACACCGACTTCAGCTTATGACTTTGCCAATGGCGAAATATTTGTTCGCTTTGAAGAATCAGTTCGTGGCTGTGATGCATTTGTAATTCAGTCACATTCGTCCCCAATTAATAAACAAATCATGGAACAACTCATCATGATTGATGCCCTCAAGCGCGCCTCAGCAAAGCGCATCACGGTAGTTGCGCCTTTTTATGCATATGCTCGTCAGGATAAGAAGAGCCGAGGTCGCGAACCGATAACAGCGCGCCTCATGGCCGATCTATTTAAAACAGCTGGCGCTGATCGCCTCATGGTTGTTGATCTTCACACTTCACAAATTCAAGGATTCTTCGACGGTCCAGTAGATCACCTCTTTGCACTTCCAATGCTGGCAAACTATGTTGGCAGCAAAGTTGACCGCTCAATGCTCACAATCGTTTCACCAGACTCAGGCCGTGTTCGCGTTGCAGAACGCTGGTCTGAACTTCTCGGTGGCTGTCCCATTGCATTTATCCATAAGACTCGTGACCCACTTATTCCTAATGAGGCAGTTGTAGGAAAAGTTGTTGGAGATGTTACGGGGCGCACCTGCGTCGTTATCGATGACATGATCGATACCGCTGGAACAATTACTAAGGCAGTTGACGCACTCTTTGAAGGCGGCGCAAAAGATGTCATCGTGGCAGCAACGCACGCGGTCTTTTCTGGCCCGGCAGTTGATCGTCTGAAGGATTCACGAGCGGTGGAGATAGTCGTGACAGACTCACTTCCGCTCTCTGAGGACCAGAAATTCGACAAACTCACAGTTCTCTCCATCGCCCCCCTCTTGGCTCGTGCTATCCGCGAAGTCTTCGAAGATGGCTCAGTAACTAGCCTTTTTGACGGACATAGCTAACTCACGCTAACCTTTGCCTCGTTCCGGCGAGGGTGAAATTTATCCGTGATCGACGGCCGTAGGTATCAACTCCTGCTGGAACTTCGCAACATAAAGAAGTATCAATTAGAGGAGTTTTAACATGGCAGAAGTATCAATCAAGGGAACTACACGTACTGAATTCGGCAAGGGCGCATCACGTCGCGCACGCGTTTCAGGTCTAGTTCCAGCTGTTATCTACGGCCATGGTGAGAAGCCAGTTCACATCACTCTTCCAGCACGCGAACTCGGTGTTGCGCTTAAAGAGTCAAACGTTCTTCTTAATATTGATATCGATGGAAAGATAGAGCTCACTCTTCCAAAGTCGATTGTTCGCCATCCACTAAAGCAGATCCTGGAGCACATCGATCTCGTACTTGTGCGCCGTGGTGAGAAGGTAACTGTTGCTGTCCCTGTTCACACAGAAGGTAAGCACGATCCAGACGGCATCCTTGAGCACCAGCACAACTCAATTGAAATTGAAGCAGAAGCAACATCGATTCCTAAATTCCTGGTTCTTGATATTGAAGGAATGACTTCAGGAACATCTAAGTACGCATCAGATGTCGTACTTCCTGAAGGCACAACCCTGGTCAGCCCAGCGAACACAATCATTGTTCACTTGTCAGAGCGTTCAACAATCGTTGAAGAAGTTGCTGTTGTGGCACCTGCTGCCGATGATGCTGCTGCGGCACCTGCTGCAGATGCAGAGAAGAAGGACGCTTAACACTTAGACTTTCGCATATGACGTGGTTGGTAGTGGGGCTCGGTAACCCGGGCGATGAATACGCTGCCACCCGTCACAATGTGGGTCAGATGGTTATTGACCATCTTCTCAAACGTCACAATCTAAAACTCTCATCTCATAAATCTCGTTGCGATATCGCCGCCTTCAAGTTAGGCGTTGGTATTGATGCGCACTCAATCATTCTGGCAAAGTCCAAGAGCTATATGAATGAAACTGGTGGGCCAGTTAAAGCGCTCGCCTCTTTTTATTCGGTGGAACCAGCAAAGATCATTGTTCTCCACGATGAGTTAGATATCGGATACGCCGCAATTCGAGCAAAGCTTGCTGGCGGCGATAATGGCCACAACGGATTGAAATCACTGACATCTTCCTTTGGCACGGCAGAGTATTTTCGTATTCGACTTGGAATCGGCCGCCCAATGGGCGAGCAAGACCCAGCTGACTTTGTGCTTAAGCAATTTAGCAAAGAAGAGAAAAAGTCACTGGATGAATTTATCGATCGTGGCGCTGACTGTGTTGAGTTCTTGATTGAAAAAGGACTTGATTTAACTCAGAGTAAATTCAACAGCTAATCAGCCGGTATTGCGAAGTCCTGCTGCAACACCATTGATTGTGAGCAGCAGAGCGCGAATTAGCGCAGGATCTGCCTTCTCACCTTGTTCGCGCACACGACTGAGCAGGGTCACTTGCAGAAGTTGTAAGGGAGCAAGATAGGTATCGCGGACCTGCAGTGTGCGAGCTAAGACTGGTTGGTCTCCCAGCAATGATGTCTTGCCGGTCAGCGTGAGAATCTCAGCAACGGTTAGTTCAAACTCAGCTGTGATTACATCTAGTAAGTGATGTAGCTCTGCTGGAACAAGGGTTTGCACATAATGCTTTGCCGTAACAAGATCTGTCTTTGCCAAGGTCATCTCCACGTTGCTGATAAATGTTGAGAAGAAGTGCCATTCAGAAAGCATCTGCGCCAGCACATCTGACTTCCCAGCTTCACGAGCAGCCTTTAGCCCCGAGCCCACACCAAACCAACCAGGAACAATCTGACGAGATTGGGTCCAGCCAAATACCCATGGAATTGCACGAAGTGAATCAAGACCACCTGCAGCATCAGGGCGACGCGATGGACGTGAACCTAGAAAGAGATTTCCAAGTTGTTCAACTGGAGTTGAGGCATAGAAGTAGGCCGGAAGATCTGGGTGATCAACTAGTGCACGGTAGCGAGTAAAGGAGTTGTCACTGACTAAGTTCATGCAGTCATTCCACTTTTGCAAATCTTGCGCACTCTGACGTGGCCCACGATTAAGAATTGTTGCTTCAAGGGATGCGGCCAAAGTGAGTTCGACATTCTCGCGCGCAAGTGCTGGCAGTGCGTACTTATCTGAAATAACTTCACCTTGTTCAGTCATCTTGATTTGGCCATCAACTGAACCCCAAGGAAGGGCAATTAACGCATCATATGTTGGTCCACCACCGCGACCGACCGAACCACCACGACCGTGGAATAGACGAAGCTTCACGCCGTGCTTGACTGCAACATCGCGCAGAATGCGCTGTGCCCGGTGAATCTCCCATTGTGATGTTGCGATTCCGGCATCCTTATTTGAATCTGAGTATCCGAGCATTACTTCCTGCACGTCACCTCGAAGTGCAACCAGGGTGCGGTAGGTAGGATTTGATAACAACTGCTCGAGAATTTCACCTGCCGCGCGCAGCTCTGCCACAGTTTCAAGGAGCGGAGCAAATCCAATCTTTGCAATCTTCTTATCAATATCAACAAGCCCAGCCTGCTTACCCAAGACCGTTGCTGCAATGAGATCATCGGCCCCCTTTGTCATCGAGACGATGTAGGTTTCAATGACTTCTGGACCGAAGCGTTCAATTAAATCTTCGATTGCCACAAAGGTATTGAGTGTTTTAGTACCAGCGGCATCTAGCTTTGTGGAATCAAGGGGAGCAGAAGATGCAAGCTGGGCTATCAGAATTGGAAACTTCGCTTCATGTGAAAGTCCGGCATAGTCTGGGCCAAGCATCTGCTGCAACGCCTTGTGGTGGGCATCAGAATGTTCGCGAATATCAAGGGTTGCATGGGTTAGACCGAAGGCAGCCACTGTGCGAATTGTGCGTTCAATTAAGCCAGTTGCAAGAAGTTCACCGCGATGAGCAAATAGAGAGTCACGCATAAGTGTGAGATCTGCCAGAAGTTCTGCAGTGTTCTTGTAATCACGACCAGGCACATGTGGACCTCGCACGGCATGACGCTGGCGAGTAAATGCCAGGCGATGCACGATTGCGGTTGCCTTTAGTCGATATGGCTCTTGCACATTCAGGCGCAAAAATCGCTCTTCAAATTCTGGAATATTCTTCAAGTCTTTTTCAACAGATGCACTCAGCTCAGGAGTAGCACCTGCAATACGTGTAGAAACTGAGAGCATCTGGCGCAGCTTGTTCATCGCCGCAATAGTTGTGCGAATTGCATGGCCGACCTGCAGCACCACAGCATCTTCGGTAATTGCAGGAGTGATATTTGGGTTTCCATCACGGTCACCGCCAATCCAGGTGCCGAAGGTCAAAGGCCTGGAAGTCACTGGTAATTCAATGCCAAGTCTCTTTAATTCGCGGGCGAAGTCGTTTAGAACTTCTGGAACTGTAGAGGTGGCAAGGTCATCGAGGTAATAGAGTGCGTTCATTGCTTCATCGAGTGGCTCTGGGCGATCAAGTCGTAACTCATCTGTCTGCCATAGTAAATCTACGGTTTCAGCTAAGCGCTCGTCTTGCGTAACACTTTTGGGAGTATCAAGTAATAAAGCAATTTCACCTAACTTGCCCAAGATAGAACGACGTGCGGCCTCCGTTGGGTGGGCGGTAAAGACAGGTCGCACATCTAATTCACTAATCCAATTAACTAGATCTTCATGAGAAATTTCATGTCCCGCTACCGGATGCGCTATCGCATCTTCAATCTTGTCGATTGCACGGGTAATCCAAGAACCACCCTGCGCGCGAACTTCGGCTAGAACGCGCGAGCGGTGAACTTGTTCTGCCACATTTGCAAGATTGAAGTAGGTGCTCAGCGCACGTACTAACTGCACTGAATCTTCAACAGTGAGTTTTTCAAGCAGTTCAAGGCCGCCACCTTCGCGCACACTCTTTCGCACACTTTCGACTAGTTCAAGCAGTTCTGGTCCTTCTTGGCGAACTAAGGACTGGCCTAAGAGATCTCCCAAATGGCGGACATCTGCGCGAAGAGTGGCATCATCTGATGCAAGCAAGCTCTTGGCAGTGGCCGTTGATTTTGAGGTCATTG
The DNA here is from genome assembly GCA_044354225.1 of Candidatus Planktophila sp. Lineage (GTDB taxonomy): Bacteria > Actinomycetota > Actinomycetes > Nanopelagicales > Nanopelagicaceae > Planktophila. Next base: position 6,594 of record JBILAM010000001.1, read on the forward strand.
GAGAATTCTCACATACATCTAGTCATCGCTAGACTGTAATTACTAGCCCCCCTTCTTTTTGAAGAGGGGCCTTGCGGCGTTTTGCCGGCAAGTACGTTCCTACCGAGGAGGCTTTGATGCGCGGGTTAATTCAACTTCTGCAGCGCGATGATGAAGCGACCTCGGCTCTTGCAGATTCTGAAAAAATTATTGCTCCCACTCCAACCTACCCATTCCTCTTGGCGATCAGAGCGATGAGTAAGCCCTTACTCGTGATTACCGGCTCTAGTAAGGCCGCTGAAGATCTTTCTGATGAATTGAAATCTCTACACTCAGAGGTATTCGAGTTTCCAGCTTGGGAGACTTTGCCGCACGAGAGGTTGAGCCCTCGTAGTGACACGGTGGCCAAACGGTTAGCAACGCTCTATGCGCTGAAAGCGCCGACAGGCAATCCAATTGTGGTTGCACCCATACGCGCAGTGATTCACCGATTTATCGCAGATCTTGCACACACTCCGATGTGGACTTTGGAAATCGGGCAAGAGATAGCGCTGACTGATTTAGCAGAACACCTGACTTCACTTTCTTTCACTCGCACAGATCTTGTGGAAAAGCGTGGTGAGTTTGCGGTGCGAGGTGGAATCGTCGATATCTTTCTGCCACTTGCCGCACATCCTGTGCGAATCGATTTCTTTGGTGATGAAATTGAAGAGTTGTCATACTTTGATGTTTCAGATCAAAGAACTACATCACCGGTGGTGGGAAAACTCTCAATCTTGCCCTGCCGCGAACTCTTGCTCACGGATGCGATTCGGGAACGGGCAGAATCTTTAAAGCCGCAATATCCATCGGCGATTGAAATTCTCGACAAGATAACTGAAGGAATGATTGTTGATGGAATGGAATCATTGATTCCACTTCTGACCGATAACTTTGAAACAATTTTGGACCGCTTACCTGAAGGCACCGAAGTCTTTTTCTTAGACCAAGAACGAATAAAGTCTCGAACAGCTGACCTGATTGAAACAAATGCCGAATTCTTAGCTGCCTCATGGTCTAGCGCTGCAATTGGTGGAAACGCGCCACTGCCGGTGGAGAAGGTAACTTTCCTAGATTGGCCCGCACTTGGCGATGAAATGAGCCGGCTAGCTATCCCAGTGCGCTCCTTGAATTCTTTTGGTAGCGATCTCGATTCCACTGCAGTGTTCCTAGATTTCTCTCCGATTGATCCAATGCGTGGAAATGTCGAAGCTCTCTGCGAATTACTACGCACAGCTTTAGAAGCACACGAGAGCGTGATTTTCTCAACTCCTGGTCACGGAATGGCAGAGCGATATGCCGGTATTTTTCGGGATGCGGACCTGCCGGTGCAGATGACTTCCGAGCTTTTGGCACAGCCAACGAGAGGCGCCATACACATCACGCAATCTGTGATGGGTTATGGGTTCTCAAGTAGCCATGCAGAAGTGCTTTTTGTTACGGAGCGTGATTTATCGGGAAGTAAGACAAATACCAAAGATGGTGCGCGTATGCCATCTAAACGCAAGCAAGCAATTGATCCGTTAGAGCTTCGTGCTGGAGATTTTGTTGTGCACGAACAACATGGAATTGGTAGATATATCGAGCTAGTGCAACGCACCGTGGCAGATGTGACGCGCGAATATTTAGTTATTGAATATGCCTCAGCCAAACGTGGTCAACCAGGAGACCGAATTTTTGTTCCCACAGATACCTTGGAGCAGATTAGTAAGTATGTGGGCGGAGAAACTCCCACAGTGCATCGCATCGGAAGCGGTGAATGGCTAAAAGCTAAGGGACGGGCGCGAAAGGCTGTTCGCCAAATTGCCGGAGAGCTAATTCGCTTATACGCCGCGCGCACCAGCGCACCAGGCTATGCATTCTCACCTGACACCCCATGGCAGCGAGAGTTAGAAGATGCTTTCTCTTATATTGAAACACCAGATCAACTTTCCACAATAGAAGATGTCAAACGAGATATGGAGCGCCCATATCCAATGGATCGAATCATCTGTGGTGATGTCGGCTATGGAAAGACCGAGATTGCGATCCGAGCAGCTTTTAAGGCAGTTCAAGATGGTAAACAGGTTGCTGTTCTAGTTCCCACAACGCTTCTCGTGCAACAACATACAAAAACCTTCGCCGAACGCTATGCCGGTTTTCCGATAAAAGTTGCTGGGCTCTCACGCTTTAATACAGCCAAAGAGAGCAAAGAGATCTTGGCTGAGTTAGCTCAAGGGTCAGTAGATGTTGTAGTTGGTACCCACCGCATCCTTTCCAACGATGTTCAGTTTAAAGATCTTGGCCTAGTTGTTGTTGATGAAGAACAACGTTTTGGGGTTGAGCAGAAAGAGTCTTTAAAGAAGATGCGCACGACTGTTGATGTGCTGGCAATGTCTGCCACCCCTATTCCGCGCACGCTAGAGATGGCTGTGACTGGCATCCGTGAGATGTCCACCATCACTACTCCACCGGAGGAGCGACATCCCATCCTTACTTATGTTGGACCAGCAGAAGATGCGCAGATAAAGGCCGCGATTCACCGCGAGCTCTTACGTGATGGACAAATCTTTTACATACACAACAGAGTTGAATCGATAGACAGAGCAGCATCGAAGTTACAAGAGCTAGTTCCGGAAGCGCGCATCAGAATCGCTCATGGCCAGATGAGTGAAGGCCAACTCGAAGATGTCATTCTTGCCTTCTGGAATCGTGATTTCGATATCTTGGTCTGCACCACCATTGTTGAGAGTGGACTCGATATTGCAAATGCAAATACTCTAATTGTTGAGCGTTCAGAGAACTTTGGACTTTCTCAATTGCATCAATTACGTGGTCGAGTGGGTCGCGGGCGAGAGCGCGCATATGCCTACTTCCTCTATCCACCAGATCAGCCACTTTCAGAAATTGCCTTAGACCGGTTGAAAACAATTGCCACCAATACTGATTTAGGTTCTGGAATGCGCGTTGCACTGAAAGATCTAGAGATACGCGGTGCTGGAAACTTGCTCGGGGGAGAGCAATCAGGACATATTGCAGATGTTGGTTTTGATTTATATATGCGGATGGTGGGTGAAGCTGTAAATGAATATAAGACTGGCTTTATTGAAACTGAAGAGAAGAACCACGAATGCAAAGTTGAACTGCCAGTTAATGCCCATCTATCTGAAAGCTATGTTCCAGGTGAGAGGCTAAGACTCGATCTTTACCGGCGCCTAGCTGATGTGCGAAACGATGCCGAAGTTCAATCGATTCAAGAAGAACTTGTAGATCGATTCGGGCAACCACCACATGAGGCAGAGTCTTTACTTCGAGTTGCGCAATTACGAGCATTTGCGAAATCTCTCGGCGTGCGCGAGGTTGTGGCTGCTGGAAAGTATCTGCGCATTTCGCCACTGAACCTGCCGGAATCAAAACAACTCAGACTGAACCGACTTTTTCCAGGTTCGCTCTATAAATCAGCATCGAATACGGTGATGATCGCCATTCCGCGCGCTGCCGCATGGACACCGACGGCGCAGGGCTCGGCAGTCATAGGGGATACTTCTCTCCTGGAGTGGGCCGCAAAATCCCTCAATGATGTAACGAAAGAGAGCACCTCGTGAAGAAGCTTCTTACTGTGATTGCTGTTCTGTCAGCACTTGCTCTGACTGGATGCGGAAAGGCAGATTCTGCTGCCTCCATTGGCGATATCACCATCACACAGGCACAGGCGCAATCAAAGATTAATGAACTCTTAGCAGAGCGAGCAAAGATTGATACAGCAGGTACCCAATTTGAAACAGGGAACGCTTTGAACCGAAGCCAGCTTCGCTTCACAATTATTACAACAGTCTTTGACGAAATTGCGAAAGAGCTAAAACTCCCCGTTTCAGCAACAGAACTTGAGAACGCCCGTGCAGCCATTTACAGCCAAATTGGTGGAGAGGCTGAACTTCCCAAGAGTTTAGTAGCCGCACAGATTGCACCATCGAATTTCGATCGCTATCTACGCGCCACCATCATTTCAGATAAGTTATCGGGCGCTCTTGCCATGGCTGGAGTTGCCGAAGCAGAAATTCAAGGAAGAATTAGTGAACTCCTTCAGAAAAAAGCCGAGCAACTCAATGTCACAGTCAATCCTCGTTATGGCGTGTGGGATGTTGCATCAGGTGATTTGATTGCTGGAGATTCTGCCGGATCAGCTGTAGTTCCTTCAAACAGGTAACTCTTATGTCACAGTCAGAACTTCAACGCCTGGTTGAGGTAATGGACCGTCTTCGTTCTCCAGGTGGATGTGCTTGGGATGCTGAACAAACCCATGCATCACTTATCAAGTATCTGCTGGAAGAGTCTTATGAATTCATCGATGCCATTGAAACCGAAGATCGCGCTGGGATGCGGGAAGAACTTGGCGATGTATTGCTTCAGGTCTATTTCCACTCTCGCATCGCCCAAGACCATCCAACCGATCCCTTCTCAATAGAGGATGTGGCAAGAGCTATTGCAGATAAATTAATCAGTCGCCACCCACATGTCTTTGAAAACCTTAAAGTCAGTGGCACGGAAGAGATTATTGAAAACTGGGAGGCAATTAAAGCGAGAGAGAAAGGGCGCACCTCTGCCATTGATGGCATTGCGATGTCGCAGCCTGCGTTGCCGCTCGTCTCGAAGATTTTCTATCGTGCCGAAAAGTACGGAGTTGATTTAGAGCTTGCCGCCTATGTAAGTGAAGAACAGGTAAATGAAAGTTCGGTTGGCGCCGCACTTGCCTCAGTCATTGGCTGGGCGCATGCCAATGGCATCGATCCTGAGAACGCCTTACGTGCGCAGGCACGAAAGATGATTGCCGAGATTCTTGTTAAGGAGCAATCAGGCTCGCGATAGGATTACCTCCTGCCCTCAACGTCGAGCGCTCAATCGACAGATTTTCTATAACAGGAGAGACCACATGGCAATCATCGAAGCAATCGGCGCTCGTGAAATTCTAGATTCTCGTGGAAATCCAACAGTTGAAGTAGAGATTCAACTCGAAGACGGAACACAGGCACGTGCTGCAGTTCCAAGTGGTGCATCAACAGGAGCATTTGAAGCAGCAGAGCTACGTGATGGCGATAAGAAGCGTTACCTTGGAAAAGGCGTTCTTAAGGCAATTGATTTTGTTAACAATGAAATTGCGCCAGAAATCGAAGGCTATGACTCACAAGATCAGCGTCTGATTGATTCAGAGATGATCACACTCGATGGAACTCCCAATAAATCACGCTTAGGCGCTAATGCAATTCTTGGAGTTTCACTTGCTGTTGCAAAAGCTTCAGCTGAATCTTCAAATCTTTCTCTCTTTCGTTACGTGGGCGGACCAAATGCCCATGTGCTGCCAGTTCCAATGATGAACATCCTCAATGGTGGAGCACATGCTGATACCAACGTTGATATCCAAGAATTTATGATTGCTCCAATTGGGGCTGAGACATTCCGCGAATCACTTCGCTGGGGCGCCGAGATCTATCACGCACTCAAGGCTGTCCTTAAAAAGCGTGGGCTTGCAACATCGGTTGGCGATGAAGGTGGATTTGCTCCAAACCTTGATAGCAACCGCGCCGCCCTTGATCTCATCCTGGAAGCAATCACAGCAGCAGGCTTTAAGCCAGGTAAAGAGATTGCACTTGCTATGGATGTAGCTGCAACAGAGTTCCACGAGAACGGTAAGTACAAGTTCGAAGGCTCACTTCGCACCTCTGATGAAATGATTGCTTACTACGCAGAGCTTGTGAGCGCATACCCAATTGTTTCTATTGAAGATCCACTTGATGAAGAGGATTGGGCCGGCTGGAAATCAATGACAACATCGCTTGGCGCAAAGATTCAGATTGTGGGAGATGACCTATTTGTTACCAACCCTGTGCGTCTAGCAAAGGGAATTGATACTGATACAGCTAACGCACTTCTGGTTAAGGTAAATCAGATTGGAACTCTGACAGAAACACTGGACGCGGTAAATCTTGCACATCGCGCTAACTACAGCAGCATGATGTCTCACCGTTCCGGTGAAACTGAAGACACCACAATTGCAGATTTAGCTGTTGCCACAAACTGTGGCCAGATTAAGACTGGTGCACCTTCTCGCACGGAGCGCGTTGCTAAATACAACCAACTTCTTCGCATCGAAGAGGAACTTTCTGATGCCGCGGTTTATGCAGGGCGCCAAGCCTTCCCTCGCTTTAAAGGCTAATCACAAAAGATGGCGCTTAAATCTAGCTCTGGAAAGCGAAAGAAAAGTTACCGTTCGCGCAACCTTAACTTCAATCGCCGCCAGGGATCTGGACGCTTATTAGCTGTCACAGCAATATTCTTTATGTTAGCCCTTTTCCTCGCCCCTCCAATAAAGAATTACTTCGTTCAGCGTGCACAAATCAATGCATTGCAATCACAACTGAAAAGCGATAACTCAGCACTTGATGCAGCACGTAGAGAGTTACTGCTCTGGCAAGATCCTGAATACATAAAGTCACAGGCACGCGAACGACTGCACTTCGTGCTGCCAGGTGAGCGTCAATACATTGTCACTGGAACAGACGGCGAGAATTCTGATCAACCCGTCCAGACCGACGTTGTCAGCAATCTTCCCGAAGGACAACCTTGGTATACCCGGATGATTGCCTCAATTACCGAAGCAGGTAAAGGGTGAGCGCTGACAATCGCAGACCCACAGATGCCGATTTAGCAGTTATTGAAAATCAATTAGGGCGCACACCTCGTGATGTGCACGCCATTGCTTATCGCTGCCCTTGCGGCAAACCCGCTGTCGTAGAGACACCGCCACGTCTTAGTAACGGCGAACCATTTCCTACTTTCTACTATGCAACCTGCCCGCGCCTTACTGCAGCGATTTCAACCCTGGAAACAACCGGCATGATGGGTCAGATGCAGGCGCGACTTGAAACTGATGCTGTATTAGCAGGTGAATACGCCGCCGCACATGATGACTACATCGCAGCTCGTTCTGCGTTGCAGATAGATGTTCCGGAAGTAGAAAATGTTTCTGCAGGTGGTATGCCAAACCGCGTGAAGTGTCTGCACTCACTGATTGCTCACTCTCTTTCTGCCGGTCCTGGCGTAAACCCACTTGGAGATGAAGCACTTGCAGCGCTACCCGAATGGTGGAAGCAGATGTCATGCGAGTAGCAGCTATTGATTGCGGCACCAACTCAATTCGCTTACTGATTGCCGATATCGATGGTGCTCACTTTCGCGAGATCCATCGCGAGATGGAGATTGTTCGCCTTGGCCAAGGCGTTGATAAGACTGGGCAATTTCACCCCGATGCAATCCTGCGCACACTTGCCGCCGTTGATAAGTTTGCAATCGAGATAGCAAAGCGTGGAGTGGAAAAGATTCGGTTCTGTGCCACCAGTGCAACGCGCGATGCAACAAATAGAGAGTTATTTATTGATGGAGTCAGAGAACGACTTGGTATTGCACCGGAAGTGATTCCTGGCGAAGTAGAGGCAGCACTTTCCTTCCAGGGTGCCACACGAGATTTCCCAGCCACAGACGGTCCCTTTCTTGTCATCGATATCGGCGGTGGCTCTACCGAGTTTGTCTTTGGCACCACCACAGTGGAATTTGCAAAGAGTATGAACATTGGTTGTGTGAGAATGACAGAACGCCACTTCACCGGCGGAGATGCTGACCCCGGCCAGATTGCGGCAGCAATTGAAGATATCGATGAGGCGATTGCCCAAGCTGCCAAGATTGTTCCCATTACTAAATCAAGGACCTTGATTGCAGTAGCTGGCACGGCAACCACTGTTGCAGCTGCAGCACTTGAGCTAAGCGCCTATGACAGATATTCAATTCACCTTTCAAGAATCTCGGCCGAGAAAGTTCATGCTGTTTCAAAGGCGTTCCTATCTATGAAGCGCGAAGATCGCGAAGCACTTGTATATATGCACCCTGGCCGCGTTGATGTCATTGGCGCGGGTTCACTTGTTCTTTCGCGCATCATGCTGGCAACTGGCGCTACAGAATTTGTGGCATCAGAGTCAGATATTCTGGATGGAATGGCTTGGTCACTTGTATAAGTCGATTGAGTTACTTGATCAGGCAATCATTAAGTGCCGCAAATGCCCTCGCTTAGTTCAGTGGCGAGAAGAAGTAGCGGTCACTAAACGTAAATCATATGAAAACGAAAAATACTGGGGCAAGGCGGTTCCAGGTTTTGGTTCAACTAGGCCAAAGATGCTTATCGTTGGACTCGCCCCCGGTGCCCATGGTGCTAACCGCACCGGACGTATTTTCACCGGTGACTCATCCGGTGATTGGCTCTATGGCTCACTGCATCGCATTGGCATTGCAAAGATTGCCACATCGACATCGCGCGATGATGGCCAAGTGCTTAAAGAGACTCGAATCTCGATGGCGGTGCGTTGTGCTCCACCTGAAAATAAACCCACTACCGAAGAGCGTGACACATGTGCACCATATTTTGAAAACGAACTACAACTCATTGCTCCATCGGTTAGATCCTTTGTTGCACTCGGCAACTTTGGCTGGCAGGTATTAATCAAGTCACTAAAGGCTCAAGGACACGAAATTCCCACAACCAAGTTTGGACATGGATCCACGATTAAGTATTCACATAACAAGACTGACTACTTAATCATTGGTAGTTACCACCCAAGTCAACAGAACACTTTCACCGGCAAACTAACCAAGCCAATGCTCGATTCAGTGTTGAAGAAAGCGGCTAAGTTCGCGGGCATTAGTTAACTTTTTGCATAGTAGACTGCGCTTTCACATTGGCCCCCATAGTCCAATGGCAGAGACAGAGGACTTAAAATCCTTCCAGTATCGGTTCGAGTCCGATTGGGGGCACAAAATCCTTGAATCCTCTTGAAAATCTCCTAGCGGGAAAGTAAAATTTCCCAATTCAATGGAGAACTAGGAGTTTCAAAAATGATCGCGACCTACTCATGCGCCAAGTGCGAAATGTCAGTTAACGCAAGTTGTGCAAAGTGCAACCTACCTTTAGTCAATGACTCTCTTGCACTTGCCGATGGCAGCAATGTTCAGATTTCACTTTGCCCAAAGTGCGAGGGAAAGATTAAGTCTCCGATGTGCTGTGGTTCAGATATGAGCTGCTCGATCTAACGCAAGAAATATTTGTGGGTGAATAAATGAGCAGCAAAGAGCTCTGTCTTTCCATTCTTGAAAAGTGCAATGTGCCACTTGATTCCAGCGAGCCCTGGAGTATTCATGTAAAGAATGAAAAGCTATGGGATCGAATTACATCTCAACATCAGCTTGGTCTCGGCGAGGCCTATATGGAAGGTTGGTGGGAGTGCGAGGATATTGTTGAGATGCTCACCAGATTGTTATCTGTGGATGCAACATCCTTTCTCAAGCCATCAATTCCGCTTATTGCAAGCACGCTAAAATCTAAGATTGTAAATATGCAGACTAAATCTAAAGCTGCAAAGAATGCCAAGCATCACTACAACATCGGTAATGATTTATACACAAGAATGCTGGATAGCGAAATGGCCTATAGCTGTGGCTATTGGCAGAATGCAAAGACGTTAGATGAAGCGCAGATTGCAAAGTTTGATTTAATCTGTAGAAAGCTAAAGCTGGAAAAAGGCATGACCCTGCTTGATATTGGAAGCGGATGGGGAGGGCTCTTGCGCCATGCGGTGAGAAATTATGGTGTGATTGCAACCGGAATTTCTCCGGCAGATCAACAGATTCTGCTGGCCCGAGAGAAGTCAGCCGGGCTAAACATTAATTTTGTGCAAATGGATTACCGAGACCTCACTGGCCGATTCGATCGCATTGTCTCAGTCGGAATGATGGAGCATGTGGGGCCTAAGAACTTCAAAGAGTTCTTTGCAAAGTGCGATGAATTACTCGTTGAAGACGGAATCATGTTGCACCACCTGATTTCCAACACCGTGCCCCAGAGTAATACCGACCCATTCTTTAATCGATATATCTTCCCTGGGGGGGTAATTCCATCTCCTGGGCAGATTACCCAGGCCGCCGAGGGACGTTTTGTCCTGGAGGACACACATAATTTTGGACTCGATTACGAGACCACATTGCTCCAATGGCATAAGAACATTAACTCCAAGTGGGATGAGATCCCTCAATACGATCTGCGCTTTAGGCGGATGTGGAATTACTATCTCCTAGCTTCAGCTGCCGGCTTTAAATCCCGAAATCTGCACCTAAACCAGTATGTTTTCCGTAAAGGTGGCGTGCTCGGACCCTACACACCCGTTCGCTGAGCGTATTTAGACCTTAAAACTGGAAATTTTCTCACTTTGCCGTACGTTATATGTCGTACGAGAGCTCGTTCTCGCACAGATATAAGGAGAAATTAATGCGCAGTTCTAACCCAGTCCTTAGTGGCCGCGGTTTCGCTCGTATCAAGGGTGATGCAGTCGGCACTCGCGACCTCAACACAATCGAGAGTCGCCCATCATCTGCACCAATGTCTATTGACGATGTTGTCATTAAGACAGCAGGGCTCTTTGCTGTACTCGTTACAGTCGGAGCTTTTGCTTGGCGTGCAAATAGTCCAACACTTGCTCTCATCGGATTCATCGGCGGATTTATCCTCGCGATGGTCAACTCATTTTCTAAAAAGGTTCGCCCACCACTAGTCATTGCTTATGCCGCAGCGCAAGGTTTGGCGCTTGGAACAATCAGCCGCCTCTATAACGATTCCTATAATGGAATTGTTGGTCAAGCTGTTGTTGCAACAGCATGCGCCTTCGGTGGAGTTCTCCTGGCATATCGCTCCGGCAAGATTCGGGTAACCCCAAAGTTCAGTCGCATCATGATGGGCTCACTCATTGGGTATGTCATCTTTGCGGTAGCAACCATCTTCATCGGCTTCCCAGGTGGAGCCCTCGGTCTACTCATTTCAGTAGGTGGAGTAGCACTTGCATCAATGTTTATCGTGATGGATCTAGATCAGATTGATAAGGCAGTTGCAGCTGGCGTTCCACAAGAGGAATCATGGCGTTGTGCATTTGGCCTGATGGTTACCTTGGTCTGGCTCTATCTTGAAGTACTGCGATTGATCTCAATTCTTCGCAGTAACGATTAATCAATAGTCAGTAATCAAAAATTACTGAGATTGCCCGAGATGCGAAGACCGCGTCTCGGGCAATTTTATTGATGCAATAACGGCCGCTGCCATCATCACGGCGGTAAGCGCGAAAGCTGGTTGATAACCATAAGAATCTGCGATGGCACCAAGGAGCACAGGTGCAACCATCGCTCCGGCATCGGCTGACATTTGAAATAAGCCAATGACCTGACCGCCCTTACCCTCAATCACATCGCCCACGACGGCCGCAGGAGTAGTTGAAAGGAATGCTCCACCTAAACCGACGATGGCGCAGCCAAGAAAGAACATCCAGGAGTTCATGGTGAAGACAAGGGTGAGTGCAAAAAGTGCGGTGAGGGAAGTTCCCACAATGAGAGAAAATCTGCGCCCATTGATATCTGACATTTTTCCAGCTTTAAGAAGGAAGGCGCCTTGAATCAAGGTGGTTAGCGTGAAACCGAAGCCCATCATGGCCGGAGATATTTTGAGATCTTCCACGATAAATAACGGCAAGATGGAACGACTCATACCGAAGAAGGTCCAAGCTGCACAGAAGGAAACAAAGAGTGCGATCCGATATGGCCTTAGCGCTAGTGCAGATTTGAGAGTGACCACATCATTTTGTTGATCGGCGCTCGGCTTGGCGGCAAGTGCTGAGTGACGCAATAAAATAGCGCCAGATGAGCTGGCACCGAGCAGGAATACGCCATAGATCAGCAGTGGAGCACGTAGTGAGAATGCAGAGAGTGCGCCACCTACTGCAGGTCCAGCAATCATTCCCAGCAGAAAGGTCCCGTTATATAAAGACTGCACGCGGGCGCGATGGTCGTCACCGACTGCTCGAACCAGAATTGAACCCGCTGCAACCGAGAACATAGAAGATCCGATGCCACCGACTGCGCGAAAAATCAGAAGCTGTTCATAGTTCTGAGCAAGGCCGGCAGCAAATGAAGTTATTGCAACGAAGCCAATTCCAATCGAGTAGACCCATCGTTCCCCAAATTGATCCACTAGTTTTCCTGAGAATAAACCTGATGCAAAACGTGCAAAAGCAAAGGTGGAGACGATGGCGCCGACTTGGGCGTGATTTACTCCGAATGATCTGGCAAAGAGTGGAATTGTGGGTGCGATGATTCCGAAGCCAACGGCCACAAAGAACGAGGCAAAGACAATGACTCCAACCTCACGCGGAAACTCCGCAAATGGGTTAGAAAATTTAAATCGCACCTGCGCAGTCTAATGGACTGTATTTGGCTAGAAGTCATCGAGGTAGATTGTCCATTCTAAAACTTGGTAGGTTGGCCTGGTGAAATCAGTAACTGCAGAAAACCTCGTTAAAACCTATGACAAAGGAAAAGTTCGAGCACTCGATGGATTGAGCCTGGATGTTGAAGAAGGCACAGTGCTCAGCGTGCTTGGACCCAATGGAGCAGGTAAAACAACTGTTGTGCGCATTCTGACAACTCTCCTGCGCGCTGATTCTGGAAGTGCATCAGTTGCTGGCATCGATGTGATGAAAAGCCCTGAGAAAGTACGCGAAGTCATTGGTTTATCGGGTCAATACGCCGCAGTTGATGAGATTCTCACCGGATACGACAACTTAGTGATGTTCGGTGAGCTCTATCACTTAGGCAAGAAGAACGCGGTTATCCGTGCAAATGAGCTGCTCGAAAGATTTTCACTCACAGATGCAGCCAGGCGCCCGATTAAGACATATTCAGGTGGAATGCGCCGCCGCCTAGATTTAGCAGCATCTCTGATAGTTAAACCAAAAGTTCTCTTCCTCGATGAACCTACTACCGGCCTTGATCCACGCGGTCGCCAGGAGATGTGGGGAGTTATTCAAGAGTTAGTTAAAGGCGGAGTAACGCTGCTACTGACAACGCAATATCTGGAAGAAGCAGATCAATTAGCAGATGACATCGTGGTAATTGATGCCGGAAAAGTAATTGCTCGTGGAACATCAGATGCCTTGAAAAAGCAGGTGGGCGGAGAACGTCTGGAAGTAGTAGTTGAGCAACAGCATGTGGCAAAGACTCTGGAAATTGTTGGCGCGGTAAGTGATCATAAAGCGAGCCTCGATGAAGGCCTGCGGTTAATCTCTGCCCCAGTCTCCACTGGCTCAGCCGCCCTCTTTGAAGTCTTGAAATCACTCGATGCCGCCGGGATTCACGCTCTCGATGTTGGCCTGAAGCGCCCATCACTTGATGATGTATTTCTTTCACTAACTGGCCATGTGGCAGAGGAGAAGAAGGAAGAAGTTGTAGCGAATAAGAGGGGCAGAAAATGAGTGCAATAAACGATGTAGCAATTATTACTCGCAGACAATTACTGCTGCTTAGTCGCGTACCTGAAGTTCTCATCTTCTCAACAATTCAGCCGGTGATGTTCGTACTTCTCTTCCGCTACGTATTTGGTGGCTCGATTGATACTGGTCAACCTGGTGGTTATGTGCAGTTATTGATGCCCGGCATCTTTGTGCAAACAGTTGCTTTTACCTTAGCTGGTACCGCTTCTGGCCTAGCCGAAGATATGAAGAAGGGGTTAATTGATCGCTTTAGATCACTGCCTATCTCACAATCAGCACTAGTCATTGGTCGCACATTGGGAGATTCACTTCTTAACATCGTGGTGCTGGCCGTGATGGGTATTGCAGGTTATGTGGTCGGCTGGCGCCCCTCTAGTGGAATAGGCAGCATTGCCCTCGGTTTTATCTTCTTACTTTTCTTTGGTTACGCACTCTCGTGGGTAGGAGTCCTGGTTGGGCTCTCCGCATCTGATGCGCGGGTGGTGCAAAACGTCAGCTTCATCGTGACCTTCCCACTCACCTTCTTATCGAATGCCTTTGCGCCCACAACCGGAATGCCGCGCGCCCTGCAGTACTTTGCAGAGTGGAATCCAGTCTCGACTATGGTAGCTGCCTGCCGCGAACTCTTTGGCCTGGAGAATCAATTTGGCGCAACTGCTGGTTCTTTTCCCAGTGAGAACCCACTGATAACTTCACTTATTTACATGATTATCATTATGGTGATATTTATTCCGCTCAGCGTTCGTAAATATCGCAACTACGCAGATTAACTATAAAACTCGGCGCTCTTAATCTCGACCTTGATATCGCGGCCATTTGGCGCGGTATATGAAACGGTAGATCCAATTTCTGCGCCCAATACAGCTGCTCCCAGTGGTGATTTCTCGGAATACACATCGAGATCACCGGATGCGATTTCGCGCGAACCAAGTAAGAATTTCATCTCATCGCCGGCAATAGCTGCAGTAACAACCATGCCTGCTCCCACTTTTCCATCAGCGCTCGCCGGCGGCGTTCCGATATGAGCATTTTCTAACATCTGCTTTATCTGGCGAATGCGCGCTTCCATCTTTCCTTGTTCATCGCGAGCTGCGTGATAGCCGCCGTTTTCTTTCAAATCTCCTTCGGCGCGAGCTGCCTCAATCTTGCCGGTAATTTCTTTGCGCCCTGGACCTTCTAGGCTCGCCAGTTCAGCAGCTAACCGATCAGCTGCTTCTTGGGTAAGCCAGGTCTGTTGCGCAGTCATAGAGGGCAATCCTAGGGCAGAGTGCGACAACGTGAAATGCCCACATTGACCGCATCTGCGCGGGTAGGAACGACATATGTGGGCTCAAGATAGGTTTCGCCAGCTGCGATAGTGATATCAATTTGTCCCACGACGTTCTTCTCATAATCGCGCGCAACGAGTGTGCATTGAACTTCTTGCGCACCATCGGCTCTTTCCACCAAGAATCGTATTTCCGGGTTACGCGGATCGGTATTGGAAAATGCAATAAGTTCATAACGAAGCGCAGGGTTAGCTTGATGCAGGCCCGCCCACAGTAACCACGCTCCGCCAACAATTGCGAAGCCAGCTGCATACTTCACCCACGCGCGGGCAGGAGCGATTCCATATCGATCGTTAAAATCGAATTGGTCGTTTTCTACTGGCATGGGAGAATCTTCTCATGGCAAAAGACGTTGAAGTAGGTGTCGCTGGCTCTCTGACAATGATCGCCCTTTTCTCGACCGTCGCGTTTTTGCTCCGTAATTTCTATAAGCGCTATGCCCGTATGCAAGAACGTGAGCAGCTACGCCAGGAGAATGAGGGCGAGCATTAAGAAGTCTGCAATCCAGCGACTGGGTGAAGCTCTGCTCGTTCTTTTTCTGGTGACTATTTTGATTGGACTTGGGCTCTGGCAGTTAGATCGTGCCAATGAAATGAGCAATCCCACGGTGGCACCGATTGATAGCAGAATTTATCCGCTGACAGAGCTAGCAACTCCTACTGGAACAATCCCTGCAACAAGTGTTGGCAAGCAAGTGCGCACATCTGGTAACTACATCGCCAACTACAAAGCCCCCAATCAAATTGATGGCAATGGCAAAGTTGCTGACTGGGAAGTAGCGCTGCTGCAAAACGAGACAGATACCGCAATTCTTGTGGTGCGCGGGCTTTGGAAAGAGCGGTTGCAATCACCAGAAATAGCGATGTCAACCAAGGTTGAAATCACTGGCACCGTAATGCCGCGCCAATTTGATGATCGCGCCACAAACACCCCATCTCAGATCTCTCGACTAGATAGCAGCCTTCTGGTTTCCGCAACCGACTATCAGCTCTATGACGGTTTCATTCTAGAAAAAAGTGAGCAGACCCGAGACGGTGCTATTACCCGGACCAGAATTTTGGCACCCACACTTTCATCGGGTGTGCCCGGCTACTACTGGCAACATATTTCCTATGTGGTTGTGTGGTGGTTTATGGCCGGCCTAGTTTTATATGCCCCCTTCTATAAGCGCCGCGAAGAAAAGTTATAGAGTTCTACCTATGACGCAACCGACCTCCACAGGGGCACTGACCCGTTTTCGCCTACTAGCTGTGCTCTGCGGTGTAAATCTGCTCTTGCTCGTCTTTGGCTATATGCCGGCTAAATACATCTTTGATGCACTAGATGAGAACGGTTGGATCATCTTCATTCCGATCGCCCACGGCTATCTCTACATTGTCTACATCCTGACCGTCCTTCAAATTGGCGTTCAGAAGCGAATGAAATTCGTGACCATAATTGCCCTGATTGCTGCGGGAACTCTGCCGGTTGCATCATTTATTGCAGAGCGCCGAATCACGAAGAAATACGGCCCAGCTAGGTAAACGTTGTATTACATCTCAACCA
Organism: Candidatus Planktophila sp.; assembly: GCA_044354225.1. Classification (GTDB taxonomy): domain Bacteria; phylum Actinomycetota; class Actinomycetes; order Nanopelagicales; family Nanopelagicaceae; genus Planktophila. The sequence goes on from JBILAM010000001.1 coordinate 22,870, forward strand.
TTGATGGCGTGTCGCACCAATAGTCCATTTCTTTCGTTCTATCTTTTGCAAGTCAGAAGCACCACCCAGTCTCTTCCCCATGATTACAACTACAGAGAATGGTTAGGCCTTGGCTACTTCAAAGAAGAGCAATTCCGCCCGTAAAACCTATGTAATAGATACATCAGTACTCCTGGCAGATCCCGGGGCAATGTCCCGATTTGAAGAACATGAAGTCATTATTCCAATCGCTGTAATCGGCGAACTTGAGACCAAACGCGACCATCCTGAACTTGGCTACTTTGCCCGCGCCGCCCTGCGCGCACTTGATGATCTTCGGATTGAACATGGTCGCCTCGATTCAGCTCTGACAATTACACCCGAAGGTGGAACGCTCTCGGTCGAACTTAATCACACAGATTTGAGCACCTTGCCCCACGGTTTCTTGCGCGATGGCACTAATGATTCGCGCATCCTGGCTATTGCCAAGAACCTGATGTCTGATGGCAAGAACGTGGTTCTTGTGACCAAAGATCTTCCGCTGCGCGTGAAGGCATCATCTGTAGGAGTCGAAGCCCAAGAGTATTTAGCAGAGCTTGTCTCCAATAGCGGATGGACCGGCATTGAAGAAGTATCTGTTGGCCATAGCACCATCGATGAGCTCTATTCATCTGATCGCGCCGACCACGAATGTGCTCATAAGTTTCCGGTTCACACCGGAATCGTGCTGCACTCTGAAAAAGGAAGCGCACTTGCCCGCGTAACAGAGAGCAAGCAACTGCAATTGGTGCGCGGTGACCGCCAAGCTTTTGGTCTTCATGGTCGCAGCGCCGAGCAGCGCATTGCACTAGATCTCTTACTTGATGAATCCATTGGCATCATCTCACTCGGGGGACGAGCCGGAACTGGTAAGTCAGCACTGGCGCTCTGCGCCGGACTCGAAGCGGTGATGGAGAAGCGACTTCATAAGAAAGTTGTCATCTTCCGCCCGCTCTATCCGGTCGGCGGACAAGAGCTCGGATACTTACCGGGCAGTGAAGGCGAGAAGATGTCGCCTTGGGCCCAAGCTGTCTTCGACACTTTAGGCGCCCTGGTTAGCCAAGCGGTCATCGATGAAATCATTGCCAGGGGTCTGATTGAAGTTCTGCCGCTGACCCACATCCGTGGGCGCTCGCTGCACGACTCCTTTGTCATTGTTGATGAAGCCCAATCACTAGAACGCGGCGTTCTACTGACCGTACTCTCCAGAATCGGCCAGGCATCACGGGTAGTTCTCACCCACGACGTTGCCCAGCGCGATAATTTGCGCGTTGGCCGCCATGATGGCGTGGTCGCAGTGGTGGAAACGCTCAAGGGCCACCCGCTCTTTGCCCACGTGACCCTGACTAGATCAGAGCGCTCACCGATTGCCGCCCTGGTCACTGAATTACTGGAAGGCCCGCAAAGCTAAGCCGGGTGATTTGGCCCCAATTTAAATCTCACAGTAACAAATCGGACATATAGGACTTTGCCCTAGCTGACCTGGGCTTTTACCTATCCACAGCCACCCCTTTCTCTGTGAATTTGCGACCCACGCAGGATTAAATTTGCGACCGACCACCTGACTAGACACGATTAAGCCCTTCCCTTAAGTCATAACCTCATTTTTGAGGTGATGGCGCCATGGGTAAAGCAGGTCAGAGATGGCCGGAGTATTGACTAGAGATGAATGAGGATGAAAGGAGTACCGAAGATGAGATCAGAGCTGCGCCAATTCTTCGCCGCCCTTGCATCCTTTACCGTTGGCCGAGTCACCAAGCCGGCGCTCTGGGCGACGGTTGCTTCGATGCTCTTGCTCGCCGTGGCCCAGCCAAGTGCCTATGGTCTGGATTTTCCTATGACTAGCCGGCTAGCTCTGCCTGACTCAGCAAATCTGACAAGTCAGAGTCCGATGGCCAAGAATTTAAGGGTCAAGAGCGGGCTGCCGATGGCATCACTTTCTAGCCAGTTATCTGAGATGGCGATCGTTGCCAACTTAAGTCGTCAGGTCGAAATGGCCCGCACCATAGTTGGTGCCAAGAATGTAACTAAGGCGATCATGGCCGATGAATATGGTTGGGAGGGCGAGCAGTATCGCTGCCTGAATAACTTGTGGACTAAAGAGAGCCATTGGAATTACAAAGCACATAACTACCGTTCCGGCGCCCATGGAATTCCACAAGCCCTACCGGCATCGAAAATGGATCTCATCGCCGATGATTGGCGCACCAATCCGGTCACCCAGATTCGCTGGGGGCTTCGCTATATCGAAGGCCGTTATGACACACCATGTGGTGCTTGGTCTAAATTCAAGCGCCATCGTTACTACTAGAAGCTAAGGCTTAACCCCGATAGTTAATGGGCGCATCGTCTCGGCAAAGAAATCATTTCCTTTATCGTCCACAACGATAAACGCTGGGAAATCAACGACATCAATCTTCCAAACAGCTTCCATACCAAGATCTGCAAAATCTAAGACTTCCACCTTCTTGATGCAATCTTGGGCCAGGCGGGCAGCTGGTCCACCAATGGAACCGAGATAGAAACCTTTATGTTTATTGCAAGCATCGGTGACAGCCTTAGATCGATTTCCCTTTGCCAACATGACAAGTGATCCACCAGCTGCTTGGAATTGATCCACATAGGAATCCATTCGGCCGGCAGTTGTTGGTCCAAATGAACCAGAGGCCATACCGGTTGGCGTCTTTGCTGGACCTGCGTAATAAACCGCGTGCTGCTTTAAGTATTCCGGCATCTCTTTGCCGGCATCTAGCATCTCTTTAATTCTGGAGTGAGCAAGATCGCGAGCCACCACAATGGTGCCACTTAAGGACAGGCGAGTCTTTACCGGGTACTTGGAAAGCTCGGCCCGAATAGCAGCCATCGATTGATTGAGATCGATCTTAACTACATCCTCATTTAAATGTTCATCAGTTGTTTCCGGCAAGAAGTGTGCTGGCTCGGTCTCTAGCTGCTCAATGAATATGCCATCTTTAGTGATCTTCGCCTTTGCTTGGCGATCTGCCGAACAGGAGACTGCAATAGCAATGGGAAGTGATGCCCCATGGCGTGGCAGACGAACGACGCGGACATCGTGGCAGAAGTACTTGCCGCCAAACTGGGCGCCAATACCTAACTTCTGAGTGAGCTTAAAGACTTCTTCTTCTAGGGCGAGATCGCGAAAACCATGGCCGGAAACACCATCTCCTGAAGTAGGCAAGTTATCGAGGTAATGGGTGCTGGCAAGCTTTGCTGTCTTAACCGTGTATTCCGCGCTGGTGCCACCAATGACAATAGCTAAGTGATACGGCGGGCATGCTGCTGTGCCAATGGAGCGGAGTTTTTCATCTAGCCAATTCAAAAATGAGGTTGGGTTTAGGACTGCCTTAGTCTCTTGATAGAGGAAAGATTTATTGGCACTTCCGCCACCTTTGGCGATAAACATAAAGTTGTACTCATCGGCATGCTCACTATCTGCATAAATCTCAATTTGAGCTGGCAAGTTATTGCCGGTGTTCTTCTCTTCCCAGGTTGTGGTGGGAGCCATCTGTGAATAGCGCAGGTTTAACTTGGTAAATGCGTCATAGACCCCTTGGGCAAGTGCGACTTCATCTTTTGAACTAGTTAATACGTATTGCCCCTTCTTGCCCATAATCAGAGCAGTGCCGGTGTCTTGGCACATCGGCAAGACACCACCGGCGGCGATATTGGCATTTTTTAACAAGTCCAGCGCCACGAAGCGATCATTAGCGGAAGCTTCTGGATCGGTGAGAATTTTTGAGAGTTGTTGCAGATGCTCACTGCGCAGGTAATGTGAAATATCGTGTATCGCTGTCTCGGTAAGCAGGGTGAGCGCCTCGGCTGTCACCTGAAGAAATTGCTTATCGCCTAACTTTTCAACGCTCACGCCTTCTTTACTCAAAAGGCGATACTTAGTTGTGTCCGGTCCAATCGGCAGCATGTCAGAGTAGGAAAAAGTTGGAGCCACTTACTTCTCCTCAGACTTGGTAGAACTCACTTTGGCCGCATCTAACTTCTTCTTGGCGCCATCGAGCCATTGCTGACAGATCTTTGCTAACTCTTCACCGCGCTCCCATAACTTCAGTGACTCTTCCAGGGTTGCGCTGCCATCTTCTAGTGATTCAACGATCTCGGCCAGCTCATCACGAGCGGCTTCATAGGAGGGCTGTGCATCTTTAGCGGCCATGAGCACAATCTACTCTCTTGTAGTTATTCGGGAGAACTTACGGTGGCTGCGGTCTCACCTTTTGCCACGCGAATGCGCAAACGAGTGCCCACCTTCACCTTTGTGGCATCGCGCAGGATTGCGCCATCTTCTAACTGCACTACCGAATACCCGCGGTCCATCGTTGATTGTGGTGAGAGTGAACGCAGATGGGCTCGCACTCCAGCCAGCTCCTTCTTCTCAATTTCAATAATGGATGCAAAGCCGCGGATAGATCTATCTCGCAGCGCCTTTACTTCATCGCGGCGAGAAGTCACCATCAGATGCGGGTCTTTCATGACCGGGCGGTTTCGTAATTGGGCAATCAGATTGATCTCATAGCCAATGGTGGAGACCAGGGTTCGATACATGCGATCTCGAATCTTTTCGATATCGCTAACCTCTTGCGCAATATCTGGAACCACGCGCTTAGCCGCATCGGTGGGAGTAGATGCGCGATAGTCGGCGACATAATCGAGAAGTGGTGCATCTTTCTCGTGGCCGATAGCGCTGACAATTGGTGTGGTGCACTCTGATGCCAGGCGGACGAGTGACTCATCACTGAAGGGCAGCAGGTCTTCAAAGGAGCCACCACCACGAGTAATGATGATGACATCCACATCAGGGTCATTCTCAAGTTCTCTTAGCGCAGCTGATACTTCAACCACAGCGGCGGCGCCTTGCACTGCTACCTCCCGAATTTCAAATTCAACTGCTGGCCAGCGGCGGCGAGCATTTTCTACAACATCTTTTTCAGCATCGGTATTACGACCACAGATCAACCCCACTTTTCGCGGCAGTCGTGGCAGTGCAATCTTTCTACTCTCACTAAATAAACCTTCGGCAGCTAACTTCTCTTTCAGGGCTTCCAGACGTGCAAGCAGTTCACCCACACCCACTTGGCTAATCTCTTTGGCAGACATTGTCAGCGAACCGTTCTTGGTAAACCAGGAAGGCTTTGCATGGATTACAACGCGAGCATTTGCTGGCAGTGGTTGCACGCTGGCTAATACTGATTTATGACACATCACCGAAAGGCTCATATCTGCACTGGTATCGCGCAGTCTCATAAATGCCATGCCACCACTGCGTTCATTAAGTTCTGAAATCTCGCCCTCAATCCAGATAGGGCCAAGTCGATCCACATACTCTTTTATCGCTTCGGAAACCACGCGCACCGGCGCCGGGGATTCACGTGAAGTTTCGAACATGGGATGAGCCTATTAGACTGCGCCTCATGAGTAGAAGAGTTCTCCTAGCCGCGCCTCGCGGATATTGCGCTGGCGTTGATCGCGCAGTTATTGCGGTGGAGAAATCGCTGGAACTCTACGGCGCTCCGGTCTATGTCCGGAAAGAAATTGTCCATAACAAGCATGTGGTCTCTACTCTGGAAAAGCGTGGGGTCATCTTTGTTAACGAAACTGATGAAGTGCCAGAAGGTGCAACGGTAGTTTTCTCAGCTCACGGAGTTTCACCTGCCGTGCACGAGCAAGCAGCGGCTCGAAACCTCAAGACCATCGATGCCACCTGCCCGCTAGTAACCAAGGTACATAATGAGGTAAAACGTTTTGCCGATGATGAAACCGAGATTCTTCTAATCGGCCATATCGGCCACGAAGAAGTTGAAGGAACTGCTGGTGAAGCACCGGGCAAGGTGCGCGTTGTCGATGGGCTTGATGAGGCTCGCACAATTATTCCAACGCCAGGTAAGAAGTTGGTCTGGCTGACACAGACCACGCTCTCAGTTGATGAAACTATGCAATCTGTTGCAATTCTTAAAGAACGTTTTCCTGAAATTGCCAACCCACCATCAGATGACATCTGTTATGCCACCCAGAATCGCCAAGAAGCAATTAAGGCAATTGCCCCACAAGCAGATCTCGTAATCGTCGTGGGTTCTACAAACTCATCGAACTCTGTGCGCCTAGTTGAAGTGGCGCTGGAATATGGCGCAAAGGCTGCCTATCTTGTTGATTATGCAACCGAGGTGAAGGACGAATGGTTTGCAGGCGTTGAAGTAATCGGTGTGACAAGTGGCGCATCAGTACCTGAAATTCTTGTCAATGACTTACTCAAGCACTTAGATGAACATGGTTATAGTGATGTGGAAGAAGTGCGATCCTCGGAAGAAACGCTGCTCTTTGCACTGCCGAAAGAGCTACGAGCTGATTTAAAGGCAGCTAAGTAGCAATCCTCACCGCACACAAGGATTGACTATAATTCTCGTTTTTCGATCTCAGGTACGACTTTCTCAAGCCACTCGTCGTAACTGATTTTAAATTGCTTTTCAAAGGCAACTTTCCACTTCTCACTGTCTTGACCAGGTGTATTAACAATAGCTTTCGTAAAAGATATAAGTGCTTCATGGCCGAATTGATAAATAAGTTGTTCTACAAGTAGCCGACCTGCCTCATATCCACCCTCTTGGGAGCCGCAGGCAGCACCGCTAAATCCAGTTCCAAGTCGCTTGGCGGCAGTCATAAGATCCTCTTTTTTAAACCTTTTGTGCCAAGAAAAAACTTCTTTGAACTCCGAGAAATTTTTGGCTGTTCCAAGCACACTGCCGTAATAAACCTGTTGACCCTCATTTAGCCAACAAGGTATTAGCTCGTCCCGCTTTTCTGACCAAACTCGTTGCATGTGGCCAACTACCTCATGTTCAACAGTAGTTTTCCAAACAATATCCAGTGGATTGGTGCAATCATTTGGATAAAAGGTGAAGGATAGTAATGCAGAACCATCTGATAAAAACCCATGAGAACCGGCATTCCACATCTTGCAACGATTACTGCTATTTAGATTACTTTTTAACCAAGTTTCCCATTCAGCATAGCCTCCTGCATTCGCTGGATCTGCTTTAGTAAATTCTTGCACCATCCATGCAGTATTCTCTGTATTTCCAATTACGATATAGAAATTAATGCTTGCTGATTCGTCTCCTAAAAATTTGAGAAAATTAGTTGTACGATTTCTTACTTCACTAACTTCTGACTGCTTAACTGAAGAATGTGAGATTATTTGAATATCATTTTTAGGTGAATAATCCTTATTTGCATTATAGATAAGCCGAACACTGTTATATGCCTGCTCTCTTGCATTTATGTTTTTCCCAGGAGATTGCGAAGCTCCCTTATTCCAAGCCAGCTTCTTTCCAGTTTTAAGACAGGTGTATTTCTTGCCCTGAACCACTTCAGTAATTCCCGCTTTATTGCATTTAGCGCCGGCTTTGGCGGCAGCATTTGCTGGGATAAAGGGAATTGATAGGCAGAGAGAAAGTATTGATAAGAATGCAATCAGTCTCTTATTCATCTATAGAGAGTAAATTGTGTGTTTAGCTAATACAAGAGGGTATTTGCCCTTATCTGACCTAATTTCTAGTTAGATAACCCCAAGCAAGGCTGGCTGCGATTGCAACCCAAATTTGATAGGGAATAAGTAGAAGTCCCATAATCAGAGAAGCCTTGAACGTTAAGTAAAGAACTGGGAGCGTAAGAAGCGCCGCCAATACTAAGGCGATTGTGGCTAGCGTGAAGTTGTGCGGAACATAAAATTGATAAGCCCAAGTAAGAGCTGCAAAAACACTTAAGCCAAAGAAAACTAACCAGGAAATATTCGCTATTCGTGATAAAGATCTAGAAACTTGATATGAAGCAAACCCTAGAACTATAAAGTTATAAGGCCAGATAATTCCAATAAAAGAACTGGGCGGCTGCCAAGGTGGTCGGTTGAGCGATGCGTACCATCCAGGGGAGGAAGAAACCCAAATTCCCGATCCAAATGCATAAATGAAAATTAGAAGAATTCCAATTGTCGATGTCACTAATTTAAAATCCATATGAGGAGGATAATCCATCCCTAAATCTATTCAAGGTCTAGAAAATTTCAGACTAATCACCAAAATGGGTGCTAAGTAAAAAAAAGCAAATATACGCCATGGGTAAATGAGGGAAAATAAGAGGAAACTTTCGCCGCCCATAACGATGTGATCTCTGTCTACAAACTACAGAACTCCATAATTATCAAGAAAAGCAAATCCCCTTTTTGGCGTCAGGTATGTAGCGATTGGCGTCAAGAGATTTACATCTAGGCAAGGTGAGCCAAGAACTATTCGTTTGCGCGATTTGATATTCGGCATGAAGATAATCAGCCATTTCATCACGGAATAACTCCTGTGATTTGCCAAGATGTTTTTCAAAAGAGTCTTTCCAGCCAAGACTTTCAATATCTCTCATCAGCTCCACTACACCCTTGAATCCGATTTTTCCCACCAACCATTCAGTTAAGACGGCACCGAAGTTGTATGGGGTTCCGTCATTTGGCAAGTTATCCGACCGGTCGTTGTAAGAGAGACGAGGGACAGTATTTTTCGAAATCCAATTAGAGAAGTCAGCTTTTGTCATAGCCTTATCAATCCTGTTATCACTAATCATGAACCAACTCTGTGAACGATGTTGGACGAAATATTCGGGGTCATACATTGCAGCGACAAGAAGTCCGAAATACTCAGCAGATCCCTCCATAAACCAGACCGGGTTCTCTCGGATGTAGTGGTTTCCAGATAGGTCAAACTGAATTTGGTGAAACCACTCATGCTCTATTCTTGGAAAAAAACTACCGGAAAAGAAAACTATAGGTTCTAGTAGTACATAGGAATGCGTTACAGAGGCAGTGGCAGAGAGCTTTGGTGCCAAAACTGGGCGCCAGCTCCCTTCACTCTCCCATGCCGCAGCCAGGTAGGTGCCGTCTTTGAGGCTTTGCTCAGATTGACTTCGGCACCAATCGATAGGGAAAAATGTTGAACGTGGTGCCATTACCTGACACTTCTCCATTATTTGATCCTTCATTGCAAGATCTAGGTAAATCTTCGTACGGGTTACTTTATGGAATCTCTCCCATTGCAAAACTGCATTGTCTAGTCTTCGCTTTGATTCGGTAACAATATCTTGGGGCACAGAACTCCCAAACCAATATTCAATCTTGCTCTCAGGCTTGCCTGAAGCTGGATTTGATCGCCATTCATCGAACATCTTCAAACCCTTTGATTCCGTCTTCTTAAATCTTTCGTAGTAAAGTGATTGAACCGATTGTTTAGTTGTTGTATCAGCTTTCACACCCTTATTCCAAGCCAGCTTCTTTCCAGTTTTAACACAGGTGTATTTCTTACCCTGAACCACCTCAGTAATTCCCGCTTTATTGCATTTAGCGCCGGCTTTGGCGGCAGCATTTGCTGGGATAATAGGAATTGATAGGAAGAGAGAAAGAATTGAGAAGAATGCAATCAGTCTCTTATTCATCTCAAAAGCCTATGCAAAAATCAGGTTATTACAAGAGGGTATTTGCCCTTATCTGACCGATATCCAGTCAGTGGCAAAGCTCAGGCAGCTACCGCGCGCTTAGAAGGACGGTTCTTCGCCTTCTCATTTAAGAACATAAACCAGGCATAGAGCGCGCTGATAAGTAGATATGGTGCAACGCTGGCAAGTGAGCCGATGAAATCAATACCGACTCGAGAGAGTGCAAGACCATCGCTGAGAATAGTCATAAAGAGAACAGTTGCGGCATAGGCAAGTGGAGGAGTAACTGCTGCAACATAACGAGTTCCAGTGCGGCCATAGTTGACGCCGCCATAGGTAACCAGGGCGATGATTAGTCCTGAGATGATTCCGGGACCAGAGCGAATCCAGATCTCAAGTGCGGTAAAGATAAAGATAAAGAGTGATTGCAGGAAGACCACGCCCTGCTTCTTAAGTCCGGGCCCTTTTATTACTGGCTTACGTGTTATCTCTGCATTCATCGCCTACTCCTCTACTACTTCAACATCAATAAAATCATCTTGAGAATCCAAATCTGGATTGTTCAGTGCTCGCACATCTGCCGGAGATTCCGGATATTCGATTGCCAGCTTATCTTTATCGCCAGCTACGCCTAGTTTATTGATTCGCCGGGCTGGTGCAAGGACAGTCTTTTCTGCTGTGGGAATGAGATCTTCATAGGCTTTAGAGGTTTGATTAATTGCCTTACCCACAGCAACAATCTTGGTATGCAAGAGCGTGACATTTTTTAGAAATGTTGCCGCCACCTTGGTGATGTCATCAGCATTTTCTGCCAGCTTATTGCGCGTGAAGATATGTCCCACGGTGCGCAGTAACGCCATCATCGATGTGGGAGTTGCCAGTGTGACACCGACTTTAAATGCTTTCTCAAGCAAGAGTGGATCAAGGCGAAGTGATTCTGCAAGTAGCGTCTCAAAGGGGAGGAAGAGCACAACAAAGTCAGGGGAGTTCTGAGATTTGTGATAGCCACGCTTTGCTAGCGCATCGACATGCTTGAGCAAATCCTTGGTGTGTAGCAGGAGTAGTTCATCGCGCTGCGCTTGCTCCTCTGTTCCAAATGCTTCCAGGAAGCGATCAAAGGGAAACTTGGAGTCGATAAAGAGCTTGGAACCACCAGGCATCGCCACGGTGATATCGGGAATTCCAGAAGAATCTGAATCTGTTGTTGAACGCTGCGCCACATACTCATGGCCTTCACGTAGCCCGGCTTGTTCTAAGAGAAGTTCTAATTGCGCTTCCCCAAATTTTCCACGAGTCTGTGAACTAGCTAGTGCACCAGCAATCTTCTTAGTTTCATCAAAGAAGGTGGTCGATGCTTTTCGCATCTCATCAATAGTTCCTACCAATTGCACCTCAGATGCAATTCTCTTTTCCGATGCTTCCTGTGCTTGCAGGCGCATCCGTTCCACAGTTGTTTTCATCTCTTCCATCTGCGTTGCAATCTTTGTTTCATTCTCACTCTTGGCCTCTGCCGCTTTTAGGCGATCATCAGATGCCTTGAGCAAGACCTTCACATCGTTGAGCTCTTGGCTAATCGTTGATGTATTGCCACCGTTTGCTGCAGATTTAATTCTGGAAATCCACAGGCCAAGTGCGAGACCGATAAAGAGGCCGAGAATGAGAGTTATTAAGGTCACCACTGTGCTGGACATGGGGCAATCGTGGCAGGAGGCACTGACAATCCCCCGTAGGCTGTCCTACTTATGAGCCTCTCAATTGGAATCGTCGGCCTGCCGAATGTCGGAAAGTCGACCCTCTTTAATGCTCTGACCAAGAACAATGTCTTAGCTGCCAACTATCCCTTTGCCACCATCGAGCCCAATGTTGGCGTCGTGGGCGTTCCGGATGAGCGGCTTGCAAAGCTGGCCACAATCTTTGGTTCGGAAAAGCTTCTTCCGGCCGCACTCTCCTTCGTTGATATTGCCGGAATTGTGAAAGGCGCATCTGAGGGCGCCGGCCTTGGAAATAAGTTCCTGGCCAATATTCGTGAGACCGATGCCATCTGTCAGGTCATCCGCGTCTTTACCGATGGCGATGTGGTTCACGTGGATGGAAGGATCGATCCTGCCAGTGACATGGAAACAATCAATATGGAACTTGCGCTCGCAGATCTACAGACTATTGAGAAAGCAATCCCGCGGCTTGAGAAAGAGGCGCGCGTTGCGAAAGAGAAGGCCCCGGTTTTAGCGGCGGTCAAGGAAGCCAATGAGTGGTTGCAATCAGGAAAGCCGCTCTCACAGTCAAAGATTGATCGCGAACTTTTGCATGAACTTCATCTGCTCACTGCCAAACCATTTCTTTATGTCTTTAACGTCGATGCCGCCGAACTTGCTGACCTTGAACTGCGCACAAAGTTATCAGCACTCGTTGCGCCAGCAGAGGCAATCTTTCTCGATGCCAAGACTGAGGCCGAACTTGCTGAACTCTCTGATGAGGATGCACTCGAACTCTTGCAAGCAATTGGTTTAAGTGAACCAGGGTTAGCTACTCTTGCCCGAGTTGGTTTTGCTACTTTGGGGTTACAAACTTATTTAACTGCAGGTCCAAAGGAGACACGCGCCTGGACCATTCATAAAGGTGACACTGCGCCCATGGCGGCCGGCGTCATTCACACAGATTTCCAAAAAGGTTTCATTAAAGCTGAAATCGTCTCTTTTACCGACTTGGTAGAAGCGGGCACAATGACTGAAGCGAAAGCTAAAGGCAAGGTGCGTATGGAAGGTAAGGAATACATCATGCAAGACGGAGACGTAGTGGAGTTCAGATTCAATGTCTAATAGCCCAGCACTTAATACCGCCAGAGCACGCCTAAACCAGGCTCACCTCAAGGATCTTCCAAAGAAGACCCGTGACAACCTTCGCAACGTTGCGATCATTGCTCACGTTGACCATGGAAAGACCACACTCGTTGATGCGATGTTGTGGCAATCCGGAGCTTTCGCTGCTTATAAGAAGCAAGAAGAAGGCCAAGACCGCATGATGGATTCAATGGATCTAGAACGCGAAAAGGGCATCACAATTCTTGCCAAGAACACTTCGGTAAGACGTGGTGACACCATCATCAACATCATTGACACACCAGGCCACGCAGATTTCGGTGGCGAGGTTGAACGTGGTCTGGAAATGGTCGATGGCGTTATTTTGCTCGTCGATGCTTCCGAAGGTCCACTGCCACAAACACGTTTCGTATTGCGCAAAGCGCTGCAGAAGAATCTTCCGGTCATTCTCCTTATTAATAAGGTGGATCGCCCCGATTCCCGTATTGCCGAAGTTGTTGATGAGGCTTACGCACTCTTCCTTGATCTAGATGCCAATGAAGAACAGATCGAATTTCCGGTTGTCTATGCATCAGCTAAGGCAGGTCGCGCTTCCCTGACACGTCCAGCAGATGGTGGAATGCCGGTAGAAGAAAATCTTGATGTGCTATTCGACACTATCTTCGCAACAATTCCAGCACCTGTTTATCACGAAGGCGCGCCCCTTCAGGCACACGTGACAAACCTTGACTCTTCACCATTTCTTGGACGTTTGGCGCTCTGCCGCGTGCACGAAGGTGTGATTAAGAAAGGCCAAACTGTTTCCTGGATTAAGACTGATGGCACTACAGAGCGAGTAAAGATTTCCGAACTACTTATGACCGAAGCACTCGAGCGGGTTCCAGCACTGGAAGCTCATCCTGGAGACATCATTGCCGTTGCCGGTATTGAAACTATTACCTTGGGTGAAACACTTGCCGACTTAGAAAATCCACATCAATTACCACTAATTACTGTCGATGAACCATCGATTTCGATGACAATCGGTATCAACACATCACCACTAGCGGGCAAGAGCGGCAAGATGCTTACCGCGCGTCAAGTAAAAGATCGTCTTGATAAAGAGCTCGTTGGTAACGTTTCACTGCGTGTTCTAAATACCGAACGTCCTGATACTTGGGAAGTTCAAGGTCGCGGTGAACTTCAGCTCGCTGTGCTTGTGGAAATCATGAAGCGCGAAAGTTTTGAACTCACAGTGGGTAAGCCACAGGTAGTAACAAAGATGATTGATGGAAAACTTCATGAACCAATGGAGCGCTTATCTATTGATGCACCGGAAGATTATCTGGGTGTGCTTACACAATTGATGGCACTTCGTAAGGGTCGCATGGAACAGATGGTCAATCACGGAACCGGATGGATTCGACTTGATTACAAAGTTCCATCACGTGGCCTGATTGGTTTCCGGACTGAGTTCCTTACCGAAACTCGCGGCACGGGTTTACTGCACCATGTATTTGATTCATACGAGCCATGGTTTGGTGAACTTCGCACCCGTGGCACCGGTTCCCTTGTCTCAGACCGCATCGGCGTCGTGACCTCATATGCCCTAGCTGGAATTCAAGAACGAGGATCTATCTTCGTTGAACCCGGTGATGAGGTTTATGAAGGCATGGTTATCGGTGAGAACTCACGTTCTGATGATATGGATGTCAACTGTGTTCGTGAGAAGAAACTAACCAATATGCGTGCATCAGGTACGGATGATTCGGAAAAGTTGATTCCACCTAAGAAGCTCAATATGGAAGGCGCTCTTGAGTACTGCCGCGAAGATGAATGCGTGGAAGTAACTCCAGCAGTTGTTCGCATCCGTAAGGTCACACTCGACGGGCCAGAGCGCGCTCGAGCCACATCTCGAGCAAAGAAGAATAATCAGAGCTAATTGACCGGAGCTAATCGACCAGTGTTAATTCACCTTGGGCTCACGTGACTTGTCACCGCCGTAGGGTTAAATAGCAACTATGAGTAAGCAGAACCCTTCATCACCGCTTCGCCTTGTGCGCAGCAGTGATGAGGGGTTTCTGCCTTTCTCGGGCGCGAATGTATTAAGTGCAGAGCAGCAAGCAGCCATTGCCCACCGCGGTTCCCCGCTGATTATCACTGGCGCCACCGGCACTGGAAAAACGACAGTTGTTATTGAATCCGCACTAGCGCGTATCACAGCAGGCCAAAGCCCCGATTCAATTCTGATAATTGCCTACGGCCGCGAACGTGCATCTGAAATTCGCGATGCCATTGTTACACGATCGGCTAAGACGGCACATGAACCACTAGCACGCACATTTCACTCGCTCGCTTATTCAATCCTTAAGATGCGCACCGCAGAGAACGTGCGCGAAATTATTTTGTTATCGGGTGCCGAACAAGAGACTTTTATCGCGCAGTTATTAGATGGTGATATCGAAGATGGCTATCAACAATGGCATGCCGATTTGCATCGCACAGAGCAATCACTAGGTGAGCCGCTACAGACCCAAGGATTTGTGCGCGAACTTCGTGACCTGATTATGCGTGCTAATGAACGTGGAATTACCCCGGAAGATTTAGAGATTCGTGGAAAGCAATTAGGTGAGAAATATTGGCCAGGTGCGGCTCAATTCTGGAAACGCTATTTAGGTGCCATGACGTTGCAAGAAGTGCTGGCCGGTGATGCCAAGGTGCGCATTGACCCATCAGAGATTATTAACACTGCAATTAATTATTTGCGGGCCAACCCCGAACTCCTCACAGAGTTGCGCGCACGATTTAGCACGATCATTGTTGATGAATTTCAAGAAAGTGATCCGGGGCAACGAAACCTATTACAACTATTAGCTGGGCAAGATCTCGTGATTATCGCTGATGCAGCTAGTGCTGTGGGCAGATTCCGGGGCGCTGACCCAGAAGGAGTTGCGGCAGTGCTTGATTCATATCTGGCAAGTGGTGCCAAGAAGATTGAACTCACAAATAATTTCCGTGGCACTCCTGCCACACAAGCTGTGCGACTCTCTTCTGAATCAGAGGAAGCGCAATACATTGCATATCAATTTAAACGGGCACATCTCATGGGTGGCGTTGCCTATTCGCAGATGGCAGTGATCGTGCGCGCACATGGACAGAGCGCAGCAGCTATTCGCAGAGCCTTCGCTCAAGTCGCTATTCCCACCGCAGGTGATGTGGAAGCGCTAGCTGATAACGCTGCCATTGCGCCATTTTTACTAATTGCACGAGTGGCAACAGGTGCGCAGCCACTGAACCTAGAAACAGCGGAGAAGTTACTCACCAGCGAATTCGGTGGGGCAACATCGGTTTCCCTACGTCGCACACGTGCCGCACTCTTGGCTGCTCGCGATGAAGCACACGATAAACGATCTGGCACACAGCTTATTCTCGATGCCATCACAACCGGTGATGTTGCAATTGAAGACTCTGCCGAACTGCTTCGTATTTACAACCTAATAACTGCTGCAAAGAAAGCTATAGCGAAGAAGAGCGCCACAATTCACGATCTATTGTGGGCAATCTGGAATAACGCGGTAAATAGCGAGAATGAAAAGATTTCAGAATCATGGCGCACAGCTGCCCTGAAAGGTGGCTCCCGTGGGGCTGGCGCTGATCGAGATCTCGATGCCATGATTCAACTCTTTGATACCGCAGCTCGCCACATTGAACGCTTCCCAGGTGCTAAACCTGAACTATTTTTAAAAGAGATTGAGAATGAAACGATTGTTTCAGACCTTATTACTTCGCGGGGAGTGCGCCCAGATGTGGTTGAGATCCTCACCGTGCACTCTGCAAAGGGACGACAGTGGAGCCATGTTGCAGTAGCTGGTGTGCAAGAAGGAACGTGGCCAAATCTAAAGCAACGTAGCTCGCTATTGGGCGCCGAACGATTAGTAGAGCGCGTGCGACATGGTGATGAGCTTGCCCAAACTACGCTGGATATGATTGCCGCAGATTCACTTGCCCAAGATGAAGCGCGTTTATTTCATGTGGCAACAACACGTGCCTCAGAGTCACTGCTTGTCACAGCAGTTGCGCGCGAAGATCTCACACCATCTATCTTCTTTGAAGATTTCGCACATTCATGTGGCGCATCTGATGCCACAATTGAAATTCCAAGGCCACTGACAGCGCCGGCACTTGTTGCCACCTTGCGCCGGCAGGTAACTCTTACTGGAAACACCGGTGCGGCAGCACTACTTAAGACTTTGGGCGCTAATGGAATACATCTAGCGCAGCCTTCGCAATGGCTGGGATCAGCGCCGATTACTACTGATGCACCAGTAATCGATGCCGGTGCACTTGTGCCAGTTTCACCCTCAGGGGCAGAGAACTTCACCGAGTGCGGACTGAAATGGTTTCTGGAAAAGAGCGGTGGCACCGATGGTGATTCCACAGCGCAGCTTTTAGGCTCTGTCATTCACGAATTTGCTCGCCTTAAGGTTGATGAACCGGCAATTACTGATGAGCAATTGCAACACAAACTCCTTGAATCATGGCCGCTAATTGATGATAGCCAGGGATGGATTAGTCATGCCGCTCTTGCTCGTGCCCAAAAGATGTTGGAGCGATTCTCAATTTTTCATAGTAAGTCATTAGCCGATAACAACCGAAGCGTTGCTGGAGTTGAGCAGAGTTTTGAAATCACGGTAGGTCGGGCAGTCATTCGAGGAAATGTGGATCGGATTGAAGTCGATAGTGATGGCAGGCATTACATCATTGATTTTAAGACTGGCAAGAAAGAGATTTCCGGAGATGATGCCAAATCAAACCTGCAACTTGCTTGCTATCAGCTCGGAGTTGTTCTTAATGGATTCGAGGAGAAGCTAAAGTCAACTGCTGTCTCTGGCGCCCAGCTTGTCTATCTTGCAAGTAAAAATAAGAGTTACAGCACCCGCGAACAAGATGCGTTAGTTGATATTGATGCCACCCAAACTATTCTGGAAGAGATTGCTGTGGGTATGGGCGGTGCCACCTTTACTGCTCGTAAGAACGATATGTGTAAGGGTTGCAAGGTCAAACCTTCATGTCCGCTCTATCTTGAAGGCAAAGCGGTGCATCAATGATTGAGACGTACACACCTGATGAAGTAGCGAAGATGATTATCTCTATCGATCCCACATTCCATCTTCCATCTGATGAGCAGCGCCCCATCATCTCAATCTTTGATAATCCACTTGAGCCAGCTGTTGTGATTGCTGGCGCAGGTTCTGGCAAGACTGAGACCATGGCGGCGCGCGTTGTGTATTTAGTTGCCAATAGTTTCGCCCGCCCCGATCAAATTCTTGGCCTAACTTTTACGCGCAAGGCCGCCGGTGAACTCAATACCCGTATTCGAAAGCGTCTGCGCCAATTCCAACAGGCAGCAGATAAGCAAGGCATAGAGCGGACATTTAGCAGCCTAGAGACAGCAGTTACTACCTATCACTCCTATGCCGGGCGCTTACTTAGCGAACATGCAATTCGTTATGGCATTGATGCTGATGTGCAGCCGTTAGGTGAGGCAGCGCTCTGGATGTCTGCCAATAAATTAGTACGCGAGTGGGATGACGGCAGCTTTAATTCAAATGATGCAGCGAGCACGGTTGTGAAAGATTTACTGGGACTTACCTCGATGGTCTTAGAACATCGCGTGAGCGTAGATCAAATAAGAAGTGCCGATGAGAAAGTTCTTGAGCAACTTGCGCAGATGACTGGTGCAACTAATGAAGAGACACGTCGGGTGGCAAAAGTTCTCAACCAGCGCATTGCCATGCTGCCAATGATGGAAGCATTTTTGGAGGAACGCAGAAAATCCGGTGAACTCTCATTTGATGATCAGATAGCACTTGCTGCAGATATCGCAGTTAACTTTGCAGATGTCGGTGTACTTGAACGCGCTAAATATCCAGTCGTACTACTTGATGAGTATCAAGACACATCGCAATCACAGGTGCGTTTGCTGTCAGCGCTCTTCGGTGGCGGCCATCCAGTTACCGCCGTCGGTGACCCCTGCCAATCCATCTACACCTGGCGCGGTGCATCTTCTGGAACGATTAGTGCATTTAACGCAAACTTTCCAAAGGCGGCTGGTGCCACCGGTAAGAAGATTTATGAATTACTGACAACCTATCGAAACGATAGATCAATTCTCGCTCTGGCAAATGAAATCTCGGCTGGCGTGCGCGAACTTGAGGGCATTAATGTTGCCGCGCTCAAGCCATACGATGATGCAGGTGCTGGTGATCTCACCTGTGGAATCTTTGAAAATCTTGAGGCAGAGGCAGCTGCAATCGCGGAATACTTTGCGCCGTTATGGAATAACCCAAGTCGCTTGCAACCGCACCTAAAAGTTCCCCGCACCTTCGCGGTCTTGGTACGAAAGCGGGCCCAGATAGCACTCATTCAAGAGGCGCTAGCAAAGGCGGGGATACCGTCTGAAGTCCTTGGTTTAGGCGGACTTGTGCATGTTCCGGAGATTGCAGATCTGGTAGCAACGCTGAAAATTATTAACAATCCAAGCGCTGGTGCATCACTGATGCGTCACTTAACTGGGCCACGCATCAACTTAGGCCCACGCGATATTGCCGCCCTTGGTCGCTTTGCACGTTCGCGATCAGAGGCGCTCTCATCTGATAGTCGCAGCATTGTGAAGAACATTGTTGCCGGCAATCCAGCATCCGCCGAAGCCGATGACCAATTTATTGGAAGTGTTATTGATGCACTCGATGAAATCGAGAAGTGTGACAAATCTAAGTTCAGCAGCGCTGGCTACCAACGACTTGCCACCTTTGCATCCGACTTGCGTCGCCTGCGCTCTCGTGCATCAGCTCCCATTACTGATCTCATCGTGGAAATTGAGCGCTACCTAAACTTAGAGACCGAAGTGATGTTACGAGATGGTGGCACACATGGCCGTCGCCACCTTGATCGCTTTATGGATGAGGCGGCAAAATTTGCTCGTAGCGGTGGATCACTTTCGGCCTTCTTGCAATGGCTAGATGTTGCAAGTGAAGAAGAAGGTGGACTTAAAGCTGGTGCACCGGAGGCTGATGCCAGTGTGGTTCAGATTCTCACCGTGCATATGGCAAAAGGCGCCGAATGGGATGTAGTTGCAGTTCCAGGGTTAGCGCAGGGGACATTTCCTGGTGCAAATGCAAGTGATCCCGATAACTGGATAACAAATGAACGCCACATTCCTTTTGCGCTGCGCGGAGATGCCGACATTCTGCCCACGTTTTCGTGGAACGCGGCAACAACTAATGCACAAGCTAAGAAGGCGATAGATGCCTTTGCCCAAGAGTGTGTTGATTTTAAGATGCGGGAAGAGATTCGTCTGGGTTATGTTGCTATTACGCGTGCACGTACTCACTTGTTCGCCTCCACCTCATTTTGGCGCGATGGCGCAAAACCAGTACAACCATCTGTGCTCTATGAGAAGGTGCAACAGATAGCAAGTCAGTGCGGCACAGTGCTCAGCGCCCCCACCGCACCGGAGAGCACCGAGCGAAACCCGGCCAAAGATATTGAGATTACAGCGCAGTGGCCACGAGATTCACTTGGAGATCGGCGCGCAGATTTCGATCGCACCGTTGCACTGGTTGAGTCGGCTGCGCCGCTTGACCTCAACGCACCTGCAGCGGCAGAACTGGCAGAACTAGTCGAGGATGCGCGGGCAATCATTGCCGAATTTGAAGAGTTTAAATTAGGTGCGCGCGATGTTGCACTTCCGGCCCGGCTCTCAACTTCCACACTCATTGCACTCCATGAAGATCCGGCAGAACTTGCTCGCACCATTCGCCGCCCGATGCCACGAGCCATGGATGAGTACTCACATCGCGGAACAGCATTTCACTTATGGATTGAGAACCATTTCAATGCCAAGACTCTCTTTGATGATGAAGATTTTGATTTACTAACACCGTTTGAAGAAGATCAGAAACTTGAAGATCTAAAAGCGAAGTGGCTGGCATCTGATTGGGCGAAGTTACAACCGCACGCAGTAGAAGTTCCTTTTGAAACTGTTATTGCTGGCGTGCTTGTGCGCGGTCGTATTGACGCCGTCTATAAGACCACTAGCGGCTATGAAGTAGTTGATTGGAAGACTGGCTCGAAGACTTTAGGTGAATCATCTGCGGTGCAGCTAGCGGTCTATCGACTTGCCTGGGCTAAGTTGCAGGGGATTTCAGTCGAGCAAGTCGCCGCCGCTTTTTATTATGTGCCCATAAATAAAACAGATCGGCGAGCAAATCTTCTAAGTGAAGATGAGCTCACCGATCTGTTATTACTTAAGTAATCTAGATATCGAAGCGATCTAGCTCCATAACCTTGCTCCAGGCAGCTACGAAATCTTGCACAAACTTCTTTTCGGCATCAGCACTTGCATAGACTTCAGAGAGCGCACGAAGTTCTGAGTGTGAGCCAAAGACTAAGTCTGCGCGGGAAGCGGTCCACTTAACCTTTCCAGTCTTGCGATCACGCGCTTCAAAGAGTTCGTTCTGACTTGAGGTTGGCGCCCACTCATACTTGGTATCAAGGATGTTGACGAAGAAATCGTTTGTGAGCGTCTCCTTCTTTGATGTGAGCACACCCGTCTTTGAGCCATCGTAATTGGCACCCAGTGCGCGCAGACCACCGACGAGCACAGTCATTTCTGGTGGAGTTAGTTGAAGGAACGCAGCCTTATCGACAAGTGCGATTTCTGTAGGGTGGGTGTCAGATGCACTCTTGTAATTGCGGAAACCATCAGCAGTTGGCTCAAGGTAACCGAATGAAAAAATGTCAGTCTGAGCTTGTGTGGCATCTGTGCGACCTGGTGTGAAACGCACCTTGGTCTTCACGCCAGCCTTCTTTGCCGCCATTTCCACGGCAACGGTGCCACCTAAGACAATCAGATCTGCAAGTGAAACTTTCTTCGCTGACTTCTTATTGAAGTTAGCTTGAATCTTTTCCAGGGCAGCTAGAACCTTCTTTAGTTCCTTCGGATTATTGGCCTCCCAGCTGATCTGTGGCTCTAAGCGAATGCGAGCACCGTTAGCACCGCCACGCTTATCTGTTCCACGGAAAGAAGACGCTGATGCCCACGCTGTTGTTACCAACTGCGCAGATGTGAGACCACTGCTAAGAATTCTCTTCTTCAGGATTTCAATCTCGGTCTTGCCAATTACTCGCTTAGGGCGAGCAGGCACGGGATCTTGCCAGATCAGTTCTTCGCTCGGAACAAGGGTTCCGAGGTAGCGAACTGCAGGTCCCATGTCACGGTGTGTGAGTTTGAACCATGCGCGAGTAAATGCATCTGCAAATGCATCGAGATCTTCGGCAAAGCGACGTGAAATCTTTTCATATGCAGGATCCATGCGAAGTGCTAGATCTGTTGTTTGCATGACAGGTGCATGTGTCTTGCCAGAAACATGTGCATCAGGGACAGCCTTTGCCGCAGATTCATCGGTTGGAATCCACTGAACTGCGCCACCAGGTGACTTGGTCTGCTTCCACTCATATTTAAAGAGAGTCTTAAAGTAATTGTTATCCCACTTAGTTGGAGTTGATGTCCAAGCACCTTCCAGGCCGCTGGTAATTGTGTCCGCGCCCTTTCCGCTTCCAAATGAGTTCTTCCAGCCAAGGCCCATCTCATCGATAGGTGCACCCTCTGGTTCTGCCCCAACGTACTTATCAGGGTCAGCTGCTCCGTGTGCCTTACCAAATGTGTGGCCGCCGGCAACAAGTGCGACAGTCTCTTCATCATTCATCGCCATGCGCGCAAATGTTTCGCGAATATCGATAGCTGATAAAAGTGGATCTGGATTTCCATCTGGGCCTTGTGGGTTTACATAGATAAGACCCATCTGCACCGCAGCAAGGGGCTTTTCTAATACGCGATTACCTGAGTAACGCTCATTGGTAAGCCAAACTTTCTCTTTACCCCAGTAAGTCTCATCTGGCTCCCAGACATCTTCGCGTCCTCCACCAAAACCAAAAGTCTTCAGCCCCATAGATTCAATCGCGCAGTTACCAACAAGAATCATGAGATCTGCCCATGACAAACTCTTGCCATACTTCTGCTTAATTGGCCATAACAAACGACGAGCTTTATCAAGGTTTCCGTTATCGGGCCAGCTATTAATTGGAGCAAAACGTTGTAGTCCATCACCTGCGCCACCGCGACCATCGTGTGTGCGATAGGTGCCCGCACTATGCCAAGCTAAACGAATAAAGAATGGACCGTAATGTCCGTAATCGGCCGGCCACCATTCTTGCGATGTTGTCATAAGCGCTTCAATATCTTTCTGAACCGCTTTGATATTGAGTTTTGAATATTCTTTGGCGTAATCAAATTCTTCACCCATGGGATCTGAAACCGGTGAGTTCTGGCGCAAGACTGAGAGATCTAATCTATTTGGCCACCAATCGCTGTTATATGTGCCAGCGGTATTGAGTTGACTACCGGAGTATGGGCACTGCGCCGAAACAGATGAGGTAGGAGTTGCAGTTGTGGTCATGATGGTTCCTCCATTTAAGAAAACCGAAAAATAGATTGTGTGGATACGAGTACAGGCTAGCCGAAGTGGGAAAAATTGTTAATTCGAAAGCTGGATACCGATAGGTAGATGGTCACTTATGCCGGTTCGTGAGATGTCCATCACGGAAAACTCACCCGGGTGTAAATCTTTGGCGAGCAGATAATCGAACTTAATTGAAGGCTTCCAGCTGGGGTAGGTATTTCCGGGCGCTAGTGATTTCCAGGGTGAGAATACAGTGGGCAAATCTTTAGGCAGGTTGAGATCACCCATCACTAACGCCCGGGTGCCACTTGCTTCGGCAATCTCTACCGCCCATTTCTTAAGCCGGCGAAGTTGGCGCAGATTTAACCCTGGCACAAAAGAGAGATGAGTGTTGACAACTGTCCAACCATTTTCTAGGACAGCTGCAATAGCAAGACGTGGTTCATCTTTGACATAGATAAAACGTGGTTTGCCTTTTCCAGTTTCATCACCAGGAACAATGAGTGGAAGCCCAAGTAGTGAGCGACCTAGATTTAATCTATGCCAAGACTTCACGGCAATCTTAGAAACAATTCCAATTCCATAACACTCGTGCATGAGTTCTGCATGAGAACTCTTATCTGTAATCAATGCAGGTTCGTGCTCGTGTAATTTCCGCCACGATTCTCCAGGTGTTCCAATCACACTGGGACCCATCGCCCAATCGCGTGCACCAACGCTCTCTGCGATATCTCGAATCTGTGGGCGAGACTGTGAACGTGGCAGGAAGTGATCGACTTCCTGAAAGCCCATCACATCTGAGTTCAGAGACTGCACGGCAGCTGCAAGTTCGCGGGCCGAATCGGGTGAATTCCTAGGTGGGATTGAGATTCCATGCAGGATATTCCACGAGGTGATTCTCACCCCCACACACTAGTAACCTGCACCAGTGAGCGCGATAAACCAACACACCTCCCGCATTGATCGTGCAGGTGAACTTCGGGTGAACCAAGAAACTCTTGATCAATTGTGGCAACGCGCAAAAATCTTACAGATTGCAGAAGGTCGCATTGCTGCAGTTGATACCGCACTCACCTTAATCAGCGCCCAGGATGTGGCGGCACATATTGCCGCACACACATTTACTGAAGGAAGTCGTTACTTCTTAGGTTTGGATAGCGAAACCAAGGCGCCTTTTTTTGCATGGGATACCGAGTGGGTTGGCAGCATCGACGATGAAGTGAAAGAAGTTGGATTCTCCACTGTGCGCGAGATTGGTTCGCTGCTGAGCGAGCAAGAGTTAGAGATTTCACTACATGCGATGGGGCTAAGTAATTGGCACCGCGCACATCCACGTTGTCCGAGGTGTGGCGGCGCAACTCGAGTTGATCTGGGTGGGGCAGCGCGCACGTGCGATGCAGATGGCAGCCAGCACCACCCGCGCACAGATTCTGCTGTGATTGTTCTTGTTAAAGATCGTAGCGATCGAATTTTGCTTGGACATCAACCAATCTGGCCAGAAGGTCGCTTCTCTACCTTTGCTGGTTTTCTTGAACCCGGTGAAACATTTGAACAGTGCGTTGCGCGCGAGGTCCTAGAGGAGTCGGCAGTTGTAGTAACAGAGCTAAAGTATTTGGGATCACAACCATGGCCATTTCCGGCCAGCATCATGATTTCCTTTGAAGCGGTGACTGATAATCCAGAGCGGGCACAAGGTGACGGTCAAGAAATCACGGAAGTGAAATGGTTTACCCGCGCGCAGTTAATGGCTGCAGCCAAAGATGGTTCGCTCTTGTTGCCTCCCTCAATTTCAGTTGCCCGCAAGATGATTGAGCGTTGGTTGGGTGAGAGCGCCCCCGGCGGCCAGACATGGCGATAGAAGATTCAATACTTGCAGCACTCGATGCTGATCAAAGGGCGGTAGCACTTGCAACACGTGGTCCCCTCTGTGTTATTGCAGGTGCGGGCACTGGAAAAACTCGCGCAATTACTCATCGCATTGCATATGCAGCAGCGATTGGCACGATGGATCCGCAGAAAGTATTGGCGCTGACATTTACTGCAAAAGCTGCCGGTGAGATGCGTGCTCGGCTTCGCACGCTAGGAGTGCCTACGGTTGCAGCTCGCACTATTCACTCAGCAGCACTGAAACAACTGCTCTATTTCTGGCCTTCAGTATTTGGTGGTCGCACGCCGGATCTCATGACAACTAAGACTGGCTTTCTCACTGAAGCAATCAATCGTGCGGGGCTAAGCGGCTCCTTGCGCGCTACCAACCGCGAACTGATGCGAGATATTGCCTCGGAGATTGAATGGGCGAAGGTCTCTCAAGTGGGACCGACTGATTACATCGATGAAGTAAGTAAGCGAATGCAGAAGCCCCGCGTTACGCCAGAACAGATGGTTCAGGTCTATACCGCCTATGAATCCATTAAAAAGCAGGAGCTTGCAATCGATTTTGAAGATGTACTGCTCTTATGTTCTGCGATGATGGAAGAAGAGCGCGATGTGCGCGAGCGGGTGCAAGACCAATATCGATATTTCACAATCGATGAGTACCAAGATATTTCTCCTATTCAACAGCGGCTCATTAACGCCTGGCTTGGAACGCGCACTGATATCTGTGTCGTTGGAGATCCCGCCCAAACTATTTACTCATTTGCTGGCGCTACCCCGGTATTCCTTAATTCATTTACCCAACGTTTTCCGGAGGCGCAAGTTATTCGCTTAACCACTGGATACCGCTCCACCCCAGAAATCACATTTGCCGCCAATGCACTCTTGCGTCATGGAACTATGGGCCAGGAACTTGTTGCCTTTAATGGCCATGGCTCTAAACCGATTGTTACCGGCTATGGCGATGAACCAGCAGAGATTCGCGGAGTCATGGCTGAAATCAATGCCCTCTTAGTAAATGGCACTCAGCCACAAGAGGTTGCAATCTTGGCCAGAACTAATGCCCAACTAAAAGGTGCAGAGAAAGCGATGCTGGCGCAGAAGATTCCATATCAAGTGCGCAACACAGAAAGATTCTTTGAACGTCGCGAAGTGCGCGATTTCTTAAAGCAGGTGCGGCAAGCCTCTGTCATACCGGCCGAAGGCCATGGCTGGATTGATGAACTACGTTCACTTGCGCAGCCTTATTTAACAGGGGAAGCAATTGATGGAATTGCAGCGCTGCTGCATTTAGCGCGTGAACTAGATGATGATGATAATTTCACTCCGAAAACTTTGCGCACATATCTGCGGGAAGTAGAAGATCGGGTGCAACAGAACAATCCACCGACCATGCCAGTTGTCACGCTGGCAACGCTGCATGCGGCCAAAGGCCTGGAATGGGAGCGGGTATTTCTGATTGGCGCATCCGATGGCCAATTACCGCTGACTAATAGCTCCGGGGAAGCTGTGATTGAAGAGGAACGCAGGCTCTTCTATGTGGGAATCACCCGGGCAAAGGCTGATCTGCATATCTCTTATCGGGGTAATCCAAGCCAATTCCTGCGTGAATCAGGCCTAATTTAATTGCCTTGCACGAATCAATAGCCATCTTGTACCCTTAGAGTTCGAAAACAGGGAAGGGGATTGAAAATGGCTAACGTCATGACTTCAATCATCACAGCAGGCGCAAGCGCTGCTGCACCTTCTGCTGCCTTCACACATTCAACAGCTTCTGCAACCAAGCGTTCACATAAGCGAACAGTTTGGCCCACAGCTACAAAGTCAGCGTTTTACGCCAACTTTTATGCAGTGGATGAGGCTACTGGAGTACTAATCGGATAAAACCGAACAGTCCCACAAGGGCCTCAAATCCACTCGATGGATTTGGAGGTCCTTTTTTATTACCCAAATCAAAAGAAGAAATCAAAAAGAGAAATAAAAAGAGCAAGACTAACGAGAGAGATAACAGGGGGTGAGAACGATGACAGTTCTCTTCAGCGAACTACAGGTACCAGGCTGGGCAGAGACCGGCGAAAAGATTGGCCTAAACGATGTGGCATTCACATACGACGACGCCAAGGCTTTCACCCTGCCATGCCATCGAGCTGACCCTGAACTCTTCTACTCAGAAACAGATCAGGGAATTGCAGAGGCGAAGGCGCTCTGTGGCACATGTCCGGTGCGTAACAAGTGTCTCGATGGTGCGCTCTCACGCCAAGAACCGTGCGGTGTGTGGGGCGGACAGCTCATCGAAGATGGCGTGATCATTGAACGTAAGCGTCGTGCTGGGAGACCACCACGTCAGGTGATTGCAGCTGCTCGCATTGTTCAGAACGAGCAAGCGCTGGCTTAACTTAAAAGGCACACCCACAGTGTGGGTGGCGAGCAATCGCCACCACCTGTGGGTAGGCAAGTAATTGATAGTCAACGGCGATCGCGATTCCGAGCAGCGCTGAAAAGTCTGCCGCCCTATCTTCCACAATGGCAACCGTGGTGGCATCACAGAATTTCACAATAAATGAAGCTGCCAACGCTGCAATAAAGTGAGCGGCAATTTGTGGATATTCCTTTGCAACATCTGGCATGAACTCAAGCTGATTGAGCACCCCACGTTGTTCACTTGATGAAAGCTCCTGGCAACGCGGACAGGGACTTTCTCCTGGAATCACCAGCGGACCAATCAGTGCACTATCTGCACGTGGAGAAGGAATCATAAGAAATTTTTCGCCAGAGCTCATCCAGAGTGAAAGAGTTTCCGGATTGATATCACCGCAATGAATACGCAGATCAGGAGATGATGCCTCATCTAGATAATTCTCATGGCGATCAAGTGGAAATAGTGCAAGTTCTCTTCTTATCATCTCGCAATGGCTCTTAAAGGGCGTTCCAATATCTGATTGCCGGAAAGTTGAGAGTGCCATATCGATATCACCAATAAGGGGATTTGCACCACGAGATGCTGGTGTGAAGCGCACTTGCGAGAGCCCACTGGCAAGCAAGAGCGAGTAGAGAAGTGTGGCAACCCGATTGTTTCCCGAAATTTCGCAGAGGTAATTTTGCCGGGCACTTAATATTTCAACGCCGCCATCGACCACACCAGCAATCCAATTTGTTTGATTTAATTCAGGTGCGCACCTGCGTTGTAACTGTTGCACTCCAGCATCCACCGCTGGTCTACTATTTTTCTTTACTCGATTATCTAACTTGGAGACAAATCGTTGCGAAACTCTGAGCACGCCTTGCTCATGATTGATTAGCTCTTCTTCTTCGAGTTGAGCTAAGAGCGTGTGCACCGTTATATCTAGCACGTTAGGTGTTTGCAGGATCTCTTTCTCAGACTTTCCTCGCGCCAGTGCCAAGGCAATCACTTTCTCTTCGGGCGTGTAGATCCGAATGACCCGCTTAAGCGTTCCTAGTAAATATTCGCCGGGTGTGGTGCTCTGGCTTAGTGCAACACCGCGTTTGAGTTCTCTCATGTGGCAAAGGATGTGCTGCGCCCCGACAATGCCCTTGCTGGTTTCGAACTGGCTGTGTGCAAGGCGAGGGATTTCTCACCCTTTGAGTGCAGGGAAGTACTGCGTGTAAAAAAATAACCCCCGCTCAGTGAGCGAGGGTTATTTCTACTTATAAGTGGTGACTTATTCGGCCTTCTTGCCGAGAATGCGATTTACCTTGGTGCCACACACTGGGCAAATACCCTGTGCCATGCGACGACCAGACTCGGAGATCTTTACTGTTCCTTCGAAATCACGCTTTGCTTTGCACTTAACGCAGTAAGCGTCACCCTTGTATGTCTCTACCTCTGCCATTTTTGCCTCCGTTCGACCCATGAGCTAGGCGCCATGCGTACTGGTCAAAACAGTACTCTGCGCCACGCTCAAAATCGGGGAAATCACGCGTAGATTCCCTTACATCTTTATAGATGGTTCATTTCAGGAAGTTAGGGCAGTTTCGAGAGTTCACTCGGGGCCAGCAGAGCCCGTTCGGCCGCCTCATAGCCATCCAGATAGGCCGTTGCTAGCTCAGAATCCTCAAAACGGGATAAAACCTCGGTGAATCCTTGCCCGTGGTCGAAGTATTGAAGGTGGATCGCCTCGTGGAAGAGCACATAATCCCGGGCGTATTCAGGAGCTAGCTTCAATCGGTCTGAGATTCTGATGGTGCGATCAACGCTGGTGCATGAGCCCCAACGCTCTCGCATCGGCTTCCACGTAACTGAAATAGGACGGATGGTGATTTCTGGAGCCAACTCGGTGAGTAATTCATCGATACGCCGAGCCAAATCTGCCTCACCAGGGGTCTGCGACTCCTCTTGGCTACGAATCTTGGCAATCATCTCGGGCACAATCACTCGTTCGTCAGCTTTACTTAAGCGCGCCGGAATAGAGATGACAATTCTTCCACCCTGTCGATAGGCCGAGATACTTTTCTTTCGCCGAGCAGAGCGGATGACGATGATTTCGCCTTCACCCAACCCCGGCAAGGTTTCTTCTTCAAATTCACCCGGAAACCCTGAAGTTGTCATTGAGGAAATGTAATAGAGAAAGTATTAAATTGAAGAAGAATCTTGATTTATTGACAAGAAATTTTTCTTGTGTCTTGGTGATTTACATTTGATTCTGATTAGGAATTCTCGTACTTTTCGCATACGAAGTCCTCGGATAACCGTTTGATATCTGCAAGGGGAAGGCAGATATTAAAATGTGCGCCCGGGGACTTCGCTTTTCTTTTAAGGCTATTTAGAGCAGGCCGCTCAGGTCATCGGGGATCTGGGCAGATTTCATAAACTTTTCCGGGTCAAGTAACTCTTGCGCACTAGGCAAAATCCCACTCCAGATCTGATCGCGAGCTGCAATGTCTTTAACTTCACGAATCTTCTGCCAGAAGGCGCTCGCTTCTCGTGCAAGTCGAGGTGAAACTTGTAATCCAAGAAGTGAAGAGAAGAGTTGTTGTGACGGTGCGTTCGTTGCACGTTGGCGCCGATAGATTTCGCGAAGTTGGGCAAGTGATGGCAATCGTTCACCGGAAGCTTGGGTGGTGACTTCATCTGCCCAGCCATCGACAAGTGCAAGTACGGTTTCGAGTTTAGAAAGTGCGGCGCGTTGCGCCGGTGTTTCCTCCGGCGTAAAAATCCCTTTATTGAGCGCAATCGAGAAAGAATTCTCGCCAGCTTCTAGATTCATCTGGGAAGGATCGAAACCCTCCATTGCATCTTGTGCTTGGCGGGTAATCGCATCCATATCGATATGAATGCCGCGTCCATAATCAACAACGGCGCTTTGAATATAGGAAACGATCCAAGGATTGTGTTCAAAAAGTCTTGCTACCGCAGCTTCGCGAAGTGCGTGAAATATATAGACCTCACTCTTTGGTATCTCAAGATCCGTGCTCCACTTTTCGATGTTTTCCGGGATCAATACCGGGTGTGCTGGGGTAAGTAATGGCAGCCCCACATCGTGGACACCTGTGGCCGAGGCGGAGATAGAGCCAATAGCTTGACCTAATTGGGTGGCAATCATGGAGCCAATAAATGTGCGCAATAGACCAGTGATAGCTCCCATGGAGTTGGCCATCTCATCAGAACTTCCGGAAGCTTCATCGAGTAGACCTGAAATTGCGTCGGAGAGGCCGGTGGCAAGTGGCTCCATTGTCTGGTGCCAACCTTCGAGTGTGAGGTCGACCCAATCGAGGCGACTCACTGCGCGTGGGGAAGAAGAGGATTGCGTTGCTGGAAAGTCCGTTGCTTCATTTAGCCAGAGGTCAGAAATTTCAAAAGCACTTGCAACCACACTGACATCTTTGGTGCCGATTGGCTGCGAACCTTGTGCCTGCACAAATTTTTTTGCCGTATCTCGCACGACGTTCTTGGGAAGTGCATCTGTACTGCCACTGGCGAAGGCAGCAAATGGATTGATGAAACCAGCTGGGTTAATTCCCATCTGTTCAAATTGTTTCTGGATTTGTTCCTGCATTTGGCGCATCATCGCCGAAAAATCTTCCGGCTTCTTTTCTTCTTCATCTCCATCATCTGGAGTAAAACCAAAAGGTGACATGTGTAACCCTCATTCCTCTTGATGCAGCTCTAACTCTGGTTTGATTCTATTCAAGTGCATCGAATTGAGCACTGTGAAAATCCGATACATCTAGATTTACTGCAACCATGAGAGTCAGCACTTTCTTCCCAGAACGGGTAGGCTCTTTTCTATGGATCTCCTCGGCAATAGCTCTGCGCTCGTCGCTGGCAGCAGCACTTTCGCCGCCTTGATTTGGTGGGTAGTTCCAATAAGTGCGCTCATTGGTGGGCTTGGCTACGTCCTCTGGATTTCAAAATTTAAAGGAAAATTCGAATCCGAAACTTCGCGATCAGTGGGAAACTTCCAGCGCTTTCAGGACTCCTTCCGCACCGAAGCCCCGATGCCTGAAGCCCGAAAGCCAGAAGAACAAGTCCCAGAACATCGAGATAACTAGCGCGTAATTTATGCAAAGTCCTCGAATTCCACTTCTTCGAGCGCCCCGTGCGCTTGCTAGAACAGGCTATAGAAGAACTTCTAGGGTCACCAGAATTCTTATCTCACTCTTTCTTATTGCGCCCCTCGTCCTTCCCGTTAATTTCGTTCTGATTAATCCTGGTGAAGGAAATCCGCTCTTTCCAAAGATGCTCAAAGTCAGTTCACCAAAAACATATCCCGTCGATGGTCAGATGTTTCTCTTATCTATTTGGGTCACCAACCCCGACACTCTGGTTCTGGGGTTCCAAGTTCTTCACTGTTGGGCTAAGCCGACCTGCGTTGTTACCCCGCGTTCAATCATTTATCCCAAGGCGACAGATGACAAAGTTGAATTAGCAGAAGGCGCCAAAGAGATGAAGCAATCGCAAAGTTCGGCGATTGTGGCAACGAAGAAACTATTTGCTAAGAAGTACCCAGAGATAAACCTTGCGGGGCTTACCGATGCATCCCTGAAAGTTTCCTTGAAAAATACTGGTGGTCCAAGTGGGGGGCTTATCTTCGCACTCGGTTTGGTAGAACTTTTATCACCCGATGATCTCCTTAATGGAAGAAAAATTGCAGCCACTGGAACCATCTCTGCTTCTGGCCGAGTGGGAGCTATTGGCGGGGTGCAAGAGAAGATAGTGGCGGCCCGCGCAGCTGGCGTAGAGCTACTTTTCATTTCTCGGCAAAACTGCGATGAGATCTCAGGTGAGGTAGATGGTTTGAAAGTAATTGCCGTTTCAACCCTAGAAGAGGCCTATCTGGCGCTTAAAGATGGGAGAAATTCCGATTTTCGAGGCGTCCAGGGGTGCACTAATCTAGCGGCATGAATAGAAACCGTAGCCCGCTCGTCATTACTGCCGGAATATTGGTTGCACTAGCAGCTGCAACTCTTTACTTCAGCAACTTCTATATCGATTGGCTCTGGTTTCAGTCTGTAGATTTCACATCAGTATGGACAACAGTTCTTGCCACCAAGATTCAACTCTTTTTAGTTATTGGATTGATTACTTCATTTGTAATCTCACTCAATATCTTCATCGCATATAGAACTCGTCCGCTCTATGTCCCAGCAAGCATTGAAGTTAACGCACTCGAGCGTTTACGCGCACAAATTGAGCCAATTCGACTCTTAGTCTTTGTCGGAGTGTGTTTAGTCCTTACCTACTTTGCAGGATCTTCGGGAATGGCGTTCTGGCGCGAATGGTTACTCTTTAGAAACTCAACTGATTTTGGCGTTAAGGATCCTCAGTTCAACCTTGATATCTCCTTCTTTGCTTTTAAACTCCCAATTTTCCAGGCGCTGATTGGTTGGGGAATCTCAACTCTCATCTTGGCAGCGCTAGCAAGTGCCTTCGTTCATTACATGTATGGCGGAATTCGCACAGCTGTGCAAACTGACCGCACAACAGTTGCAGCCAGAGTTCAGATTTCGATCTTGCTCGGACTCATTGTGCTACTCAAAGCTGTTGCTTACTGGTTTGATCGCTTTGCGCTGGCGCTTAAAGAGAGCACCCTCATCACCGGACTTAAGTTCGCAGATGTAAATGCTTTGCTACCTGCGAAAGCAATCCTGTCTGCTATCGCTGTGGTCTGCTCACTGCTCTTCTTTGCAAATATTGTGCGTCGCTCATGGCTATTGCCAGCAGCAGGAACAGCCTTACTTGTTGTCTCTTCTGTTCTCATCGCTGGTCTGTATCCAGCGGCGATTCAGCAATTTCAGGTAAAGCCATCTGAATCATCTAAGGAAGCTCCTTATATTGAGCGCAATATCAAGGCTACCCGCGCTGCCTATGACCTCAATGGAGTTGAGATTCGAGATTACAACGCAACGCTATCAACCAGTGCTGGACAACTAGCAAAAGATGCGGCGACAATTGCCAACATCCGATTAATGGATCCCAATGTAATTTCTGCAACTTTCCGCCAACTTCAGCAGATTAAGCCTTATTACACATTCCCACAGTCACTGGATATCGATCGCTACACAATCGATGGAGTTTCTCGTGATGCGGTAGTAGCTGTTCGCGAACTTAATATCGATGGTAACCCAAGTCGAAATTGGATTAACGATCACTTGGTATACACACACGGCTTTGGTTATGTTGCAGCCTTTGCAAATACTGTAGATGCAGATGGAAAGCCAAGCTTTGCCGTGGGCGACCTGCCTCCTACTAAGGGCCTAGGCGAATTCCAACCTCGTATCTACTTTGGTGAGAATGTTCCTGACTACTCAATTATTGGTGGAAAGAAGACTGAATCTCCAGTTGAATTCGACTACCCAGATGACAGTTCTGCAAACGGTCAGAAGAATTACACATATACCGGATCTGGTGGAGTTAACGTTGGTAGCACTATTAATAAGCTGCTCTTTGCGATTAAATATCAAGAGCAGCGCATCTTGCTTTCTAACCTCATTAATGCAGATTCCAAGATTCTCTACAACCGTTCACCTCGTGAGCGCGTAGCAAAGGTTGCGCCATGGCTTACCCTCGATGGAGATCCATATCCATCGATTGTTGATGGCAAAGTCACCTGGATTATCGATGGTTACACAACAAGTGCTGGATACCCATATTCTCAAACCACATCTCTTTCCACAGCAACTGCAGATGCGCTGACTGCCAATTCGACATCTATCACCGCGCAGGCGAATAGAAATGTGAATTACATCCGTAACTCCGTCAAAGCAACGGTTGATGCATACGATGGAAGTGTCACGCTCTATCAGTGGGATGAGAAAGACCCAGTCCTCAAGACTTGGATGAAGGCATTCCCAAATACGGTAAAGGCAAAGAGCACCATGTCTAAGGGGCTGCTGGAGCATGTGCGCTACCCAGAAGATATGTTCCGTGTTCAACGCGACATCCTTAGTTCGTATCACGTCAATAACGCAGCTGCCTTCTACGGTGGACAAGATTTTTGGCGAGTACCGCGCGATCCTTCTACCTTCGGAGCAAACGCTGGTGCCCAACCTCCGTACTACATGACTGTGCAGATGCCAGGTTCAAAGACTCCGGCATACTCTCTAACGACTCCATTTGTGCCACGAGGTGGACGTGAAAACCTTTCAGCTTTCGCTGCTGTGAATTCAACTGCAGGTCCTGATTATGGAAAAATCACTGTCCTTCAATTGCCACGTAGTACAGCTATCGCCGGACCATCTCAGGTTGCATCGAACTTCGAAGCAAAGCCAGAAGTTGCAAACGCGCTCTCGCTCTTGCGACAAGGTGGATCTGATGTCGTACTCGGTAACTTGCTGACACTTCCAGTTGGAAATGGTCTGCTCTACGTGCAACCTGTCTATGTGTTAGCAACGGCTAACTCAGCTGCATATCCACTGCTTCAGAAAGTATTGGTCTCATTTGGAGATGTGATTGGTTTTGATAGTTCCCTTAAGGGCGCACTGGATCAAGTATTCGGTGGCAACTCGGGAACATCTTCATCAACAGCAAATCCCACAACGAGCAACAGCTCTGCTGATCTAGCAAGTGCGCTACAAAGTGCTAAGCAAGCAATTGCAGATGGACAAGCCGCACTTGCTAAGGGCGACTTCTCTGCTTACGGTCGCGCACAAGATCGACTTAAATCAGCTATTGCTGCAGCGTTAGCTGCACAAGCGCGCAAGTAATCAATTACACCTACGCACATCACCGATTTGGTGATGTGTTGTAGTTGCGCTTATGATTGCGCTTCCGACGCGGGGTGGAGCAGCTCGGTAGCTCGCTGGGCTCATAACCCAGAGGTCGTAGGTTCAAATCCTGCCCCCGCTACCAATGAAGTATCGAAGTGATGAAGTATCTGAGTTTTGTGCTTGTTATCTAATTCTCAGTGAGTGTGTAACAACAAAGAGGCTGCTGATAGCCATCGCAGCTGCTGCATACATAGGGGAAGCCAAACCAACTGCGGCGACAGGAATTCCAATCACGTTATAAGCAAAAGCCCAAGTGAGATTTCCTTTAATGGTGGAAAGCGTTCGCTTTGATAAATCAAGGGCGTCAATAACACCCATCAGTGCTGGTCGCATCACCGTAATATCAGCTGTAGAAATTGCCACATCAGTTCCAGTGCCCATCGCGATACTCAGATCAGCTGCCGCCAGTGCTGCGGCATCATTGACGCCATCACCAATCATCAAAACTCGGTGACCATCTCTTTGTAGCGAAGAAACTTTAGCCAACTTATCTTCGGGTAGCACCTGGGCAAGAACTCGGTCAGCTGAAATTCCCACTTGCTGGGCAACCGATGCCGCACTCACCGCGTTATCTCCGGTGAGTAACCACGTTGTAATTCCACGAGACTCGAGCGCTGCAATAGTTGCTGCTGAGTCACTCTTAATAAGATCTCCAGAGGCAAAGACAGCAAGTGCTACTCCATCCCATGCAAGTACTGAGACTGCTTGAGAATTACTTTCAGCACGCGAGATTGCCTCGGATATCTGGCGATCAAATTCAACACAACTATGTGCAATCGAAGCCGGTGAACCAATGAGTACCACTGGCGACTTTGTGCCAACATTTACCCGAGCGGCAACGCCAGCTCCAGGTGTTTGGGTAAATTCGGTAACGGGCAACTGTGTTGCCTGATGTGCCAGAGCATGGGTAGTGATTGATTGCGCAGCGGGATGGCTACTCTGGCTTTCCAGGGTTAAGGCGGTAGAGAGAATATTCTTTTCCGTTAATAGCGCAGCAAACTCAGCTCCTAGAACTTTCTGTGCTGATACCGGAATAACGACCTCACGAATATGCATGGAGCCATCTGTAAGAGTGCCTGTCTTATCCAGCACGGCAACATCAATTTTCTGAGAAATCTCCAGTGCTTGCGGGTTACGAATAACAATGCCTCGCAGCGCTCCGCGCCCCGAAGCCACTAAGAGCGCAACCGGGGTGGCTAATCCAAGGGCGCATGGGCAGGCGATAACAAGGACAGTGATTGCAGTTGATATTGAGAACGAGAGGGAGTCATTTGCGATGTAATACCAGTATCCAAAAGTTGCCAATGAAAGGACACCCACGACTGGGACGAAGATTGATGCAATTCTATTTGCGAGTTTTTGAATAGGTGCTTTGCTTCCTTGAGCAGTAACAACCATGGCGGTGATGCGCGCTAATTCCGTATCGCTACCAATGCGAGTCGCGCGAACAATAATTCGTCCATTCTTATTCATTGCAGAACCGATAACGCGAGATCCTGGTGCAACTTCAACCGGGGCAGATTCCCCAGTAATAAGTGAATTATCAACCGAGCTTTGTCCTGAAATAATGATTCCATCGGTAGCGATACGTCCACCAGGCTTTACAACGAATTCATCTCCGATAACCAGATGAGAAATCGGAATGAGAACTTCCACTCCCGCGCGTAATACAGAAACCTCTTTAGCACTCAGTGCTAGAAGTGATGAGAGAGCGCTACTAGCGTTGCGCTTAGCGCGAGATTCAAGATAGCGGCCGAGAATAACGAAGAAGAGAACTCCGGCAGCAACTTCGGTGTAGATATCACCTTCGCGCGTGTAGGTTGCATAGATAGACCACGCGTAGGCGCTAATTGATCCAAGTGAAATCAAAGTATCCATAGTGGGGTGAATGATGTTACGAAGAGCTGCTCTATGAATTGGCCAGGCAACGAAGAGTATGAGTGGGGTAGTAATGGCAAGGACTAACCAGGATGTGAAGAGATGTTCGGCATGTGGTGGTTGAGCTATTCCGTAATTTTCAAAGATTGAAATGAGCCAATCATTGATGGGTTGATGCCAACTCATCACCATTGAGATAACAACTGCCGGGACAGCAAATATTGTTGCAAAGAAGAGAGCCCGGGCGGCGCCTTTACGATGTAAGGCAGGGTCAGAGTTATCTGTGAGCAGGGTGGCCAAATAGCCAGCAGATTTTATTTGTTTAATGATTTCATCCGGTGATAAATCAGATGGTCCGAGTACATGCACGGTTTCTGAAGCAAAATTAACGGAGGCAGATACTCCTGGCAGTTCGTTAAGTTTGCTCTCAATAGTGTTCACACAGGAAGAACACGTCATCCCGCTGATAGCGAAAGTTTGGGCTACCAGGGCGCTCTTCTGGAGCGCGCTATCTTCATCTGACATTTTCTGGCTCATCTCGCTACTACCTTATGCGTTCTTCGGCCGTAGAGATTGAACTACATAGTCATGTAGAGCTGAATTTGTGGAAAGCCCATTACCACCGTGGGATCCATTCTTTCCATCGAGATTGGTAAAGTGACCACCAGCTTCCCGCACAATAATGTCAAGGGCGGCCATATCCCAAAGTGCAAGTGATGGTTCTGCGGCAATATCTACCGCACCTTCTGCCACCAACATATGTGACCAGAAATCACCATGTGCTCTGGTGCGCCAAGCACTTTGTAGTAAGTGTTGAAAATTCTCTAGCCGATTTCCCCACCCAATTAAGTCAGAGTATGAAATTGATGCATCTTCAATCTTTGCAACCTGCGATACCGAAATTCTCTTCGGCTTATCGCCATTAACAATCACGAAGGCTCCAGTGCCAGTGCTCGCATACCAACGTCGAAAGAGTGCCGGTGCGCTGACTACTCCAGTAGTGACTATTTCACTTCCATCACTCTGCTTCTGAACTAATGCGATCAGCGTTGCCCATGTCGGCACACCACGCATGAAATTCTTTGTGCCATCAATTGGATCGATAACCCAATAACGATCACTTTCTAGCCCTTGGGTTCCAAACTCTTCGCCAACGATTCCATCATCTGGGCAGTGCTCATGCAGAAGTGCTCGAATTGCA
Organism: Candidatus Planktophila sp.; assembly: GCA_044354225.1. Lineage (GTDB taxonomy): Bacteria > Actinomycetota > Actinomycetes > Nanopelagicales > Nanopelagicaceae > Planktophila. The sequence goes on from JBILAM010000001.1 coordinate 60,885, forward strand.
GATTCTGCAGATTTATCAGCATCAGTAACGGGAGTGTTATCTGGCTTATTAGTAATTGTTAAATCAAGTGCTTGATATCGAGCCAGCGTGATGGCATCTGCGGCATCTGCTAAACGGTGTGCAAGTGCTAAATCATCACCGTAAGGAGTGCTCATATGCGCAGTCTAACCCTCGTCCTCGGCGAGCTTGACTTCAAGCAACGAGCGAAGGCTTGTGACTCTCCTTAATCGCTCTACCTGTAAGGCAGGGTCAGATTCAATCCAAGGATTAAGCGAACAAGAAATTTCATGGTGAGAACAGTTGGGCATGCAGGTTTGCGTGACTTGATAGATATCTGGGAAGGATTCGATGATGCGATCTTTATTCAGGTGAGCTAGCCCAAAGGCGCGAATACCTGGAGTATCAATAATCCATCCGCCATTTTCAAGAGGGAGCGCTATCGCACTTGATGAGGTGTGGCGACCGCGTCCAGTGACATCGTTAACATCACCAGTCATTCGATCTGCATCTGGAACTAAATCATTGATAAGGGTGGACTTACCAACACCAGAATGTCCAACGAGAACAGAAATCTTGTCATCGAGAATATCCAAAATAGCTGCAATGTCTCGTGTGCGAGCATCGGTCTTCGATGAAGTTGTAATAATGTCAACGCCCAGCGCCTTGTACTCTTGAATGAATTCAGGAACAGGGGACACATCGACTTTTGTTACGATGATGATGGGCTTAATTGATTCGTGGAAAGCGCTGACAAGGAATCTATCGATGAGTCCACGACGAGGCTCCGGATTAGCCGATGCCACAACAATTAACAATTGGTCAATATTTGCAACTATCGTGCGTTCGACACGTGCGACATCATCGACAGTTCTGCTGAGCGAATTTGTCCGCTCATTAACAACAACTATGCGAGCAAGCGAGCCTTCGCTACCGGTGACATCGCCAACGATTTCAACTAGATCACCGACAACAACTGATTTAGGGCCAAGCTCGCGAGCTTTCATTGCTGTGATGATTACTCCTTCATCAGTCACGCATGTGGTGCGACCACGATCAACTGTGGTGACAAATGCTGTGATTGAATCTGAATGAGAAGGTCGATCTTTTGTGCGCCTGCGAGTAGTTCGAGATGGCCGAATGCGAGCATCGGATTCGTCGTATTCGCGAGGACTCATAGCACCAAACTCTTCCAGAGCCCCGGGAAATCGGGCAGCGTCTTACGTGTTGTGGCGACATTTTCAATTAAGACATCGGGTGTAACAAGGCCAATGACAGCGCCAGCTGTTGCTAATCGATGATCTTCATAAGTATGAAATGTTCCACCATGAAGCGGGGCTGGTGTGATGTGTAGCGCGGTCTCTTCTTCAACAACGTTTCCGCCGAGTGCGTTAATTTCTCGCGTCAGTGCTGCCAAACGATCAGTTTCATGCATACGTAGGTGGCCGATACCGCGCAAATGAGAAGGTGAATCTGCCAGGGCGGCCAGGGCGGCAATAGATGGAGTGAGCTCACCAACATCATGGAGATCTATATCAATTCCATGAATCGAGCCACTGCCAGTCAACGTTAATCCACCAGCGTTTAATGCAGCACGTGCACCCATCTTGGTAAATATCTCGCGCAAGTAATCTCCAGGTTGTGTAGTTTTCTGGGGCCAATCTGTAATTGTGATACTGCCACCGCAGACCATGGCAATAGATAAGAATGGCGCCGCGTTGGAAAGATCTGGTTCAATAACTAAATCTTGCCCCCTAAGAGTTCCAGCCTTCACGCTCCAGCTCTGACCCGCTTTATCAACATCAACTTCGGCACCAAAATCGCGGAGCATCTGCACCGTCATATCAATATGTGGCATCGATGGAAGCGAACTTCCAGTGTGAGTAACTGTAATTCCATTGGCCATACTTGGTCCTACAAGTAAGAGCGCCGATAAAAATTGGCTCGACTTACTGGCATCGATAGTTAACTTTCCACCAGGAATAACGCCAGTTCCTCTAATCACTATTGGCAGCGAGTAATGACCTTGATGATCAATTTCAATGCCAAGTTCTTCTAAAGCTTTAATGACTGGCCCGATTGGTCTTTCATACGAACGCGGATCACCATCGAATGCGATTTCACCTTGTGCAAGTGCTGCAAGCGGTGGCAAAAACCGCATCACTGTTCCGGCATTTCCCACATCAATATGCGCAGGGCCCTTAAGCGGTGCCGGTGTAATTTTCCAGCTCTGATTATCGCCTTCATCGTGAATACCAACACCGAGTGCAACAAGACCGGCAGACATCAACTCTGAATCGCGTGAAATCAGAGGCTTTCGAATAATTGAGGGAGAGGTTGCCTGGGCAGCAAGAATGAGCGCGCGATTAGTTACCGACTTTGATCCAGGAATGCTTACCTTAGATGAAATCGGCTTTCGTCCGCGAAATGGTGCGGGCCAGAGTTCTTGCATATGCAGAGTCTAACGCGTGCATGGGGTGCGAAGAGACGGAGAAAACCGGTAACAAAGTTAGAATTATCAGTATGTGTGGAAGATATGCGCAATCAATGGGCGCAGAAGAGTTAGTCGAGAGCTTTGACTTAGCTGGCTCCACACTCGATCAATCACTTCCGTTAAATTGGAATATTGCACCGACTAATGACATTTACATTGTTCGTAGTGAATCAGATTCACGAATTCTTGATTCTGCATCTTGGGGAATCATTGCTCCCTGGCAGAAGAATTTAGCTGATGCACGTGCTTCACAGTCACATGCAATCAATGCACGAAGTGAATCAATCCACGAGAAGCCAACATTTAGACATGCATTTAGAACTTCACGGTGTCTTATTCCTGCAAGTGGTTACTACGAATGGGCAACCTCGCTCGGTAAATACTCACCAAAACAACCTTTCTATATTTCTCGTGCAGATGGTGAACAACTTTCTATCGCCGGAATTTGGAGTTCTTGGCAGAGCGAGAAAGGTGTAGTAATTCAGAGTGCAGCAATTATTACCCGGGAAGCGGTGGGAGAGTTGGCAACGATTCATAGCCGGATGCCAGTGTTTATGCCGCGAGATCGCTGGCAAGGTTGGCTTGATACAGAGGCGCGGGACATCAACCGGCTGATTAAGTTGATGGAGGTAGCGGAACCGGATGCCGGGTTGGTTGCACAACCCGTGTCGCCTCTCGTAAACCTGGTTGCTAACAACGGAGCGGAATTGATTATTCCCATCGAGCTTGGCGAGCCCGAAACCCTTTTCTAATATAACCTTGCATCAATGACATCGAAGGATTTAGTTCTAGAAAGCGCCGCCGATCGCACAACTCGGTTCGAGCGCGATGCTTTGGTGTTCACAAATCAACTGTATGCAGCAGCACTTCGCTACACAAAGAATCCTGAAGATGCGCGCGATTTAGTGCAAGACACATACCTCAAAGCATTCACCTCTTTTCATCAATTTGAAGAGGGCACCAATCTGCGTGCCTGGCTCTATCGAGTACTGACAACTACATTTATCAACTCATATCGCAAGGGACAACGCCAACCACTGATTGCAGATAATGAACTTGAAGACTGGCAAGTGGCTAAAGCTCAAAGCCATACGAGTGATCAAGGAAAATCTGCGGAAACTGTTGCTCTTGAATCCTTACCTGATAGCGATATCAAACGTGCGCTACAAGAGATTCCGGAAGAGTTTCGGATGGTTGTTTATTTGGCTGACGTAGAAGGTTTTTCCTATAAAGAGATTGCAGAGATTGTGGGAGCACCTGCAGGCACTGTCATGTCACGTTTGCACCGAGGCCGTAAACAACTGCGTGAGAAACTAGCCGACTATGCAAAAGAGCTTGGCTATTCAACAGAGCCCTCTGGCAAGAAAGGGGGCAGCAAATGAGTTTCATCGAAATCCAATGTAGTGAAGTTCTCTCTTCCGTAATTTTCATCATTGAAGATGAATTAGAGACCGTGCCGCAAGCGGCGCAAATTAACTCCCACTTAATTCACTGTGCTCCCTGCACGGCTGAAATTGAACATGAACGTCTAATGCACCAGATGCTTGCGGATGTATTGAAGCGTTCGTGTAATGAGCAGGCCCCGGAGGAACTCCGTCAGAATATCCATCGCCAAATTCGCGAGCAGATGGGTAGTTACGCGGGCGCCACAGAAGTGGTCACTCAGTTCAGCATGACTGAAATTTCTATTGAGGTAGATGAGTTCGGAAATATCGAACACCGCGAGATTCAAATCGAACAGACTCATATCCAACACTTCATCGACGACGAGGACTAGCCTTCGAGGCATGAAATCGACGGATGAAGTCCTGGGAGCGGTTGGCTTCTCTGTGATGACAGTTCGCCCTGGAGATACCTGCGTAACGATGGGCGTCTCTGATCTTCCAGTTGTTGCACCATCTCATTACTTAACTCTGATGGAGAATGCGTGCGTGGCATCGCTCTCGGAATATCTAGATTCTGGTGAAACAACATTTCTTACACATTCATCTCTTGAGATTGTCGGCTCTGCAACTGCCGGCGCTGAGATCCGTGCTAATTCACGGCTCATTGAAATCGATGGACGCCAACTCACATTTACCTGCGATGTTTATGATGGCGAGCGACATTTAGCTCAAGCGCAAATTAAAAGAGCGACAGTTGAGCGATTATCTTTCCTCGCTCGAACTGCCGCTCAATCACTCATTAATGAGTGAAATTTAGGTCAGGGTTTAAGCCTTCTTAGTTGCCCAGAAGATTTCAGCAATCTCATCAATCTTTGCAATGAGTTGATCTGCAACCTTTACATCTTGAGTTCCCTTAGTTCCTGCAGCGCCTGCAAGCTTTGTCGCATCATTAAAGAGTGAGTGCAACTGTGGGTAAGCCTCGAAATGTGGAGCCTTGAAGTAATCAGTCCAGAGTACCCATAGGTGCTCTTTAACTTGATGTGAACGTTCTTCCTTAATTGCAACAGAACGTGAACGGAAATCTGCATCTGTATTTGCTGCGTACTTTTCCATGCAAGCTTTTACTGAGAGTGCCTCAATCTTTGCTTGTGCTGGATCGTAAACGCCGCATGGGAGATCGCAGTGTGCGTGAACAGTGACTTTAGGTGTAAGAAAGTTTCTCATGTGCGGCAGGGTACTCCACTGCAAGAGTTGGTGCATCCTAGGATGACCGCCATGGCTAAGTACGCGAGCGTTCGGGTTGAGGGAAACTCGATGGCCCCCACTTATAACGACGGTGACTGGCTGATGGCGCGGTGGGCAGATTATTCGGTGGCTCGCAATCTTCTTGCGAAGCTATTACATCGCCTACAGAGCTCTCTCGCTGTGGGCGATGTCGTTGTTATTGAACGAGAAGAACAACCCGGAATTTATTACGTGAAGCGCATTATAGATGTGCGAGAACCAGAGTGTGAACTTCCGATGATTTATATTCTTAGTGATAACGAAGAAGGAACA
>JBILAM010000072.1:0-4212 GCA_044354225.1 Candidatus Planktophila sp.
GAAGGCTCAAGTGCAAGGACCACGTGTGTGGACCGTTGCCGAGCTCGGTGCTTTCTACACAGAGCACCGTTCAGAGCTTCTTGCCCACGCTAATCGCGTACTCAAGGATTCCGCTAAGGCTGAAGAGATCACACAAGATGCGTTAATCAAGTTTATGTTGGCTGCTCCAGAACTAGAGTCAACAGATCACGCGCTTTCATATTTACACCGCACAATTGAAAATCTTTGCATTGATTTGTTCCGTTTAGAGGGACGTCGTCCAAACCTCGTAGTTCTAGATGATGCCACTGCAGAAGTTGAGGCTGCTTGGCAAGTAGATGGCGATCACTCATCAGTCATCTCAGCTGCAGAAGATGCAGCAATTATTCGTCAAGCACTTGCAATGTTATCCCCTGCAGAGCGCGCAGCGCTTGTCATGTGGGAGATGGAAGGCCGTTCTACATCCGAGATCGCATCAGAGCTTGGAATTAAAGAGTCTGCTGTTCGTCACACAGTCTCTCGTGCACGAGCATCGCTTCGTCGCGTTCTTAGTGAACTTGTTATCGATGAAGAGCGCGGTCTTACTGCACTCGACATGCTCTCTACCTCTTATAAGAAGGCAGCAGAGATCGCGCAGAAATCATCCAAGGTTGCGCTCTCACTCCTTCTCGTTGTCACAGCATTCCTCGGTTTTAACTCTTTAACTGGCAATGAAGGCAATGTTCAGGTTAATGATCTTGCAATCTCTACTCCAACAACTGTGACCGAGGAAGCAGTAACACCTGCATCTCCTGTTGAGATCACACCAACACAAAAGGTTTCATCAAAGAAATCATCTGGCATCACAGTTGAAGAGTTCAACGACCAGATGAATATCTCTATCGCACAGCTCGAATCAGTTGCAGTCATGGCTCAGACCATGGCGATGATTCAAGAGGCAGAAGAGGGCACCAACTAAATAGATTTCCGCATCGGTTATGGCGCTACACGTGTTCGTCATAAAAGAAGCGGAATTAGAAGATCGAAAGATCTTCGAGCCGAAATCGGGAAATTCCCGATCTCGACTAACGAAAGGAAAAACATGTCTACAAAGACACTACGCAAGCGCATCGCGCTTGTTGCAGTATCAGCACTTGGTGCAGGACTACTTTCAGTAGTAGCTGTTCCATCTGCTAACGCTGCCGATGGAACTGTCAATACAACCGACGGTTCAGTCGGTCTCGTTGGCGCACTTGCAGGTTCTGGCACAACTCGTACAGCAGTACTTCTCTCCACAGGAACACTCGTTCTTGGAACAACTGCAAATACAACAGTTGCGAAAGTTTCAGCTGGTGCAAAAATCACTAGTTCTACAACTGTTGGCAATATTGCTGCTGACCAGTCATGCTCTATCGTCGGTGCTTCCGATACTATTTCAATCACACCAACTGGTGCAGCAGGTTCAACATTCACCGTAACTACTTACGATGAGGACACTTGCGCCGCAGCTGCAACACCTGCAGATGTAATTACAGTAACAATTGCTGGCGCAAGCGCAGCAGGCGTGGCTACAGCTGCAAATAGCACAGTTCGCTGGGCATCTGATGGTTCTTCAGATGAGCCAACAGCGGCTGAAGATGTAACAAACTCAACAGCGAGCTATACAACAAACGCACTTTACCTATACATCACTCTTGCAGATGCATATGATCAAGACGTGACTTCAGGATCAGGCGCACTTGTTGTTACAGCAACTGAAGGTGCTCTTGTTGGCACACCAGCCTCACCTGCCGCTGCTGGAACAGGAAATGTTGGCGTAACTAACACAGATCCATCTGGTCTTTGGGTAAAAGTTACTCAAAAGACTGTTGGTGCTGGTTGGTCAGGTACCGTTACAGTTACATACAACGGTGTTCTCATGGCAACAAAGACTGGAAAGATCACTGGTGCTCCTGCATCGCTAGCAGTTAGCCCATACAAGATTGGTGCTACTTCAACTGATGGCGGAGAAGGAACTACAGCATGGCTCTACACAGTTAAAGATGCTGCGGGAAATCCACTAGCTTTCACAAGCTCTGGTATTTCACTTGACTCATCTTCTAACAAGGTAGCCGTAGCTGATGCTGCAGGTGGCACTGTTAATGCGGAACTAGCAAGCCTTTATGGCGCATATGTTGGTGGCGGAAACATTACTTGTGCTAAGGCTGGTACATCTACAGTAGTAGTCAAGCTTGTTAACCCAAATGGTGCAGTTGTTAAGTCAAACCCATTCACAGCAACTTGTGGTGGCGACGCTTATGAGTACTCAGCTTCATTTGACAAGGCTTCATATGTTCAGGGAGAACTTGCAACACTTACAGTTACCTTCAAAGATTCAACTGGTGCTCTAGCTAACTCATACCAGATTGTTGAAACAGGTACCTACCCTGAAACAGATGCAACAATTTCAGCTCCAATGATGGTTCAAGTTGGTGGAATTTCTTCATCAGCTGGTAACCGTAAGCCAAACAAAGATGGTCAACTTAAGTTCACATTTACAGTTGGTACATCTACTGGCCTAACAGATGGTTCATACAATGCAGTTGTGTCATTCCCAACGGTTGACTCTGCAGTGTCTGCTTCATACAAGGTAACAACAGGTTCAACTGGTGTTTCTAATGCTGATGTTCTCAAGGCAATCGTTTCCTTGATCGCATCAATCAACAAGCAGATTGCAGCCCTTCAGAAGGCTCTTCTAAAGAAGTAATAACTTCGATAGACACTAAAGGCGGCCCCTTCGGGGGCCGCCTTTAGGCATTTCTGAAGGGATTTTCTGTAACCTTTGAGAGTGAAACTCAATCAGCAAATTAGTAAGGCGTTGTTGGTGGGCACTGCTGTTACTAGCGTTGCTGTAACCCCATTCTTTTCTTATGATCCAATAAACGTTCCGCGATTTCTCACATTGTTGGTGATTGGCCTAGTTTCTTTGGGAGTACTGATTGTTAGTTACGGTCGATTGATTAAATCGGACCATAAATTCTTACTGGTAGTCAGCACGCTTTTTATTATTTGGTTGGGAATTGTTTTATTTGCTTCCAAAATCAACTTAGCAGAAGGCTTGTTTGGGGTAACAGGTAGACAAACAGGCTCTCTCACTTATGTAGCCCTGATAGCACTAATGGCCCTCCCAGCAGCATTGAGTAGTAACCAAGATCTAGTCACTGCTTCCAAATTGCTAATTATGAGTGGCTGGGCTTGCGGTTTGTATGGGTTAATTCAAATTGCAGATGCCGATCCGTTTGATTGGATTAATCCATATAGTCCTGTATTTGGTTTATTTGGCAACCCAAACTTTCATGCTTCATTCATGGGAATTTGTGCGGCAGTCGCGTTAGTAATTTTCTTTGACGCAGCTCAAACCAAGCGATTTAGATGGACGTCGCTAATTTTTCTACCTGTTGCTGTTTTGAATATTTATGAATCAAAGTCTCAGCAAGGATTCTTAGTCCTTATGGCCGGTATCTTTGTATTTCTCTACCTTTACATTCGAAATAATCCACGATTATCTAAATTAAATATTCCGTATTTATTTCTTGCAGCGATCTCATTTATTGCTGTGGTTTTAGATATCTTGCAGAAATCTCCATGGAAATCTTTTCTATATAAAGAGTCAGTTACTTTTCGTGGAGATTTTTGGCGAGCAGGTTGGAAGATGACAACTGATAATCCAATATTCGGCGTTGGCCCAGATGGATACAGAGATGAGTACCGAAATTCAAGAGATTTAGTCACAGCCATGCGCCCTGGGTCAGATGTTCAAACCGATTCGGCGCACAATGTATTTTTAGATTTATCCGCTAGCGGTGGATTGGTTTTATTGATTCTTTACATTTTGATTATTGCTTTAGTTCTTAAGTCTGCATATAAAATTGTTAAGCGCGAAAAAGTCTTCAATCCAGGTTTCACAGCAGTTATTGCGGCTTGGGTTGCCTATACAGCACAGTCAGTAATTTCAATTAATCAGATTGGTCTCGCAGTATGGGGCTGGGTTTTATCGGGCTTAATCATTGGTTATGAGATTAATACTCGAGAATCTACAAAAAATAGTTTTACACTCAAGTCAGGCTCGAGTCTTGTAGTTCCAATTCTTGCTGGATCTGTTGTGGCGCTTTCGTTAGGAATGCCGTTAATGGTTGCCGATGCAACTTTTCGTTCAACCATTAAATCAGGTGATGTGATAAAAATAGAATCATCAGTGCGGCAATGGCCTAAGAG
>JBILAM010000057.1:0-5790 GCA_044354225.1 Candidatus Planktophila sp.
GTTATTGAATCAGGACATGATCCACGTCGCTTCACCCAAGATTTACTCGAACGTCTGCGCGATCTCATGATTGTTGACGCACTAGATGCAACAAATGCCAACAGTATCTTGCGTGAACTTCCAGATGATCAACTAGAACGTATGCGCGGGCAGGCGCAGAACATCGGACAAGCTTCCCTTTCAAGGGCGGCAGATATTGCAGCCGAAGGGCTTACGCAAATGCGTGGAGCGACAGCGCCGCGTCTTATTCTCGAACTCATCTGCGGGCGCATCTTGCTACCTATTGGTGATGCCAGCGAGGCAGGACTCCTTGCTCGCATTGAACGTCTGGAACGCGTTGAGAGCATTGCGCCACAGCCTCGAGCCGTTGATCCAGCTGACTATGTAAGTACGGCAACAGCCGAAGCAAAGCGTGATGCTCCAGCTAAAGTTGTGAAGGAAGTTGCTGCAGCTGAAGTTGTGAGTGAAGAAAGTAAAGCTACGAAGGAAACTTCTGCGCCAGCCAAAGCACAGATTGATTCCATTGATGTGGCAGGACTGCGAAGGTTGTGGCCAGATGTGATTGAGAATGTGAAGAAGAGGCGCCGCCTCACCTGGTCGCTGTTATCAGCTAGCGCACAGATTCTTGGTGTGGATGAAAAGAACATCACGATTGGTATCGTTAATTCAGGAGCACGTGATTCATTTGTGCGCAGTGAATCAGATGAGATTCTGCGCCAGGCATTTATTGAAGTCGTCGGCCTTGACCGCAAGATTGAGGTCACTGTCGATCCAAGTATTGATACCACATCAACTCCTGAATCGCGTGCGGTTAGAACTTCAGAGGCTCCAACAGATAAGACACAACTATCGGGTGCGGCCCTTCTTGCCTCCGAACTTGGTGCCACTGTCATTAGCGAAACGAACCACGAATAATGTCAACCGGAATGTATGAAGGTGCGATTCAAGACCTTATTGATGCCTTAGGTCGCTTGCCAGGAATTGGACCAAAGAGCGCCCAGCGCATTGCATTTCATATCTTGCAATCTGATTCAGAGGTTGCAGCTAACTTAGTTGAGGCGGTTCGCACGGTGAAAGAACGCGTTAAGTTCTGCACGCAGTGTGGCAATGTTTCAGAAGAGATCGAGTGCCGAATTTGTCGCGACCCCCGACGTGATGGAACAAAGATTTGCGTTGTGGAAGAGAGTAAAGATGTCATTGCAATCGAGCGCACTCGCGAATTCCGCGGCAAGTATCACGTGCTTGGCGGGGCCATCAGCCCCATCGATGGAATCGGTCCTGACCAACTGCGCATCCGTGAATTAATGCAGCGACTTTCTGATTCATCGATTACTGAGATCATTTTGGCCACAGATCCCAACCTTGAAGGCGAAGCCACCGCCACCTACCTGGCACGCCTGATTAAGCCGATGGGCATCAACGTCTCGCGCCTTGCTTCCGGTTTGCCCGTGGGCGGAGATTTGGAATATGCAGATGAGGTCACGCTTGGTCGTGCATTTGAGGGCCGTACCAACCTTTAATCTCATTATCTGGGCGCTGTAGCATCTCACATAGTAAGATTTCTTGATAATTAGGTGGCGTCATCTTTTTCCCTCCTTCACACTTAAGCCATGGGTCTGATTGTTCAGAAATTTGGTGGCTCCTCAGTAGCCGATGCCGAGGGCATGAAGCGCGTTGCCGCCCGCATTGTGGCGACTAAAAAGGCGGGCAACCAGGTTGTTGTAGTGGTCAGCGCCATGGGCGATACCACGGATGAACTCATTGAATTGGCGAATGCGGTTACTCCTATTCCGCAGGGCCGCGAGCTAGATATGTTGCTGACAGCTGGTGAGCGAATTTCCATGGCAGTTCTTGCAATGGCAATTAATAATCTTGGCTTTGAAGCTCTCTCCTTTACTGGATCTCAAGCTGGTGTGATTACAGATTCAGTTCATGGCAAGGCGCGCATCATTGATGTGACACCAGGTCGTATTCGTGAGGCAATCGATAGCGGAGCCATTGCAATTGTTGCTGGCTTCCAAGGAATTTCGCAAGATACAAAAGATATTACAACTCTTGGTCGCGGTGGTTCCGATACTACTGCGGTCGCACTCGCTGCTGCGCTAGAGGCTGATGTTTGTGAAATCTACACAGATGTCGATGGCGTCTTCTCTGCAGATCCACGAGTAGTTCCATCTGCGCGCAAACTAAAAACTGTGACATATGAAGAGATGCTAGAACTTGCCGCAGCTGGCGCGAAAGTTCTGCACCTGCGTTGCGTTGAATACGCCCGCCGATTTAATTTACCGATTCACGTTCGATCATCATTTACACCTAACGAAGGAACATGGGTGGTTGAAAACCATCCGGATGGAGGCACCATGGAGCAAGCAATCATCTCTGGCGTAGCGCACGATAAGTCAGAAGCTAAAGTCACAATCGTGGGTGTGCCTGATCGCACCGGCGTTGCTGCCCGAATCTTCCAAGCCGTTGCCGATAACGACATTAACGTTGACATGATTGTTCAGAATGTTTCTGCCGCAGCTACTGGCCTAACAGATATTTCCTTTACCGTCTCAAAGACTGAAGGACAGAAGGCAACCTCAGTTCTGCAACGCATTCAAGGTGAAGTCGGATTTGCCTCAATTATTTACGATGACACAATCGGAAAACTCTCACTTGTGGGCGCAGGAATGCGTTCGCATCCAGGTGTGACAGCAACATTCTTTGCGGCAATGGCTGATGCTGGAGTCAATATCGAGATGATTTCTACCTCTGAAATTCGCATCTCTGTCATCGTTCGCCAGGCAGATCTTGAGCGCGCAGCAAAGGCTGCACACACAGCATTTGGACTTGATGCAGATCAGATTGAAGCAGTTGTGTATGGGGGAACAGGTCGATGACACCCAAGAAATCAAAGAGTGCAAAGAAGCTTCCTTCACTAGCGGTAGTGGGAGCAACAGGTGCGGTCGGCACAGTGATGCTCGATATCTTGAGTAAGCGTAAAAATGTTTATGGCGAAATTCGTCTGATTGCATCTGCTCGCAGTGCAGGCAAGAAATTGATGTGTCGCGGTGAAGAACTCACTGTAGTTGCTCTCTCACCAGAGGCATTCGACGGAATTGATATTGCTATGTTCGATGTTCCAGATGAAATCTCGGAGCAGTGGGCACCGATTGCATCAAATCGTGGCGCTGTTGTCGTTGATAACTCCGGGGCATTTCGCATGGATAAAAATGTTCCGCTAGTGGTCCCAGAAGTAAATCCAAAGGATATTAAGAAGCGACCAAAGGGAATTATCTCTAACCCAAATTGCACAACACTTTCCATGATTGTTGCTATGGGCGCACTTGATAAGAAATTTGGTTTGAAAGAACTCGTTGTCTCTTCTTATCAGGCAGCATCAGGTGCTGGCCAACCTGGAATCGATGCACTACACGATCAGATTTCAAAAGTTGCTGGTAAGAATCTTGGATCAGTCACCGAAGACTTGCGCGGTGCCATTACAGATTTAGGACCATTCCCAGCACCACTTGCCATGAACGTTGTTCCATGGGCCGGTTCGCTTAAAGAAGCTGGATATTCATCGGAGGAACTTAAAGTTCGCAACGAGTCTCGAAAGATTCTTGGTATGCCAAAACTTAAGGTGGCGGCAACCTGCGTGCGTGTTCCTGTCATAACAACCCACTCACTAACAGTTCATGCAACATTTTCAAAGGTTGTCACACGTAAAGCAGCTCAATCGGCGCTGAAAAAGGCTGAGGGAGTATTCCTCTATGACAATCCAGAGAAGATGCAATTTCCAACACCTGCCGATGTAGTGGGAACTGATCCAACCTGGGTTGGTCGCGTCCGTCAGTCTTTGGATAACCCAAAGTCAATCGACCTCTTTGTATGTGGCGATAATTTGCGCAAGGGTGCAGCGTTAAATACTGCACAAATCGCAGAGTTACTTGCTGCTGAATTCACCCAAAAGTAAAAAAACGCTGGAGGCAGAACTAGACTGCAACCATGACAATCGTGGTCGCAGGCGGTACTGGCCTTGCAGGCTCTGCAATTGTGCGGGCCTATCAGGCCACTGGCGCAGAAGTGATTGCAGTCAACCGAAAAGTTGTAGACCTGCTTGATCGCGATGCCACGACAGCGTTCTTAAAATCTGTTAAGCCCAAACTGGTTGTTGATGCTGCAGCCAAGGTAGGTGGCATCGGTGCAAATAGCGCTTATCCCGTTGAATTCCTCTCCGATAATGTGCGGATTCAAAGTAACTTGATGGAGGCGGCGCACGCAGCAGATGTAGCGAAGTTTATTTTTCTTGGTTCTAGCTGCATCTATCCGCGCAATTGCCCGCAACCAATCAAAGAGGAGTACCTACTTACTGGTCCACTAGAAGAGACTAACTCTGCCTATGCAATTGCAAAGATTGCTGGAATTGAACTTATAAAATCTTTCCGTAAAGAGTATGGCCGTACCTGGATCTCATTGATGCCCACAAATCTCTATGGCCCACGTGATAATTTCGAATTACAAGGATCACATGTACTGCCAGCCTTTATTCGCCGCTTTGTGGAAGCAGCGCAGAATGGTGTTGCTACCGAAACTTTGTGGGGCACGGGTTCACCTAAACGCGAGTTCTTGCATGTCGATGATTTAGCTTCTGCAGTTGTGCTGCTGGGGGATGTTTATGATTCAAAGGAGCATCTCAATATCGGAACAGGTGAAGACCTCACCATTAAAGAGTTGGCTGAACTTGTTGCGCAATTAGCGGGCTTTACCGGTGAAATCGCCTGGGATGCGACAAAACCCGATGGCACGCCTCGCAAGGTTCTTGATGTTTCGAAGGCGAAATCGCTAGGTTGGGCTCCACAGATTTCCTTACGCGATGGAATCGCATCAACTATCGCTTGGTATAAAGATGCAACTGCAAAGGGAGAAGCGCGACGATGAGTAGAAAAGTTGCATTAATTACCGGTGTCACCGGACAAGATGGTTCTTACCTCGCAGAGTTCTTGTTAGCTAAGGGTTATGAAGTACACGGCCTTATTCGCCGTTCCTCTACATTTAATACCTCACGTATCGATCACATTTACCAAGACCCACACGAGAAGAACCCAAAGCTATTTCTGCATTATGGCGATCTCATTGACGGCGTCGGACTCACAAACCTCATCCGCGAAATTAAACCAACTGAGGTTTATAACTTAGGTGCGCAATCACACGTTCAAGTTTCATTTACTATGCCGCAATACACCGGCCAGGTAGATGCGGTCGGCGCAGTTGGATTACTTGAGGCAATTCGTTCTGCTGATCTAGATATTCGCTTCTACCAAGCATCAACTTCTGAACTCTTTGGTTCAACTCCACCACCACAGAATGAAGATTCTGTTTTCCGTCCGCAATCACCATATGCGGCGGCAAAGCTGATGGCTTACTGGTGCACAGTCAATTACCGGGATGGTTATGGGCTTCATGCAACAAATGGAATTCTCTTTAACCACGAATCTCCGCGCCGCGGCGAAACTTTCGTGACTCGTAAAATTACACGTGCTGTTGCTGCTATTAAAGCTGGAAAGCAAGAGAAGCTATTTCTTGGAAACCTCACTGCCGTGCGCGATTGGGGTTATGCGAAAGAGTATGTCGAATCAATGTGGCTGATGCTGCAAGAAGATAAGCCTTCTGATTATGTTGTTGCAACTGGCGTTGGAGCTACCGTGAAAGATTTTGCTGAGGCTGCTTTTTCACGTGCAGGACTTAATTGGGCTGACCATGTTGAGACAGATAAGAAATACATCCGTCCAACAGAGGTAGATGCAC
>JBILAM010000026.1:0-18676 GCA_044354225.1 Candidatus Planktophila sp.
CACAAAAACCTAAGAAGGAGCGTGCCGTCATGGCAGTTGTAACAATGCGCGAACTCCTCGACAGCGGAGTCCACTTCGGACACCAGACTCGTCGTTGGAATCCAAAGATGAAGCGTTTTATCTTCACCGAACGCAATGGCATCTACATCATCGACATCCAGCAATCACTTGCACTTATCGACTCAGCTTATGCTTTCGTTAAGGACACTGTTGCTAAGGGTGGCCACGTCCTATTCGTAGGAACAAAGAAGCAGGCTCACAAGCCAATCATCGATCAAGCAGCTCGCGTTGGCATGCCAACTGTTACAGAGCGCTGGTTAGGTGGAATGCTCACCAACTTCCCAACTGTCTATAAGCGTATTCAGCGCCTGAAAGAGCTAGAAGCTCTTGAGACAGCAAATGACCTCTTGCTCACCAAGAAAGAACTCCTTGTGCTTCGCCGTGAGCGCGAAAAACTATTTAAGAACCTCGACGGTATTCGTCACATGACCAAGTTGCCATCAGCAATTTGGGTTGTCGATACCAAGAAGGAGCACCTGGCAGTAGCTGAAGCTAAGAAGCTTGGCATTCCAGTTATTGCGATCCTCGATACCAACTGCGATCCAGATGAAGTTGATTTCAAGATCCCAGGTAACGATGATGCTATTCGCTCAATCGAGCTACTTACTCGCGTCATCACTGATGCAATTGTTGAGGGCCTAAAGGCTCGCACAGCAGCTGCGCCAGCTCCAGTTGCAACAGCAGAGGCTGCAGCGGCAGAAGCTCTTGAAACAGAGATCCTGCAAGCATCAGCAACCGATGCACCAGTGGAGGCATAAGTAAATTGGCTAACTATTCAGCAAATGATGTAAAGCGTCTTCGGGAAGCAACTGCAGCAGGAATGCTCGATTGCAAGAAGGCACTTGATGAAGCAGACGGTGACTATGACAAGGCTGTTGAAATCATTCGAGTTAAGGGACAAAAGGGCGTTACTAAGCGCGAAGGTCGTTTAACCTCAAATGGTTTGGTCGTGGCAAAGGTTTCAGGTGACGTTGGTGTCATGCTAGAACTGAACTGCGAGACAGACTTCGTGGCAAAGGGCGAGCGTTTCATCGCACTTGGCGATGAAATGATCGAGCACCTACTTTCTGCTAAGTCAGCAGATGTTGCAGCATTCCTTGCCTCAACCATGGCTAACGGCAAGACCGTTCAGTCTGTGATTGATGAAGGAAATGCAACGCTGGGCGAGAAAATTGAAATTCGCAACGTTGCCGTAATTCAAGGTCCAGTTGGACTTTATCTTCACAAGACAAGTCCAGATTTGCCACCACAGGTTGGCGTTCTAGTCTCACTTGTGAAGGAAGCAGCAGAAGTTGGTAAAGATGTGGCACAGCACATCGCAGCATTTGCGCCACGTTTTGTTAATCGCGAAGATGTTCCAGCTGACCTCATTGAAACTGAGCGTCGACTAGCTGAGGAGACAGCTCGCGCAGAAGGTAAGCCTGAGGCTTCACTTTCAAAGATTATCGAAGGTCGCGTCACCGGATTTGTGAAGGAAGTTTCACTTATCGAGCAGGCTTTCGCTAAGGATGCCAAGAAGACTGTGAAGCAGATCCTCGATGAGGCAGGAACCGCCGTCAAGGCATTCCACCGTTTCCGCGTAGGTCAGTAAACTAAATCCCAAGGATTTAAAACGAAGTAGAGCGGGAGGAGCACCAATGCCAGGTACAAGAGGAACGTATCAGCGGGTGCTCCTTAAGCTTTCTGGAGAAGTTTTCGGAGGCTCAAAGGGCATCGGTGTTGATCCCGATGTCTTAGCAGATGTGGCAAAACAGATTGCCGACGTTGTTCGCAGCGGAATTCAAGTAGCCATTGTTGTCGGTGGCGGTAACTTCTTCCGTGGGGCTGAACTATCAGAACGTGGCATGGAGCGCTCTCGCGCTGACTACATGGGAATGCTCGGAACAGTAATGAACTGTTTAGCACTCCAAGACTTCCTGGAAAAAGAGGGCGTTGATACTCGCGTGCAAACAGCGATTGCGATGGGTCAAGTTGCCGAGCCATATGTTCCACGCCGAGCTATTCGCCACCTAGAAAAGGGTCGAGTAGTGATCTTTGGTGCAGGTGCCGGAATGCCGTTCTTTACAACAGATACCGTTGCCGCTCAGCGCGCACTTGAAATCGGAGCCGGTGCGCTCTTGCTCGCTAAATCTGGCGTCGATGGCGTTTATAACGCAGATCCACGTAAAGATAAGAACGCAAAGATGTTTGACACTATTTCATATGACGAGGTCTTGCAGAAGTCACTGGCAGTAGCCGATGCTGCAGCTTTTAGCTTATGTCGTGAGAACCACCTACCTATCGTTGTCTTTGACTTGATGACCAATGGAAATATTGGCCGCGCAGTACGTGGTGAAAAGATTGGAACTCTCGTTTCTTAGAACGAGAGATACATAAGGAGCACAGACCATGGCAGATGTAACCAGCGCACTTTCCGAAGCGACAGAGAAGATGAATAAGGCTGTCGAAGTTGCCAAAGATGACTTCGGCGCTATTCGCACCGGCCGCGCTCACCCTGCCATGTTTAACAAGATCATGGTCGATTACTACGGCACCTACACTCCACTTTCACAACTAGCTTCCATTCAGATTCCGGAATCAAGGATGGCAATCATCTCTCCCTTTGATAAGGGAGCAAGTGCAGCTATTGAAAAAGCTATCCGGGAATCAGATTTGGGCGTCAACCCAGCTTCCGATGGGGCAGTTATTCGGGTTAGCTTCCCGCAGCTGACCGAGGAGCGACGCAAGGATTACATCAAGGTGGCAAAGACCAAGGCGGAAGATTCAAAGATTTCAGTACGTAATATCCGCCGCACCGCCAAAGAATTAATGGAGAAGTTAGAGAAAGATGGCGATATCGGTAAAGATGATTTGAGCCGAGGTGAGAAAGAGTTAGAGAAAATCACTTCAGATCACGTTGCTAAAATTGATGATCTGCTCAAGCATAAGGAGGCTGAGCTTCTAGAAGTCTAAGACTTCCTTGAGGTTCACTTACCGTGTCTGATTTACATTCGATTAACGAGGCTATTAATAAGCGCGCTGGTCGAAAACTTCTACCCTCCATCCTGGTCAGCCTAGGAATTCTGCTCCTGGTCTGGTTATCACTTTCTACCTACCGAGTTCTATTTGCAGTTCTAGTTACCTTCGCCGTCGTACTAGGAATCCGTGAGATCAATCGCGCCTTTACGGCAGTTGATATTCACATTCCACTCTGGTCGCTAACTACCGCCTCCATTGCACTTTGTGCTTCAACCTGGCTTGGGGGAGTCTCTGGCTTAGCTGTTGCTACCGCAATCTCCTTTCCGGCACTACTTGTTCTTCTTTTGCCGCGTGGAACTGAAAACTTCGTCAAGACTGCATCGGCTTCCGCACTCGCGCTGATCTATCTACCATTTCTGGCAGGTTTTCTAATTCTGCTCGCCCGACCTTCAAATGGCTTAGAACGAGTAATGACCTTTGTAATTCTGGTTTCATGCAATGACACCTTCGCATACTTAACTGGTGTTCTACTAGGTAAGCATCCGCTTGCACCAAAGATCAGCCCCAAGAAAACTATTGAAGGCTCTATCGGTTCACTGATCTTCACCGTCCTTGGTGGCTCACTAGCTTTTCACTACATCATGGGCTCTGATTGGTGGTTAGGCGCACTAGCTGGTCTGCTGACTGTCTTTACTGCAACCGCAGGTGACCTCATTGAATCTGCACTGAAGCGTGATGTGGCAATCAAAGATATGGGCACGCTCTTGCCAGGACATGGTGGAGTAATGGATCGCCTTGATTCAGTTCTCTTTGCCGCACCGGCCTTGTGGCTCGCACTTGAAATTGTGCGCCGCGCGCAAGATTCCGGGCTCTTATGACAACTAACTCAGAGTTGAAATTAGTCTTTGATGAACCAGTGCAGCGCAAGAAGGCGCCTAAACATCTGGCAGATTTCGCACCCGCTGATAGAAAAGCATGGGCGAAGGAACTTGGTTTCCAACCATTTCGCGCAGCTCAGGTAGCAACTCACTACTTCACACATTTATCGAACAGTCCTGAAGACTGGACTGATATCCCGGCAGCGGAACGACAAGTGATTGCCGATGCGCTGACCCCCACGATGATTGAGCTTGTTACTACTCGCACAACAGATGGCGGTATGACCCGCAAAGACTTATGGAAATTACATGATGGAGTGCTCGTTGAATCTGTTTTGATGCGCTACACCGATCGCACAACAGTCTGTATTTCATCCCAAGCAGGGTGCGGAATGAACTGTCCATTCTGCGCAACCGGCCAAGCTGGCCTCACACGAAACTTATCGGCGGCAGAAATCACAGATCAAATCGTTGCTGCAGCCCGTGAGTGTGCCAGTGGTGAGATGCCAGGTGGTCCAACTCGTCTTTCTAACATTGTCTTTATGGGAATGGGTGAACCACTTGCTAACTACAACGCAGTGGTGCGCACACTACGTAACATCACAGATGCAAACCCTGATGGCCTTGGAATCTCCGCTCGCTCAGTAGTTGTCTCAACCGTTGGTCTGGTTCCAGGAATTGAAAAGCTGATGGATGAAGGAATCAACTGCACCTTAGCTGTCTCACTTCACACACCAGATGATGAACTGCGTGATTCACTGGTGCCAATTAACAACCGATTTAATGTTCGCGAAGTACTAGCTGCAGCAGATGCCTATGAGAAGAAGACGGGCCGCCGCTACTCGATTGAGTACGCACTTATTCGCGATATCAACGATCAATCTTGGCGTTCAGATTTATTGGGAAGATTGCTAAAGAATCGCAATGCTCACGTGAATTTGATTCCGCTCAATCCAACACCTGGCTCTAAGTGGACCGCTTCGCGGCGGGAAGATGAAGCTGAATTTGTGCGAATTCTTGAGTCATACGGTGTTCCGGTAACGGTTAGAGATACTCGTGGCCGAGAAATTGACGGAGCTTGCGGTCAGTTGGCCGCTAGCGAGAAGGAGAAGATTTAACTAGTATCCCGATATGGATATGAAAGAAGCGGCTGCCGCCTATGAATCAGCGAGTCAATATTTTCTTAATTTAGCTCGTGGCATCACTGCAGATCTATTAGATATCCATGCAGAAAACGAATGGTCTGCTCGTCAATGTATTCATCACATGGCAGATTCGGAAGCGCAGTCATATGCGCGCCTGCGCAGGCTCATTGCAGAGCCAGAAGGTTCAATCATTCAAGGTTATGACGAATCGGCATGGGCTAATGAGGCAAAGCTTGGTTACGTAGATGCACCGGTTGCGAATGCAATTGCGGTCTATGCCGCGGTGCGGGCAAGTTCACTAGATTTAGTTAAGCGCTTAACGGAAAGTGATCTAGAAAAGTTTGGCGAGCACAGTGAATCAGGTAAATTCACTGTGGCCAGATGGCTAGAGGCATATACCAAGCATCCATATGATCATGGTGATCAGATGGTTAGGGCAACGAAGGGTCAGGCATAAGAAGTGAAGAAGCTACAGAATTTCATCAATGGAAAATCAGTTGATAGCGCATCCGGTGAAGTTACAACCCTGATTAACCCGGCAACTGCCCAGCCCTTTGCCACCGCACCGAAGTCCAATGCCGCAGATATTGATAAGGCGATGAAGGCGGCAAGTGGCGCTTTTACTGATTGGCGTGATTCCACACCCTCTGAGCGCCAGAAGGCGCTGCTAAAGATTGCCGATGCCATTGAATCTAGAGCAGATGAATTCGTAGCAATTGAATCTGAGAACTGTGGAAAGCCAGTGGGGCTTACCGCATCGGAAGAAGTTCCACCGATGGTGGATCAAATTCGTTTCTTTGCTGGCGCTGCTCGTAATTTGGAAGGTAAATCAGCCGGTGAATATATGAAGGGGATGACCTCTTTTATTCGCCGTGAGCCAGTAGGAGTGTGTGCACAGGTAACGCCATGGAATTACCCAATGATGATGGCGGTCTGGAAATGGGCGCCAGCTATTGCTGCTGGAAATACCGTTGTTTTAAAGCCAAGTGATACCACACCGGCCTCCACCGTATTTATGGCACAAATCATGAGCGAGTTTCTACCTGATGGCGTTATAAACGTTGTCACCGGAGAGCGCGAAACGGGTTCTCTATTAGTTGATCACGCAACTCCTGCCATGGTCTCTATTACCGGTTCAGTGCGGGCAGGTATGGAAGTTGCAGCAGGGGCGGCCAAGTCACTTAAGCGCGTTCACCTAGAACTCGGTGGCAAAGCTCCCGTTGTTGTCTTTAACGATGCCGATTTAGCAGCTGCTGCTGAAGGAATTGCGATTGCAGGTTTCTTTAACGCTGGACAAGATTGCACCGCGGCTACTCGCGTGCTTGTGCAAGCAGGGGTTTATGAGGAGATGGTGAAGTTATTAGCTGATCAAGCAACCAATCAGATAGCTATGGGTATGCCAAGTGAGGATGTCTTGGTGGGTCCGGTTAATAACAAGAACCAATTCGATCGAGTCAGTGGCTTTATCGCTCGCGTTCCATCACATGCCAAAGTCGTGGCCGGGGGAGCACCGACTAATTTAGCTGGCTACTTCATCGCACCTACCGTCATCGCTGATTTGAAGCAGAGTGATGAGTTGATTCAATCTGAAATCTTTGGGCCAGTGATTACCATTCAGAAGTTTGCCGATGAAGCCGAAGCGGTGGCGATGGCCAATGGTGTGGATTACGGCCTGGCATCTTCGGTCTGGACCAAAGACCACGGGCGAGCAATGCGGATGGCTAAAGCCTTTGACTTTGGATGTGTGTGGATAAACACCCACATCCCACTGGTGGCCGAGATGCCACATGGTGGTTTCAAGCGCAGCGGATATGGCAAGGATCTCTCCAGCTATGGATTTGAGGATTACACCCGCATCAAGCATGTGATGAGCAACCTCAACGCTTAAGCATCTGGGGCATAAATCGGGTGAGAAAATCACCAGAAATTAACCGATTTATATTTGGCCTAGGGGGCAAAGAGTTACATAATTGGCCCTGCTCAACCGTCCCTTATTCCGGCAATTCAAAAGGAGCCTTAACCATGGCTAAAAAATCAATCTCTCCTGAAGCACGTTCAATTATCAACTCCAAAGTTTCACGTCGCGCTGTTTTAGCTGGCGCTGGCGCAGTAGCTGGTGCAAGTGCGCTCGCCGCATGTGGTTCAGGTGGCGGTTCATCTGAGAACGCTATTCGTTGGGGCAACTGGCCGCTCTACCTTGATGTTGATGACTCAGGTAAGAACTATCCAACGCTGCAGGCCTTTGTTAAAGAGAGCGGCATTGATGTTAAGTATCTGGAAGATTACAACGATAACGATGAGTTCTTTGGAAAAGTTCAAGCACAGCTTAAGTTAAAGAAAGATATTGGGTATGACCTAGTCTGCCCAACAGATTGGATGGCAGGGCGCTGGATTCGTCTGGGCTATGCACAGAAGTTTGATTCCGCCAATATTCCAAATAAGAGCAATATCGTGGACACACTTGCCGCACCTTCCTATGATGCAAACCGCGATTACTCACTTACCTGGCAAGGCATTATGGGTGGTTTTGGTTGGAACACAGAGAAGAATCCAAAGGGAATTCGCACCCTCGATGATCTCTTCTCACCAGCTAATAAGGGAAAGATTGTGGTTCTCTCTGAAATGCGCGACACCATCGGAATTATCTTGATGGCACAAGGTGTCAACTTACAGACAGTGACCGAAGCTCAATTTATGAATGGCGTTGACTTCCTAGCTCAGAAGATTGCCGATGGTTGGATCCGCGGAGTTAAGGGCAACGAATACGCCGAAGATCTCACATCAGGAGATGCAACTGCTGTTATTGGCTGGTCTGGCGATATGTTTATCTTGAAGTCAGAGAATGAAGGAAAGTTTGACTTTGCCATCCCAGAGTCAGGCGGAACTATCTCTGGCGATAATATGTTGATTCCATCAACAGCATCGGCTGAAGCTAAGGCAAACGCTGAAAAGCTCATTAATTACTATTACGAGCCAGCGGTTGCTGCAGAAGTTGCGGCATATGTGAATTACTTCTGTCCGGTGAAGGGCGCACAAGCTGAGATGGAAAAAATTGATCCAGATCTAGCATCCAGTGAGTTCATCTTCCCAACCGAAAAGACAATGGCCAACCTCTCTGTATTCCGTGCTCTTACTCCAACTGAAGAGACAACATGGACTGAAGCTTTCCAGAAGGCTGCCGGCAACTAAGTGTCAGATACGGCAAGTTCTGCACGAGGAGATCTAGGGCTTTCCCACCTAACAAAGAGTTACGGCGACTTCACGGCCGTTAATGATTTGTCCTTGATCATTCCGAAGGGCTCTTTCTTTGCACTCCTTGGTCCATCCGGGTGTGGAAAGACAACAACTCTTCGAATGATTGCGGGGCTGGAAGAGCCTACGCAAGGAACTATCTCTTTGGGTACTACTGACATTACATATACCAAGCCGTATCAACGACCAATTAATACCGTCTTTCAGAACTACGCTCTTTTTCCGCACCTAACCATCTTTGAAAACATTGCCTTCGGCCTACGCCGGCGCGGTATTAAGGATGTTGATGATGCGGTCAATAAGGCGTTAGACCTGGTGGAACTTCCACATTTGGCCCAACGCAAGCCAACTCAACTATCTGGCGGACAACAACAGCGCATCGCACTTGCTCGCGCCATTGTTAACCGTCCCGCGCTACTTCTCCTTGATGAACCACTAGGCGCACTTGATCTAAAGCTCCGTCGTCAGATGCAGATTGAACTCAAGTGGATTCAGAAGGAAGTTGGAATTACCTTCGTCCACGTTACCCACGATCAGGAAGAAGCTATGACCATGGCTGACACCATCGCGGTGATGAACGAGGGCGAAATTGAGCAGATGGGTTCTCCGGCAGAACTCTATGACAATCCCAAGACTGCATTTGTGGCTAACTTCCTTGGCCAGTCAAACCTGATTAAGGGAAGTATCACTGGCTCTGATGGAGCGAATCAAATTGTTGATCTCTTTGGGCAGAAGATTTCCCTGCAGAAAGATCGCTCACATGCAGTTGATAACTCAATCTTGGCCGGAATCAGACCAGAGAAGTTTCGTATCTCTCGGCTAGAGACTTCAACTTCAGGAAATATTCTCACCGGTGGCAAGATTGAAGATGTCTCCTATATTGGTGTCTCTACCCAGTATCAAGTTCTGATGCCGTGGGGACAAGAGCTGATGGTCTTTGAACAAAACGATGATGGCGTTGCGCCATTTAGTGTGGGCGAGAGCGTGAACATCTCATGGGAGCCTGTCTTTACCTTTGCACTTCGCGGTGATGATGATGCCGAAGCTGGTACTGAAGTAAATCCTGATGAGGATTTAGAGGAAGAATGAAAAAGATCAGCACCCCGTATCTCCTGTTAATTCCGGGGATGGGGTTCCTCTTCATCTTCTTCTTACTTCCCCTATTTAACCTTGCTCAAACTTCTACTCAGACTCCTGTCGGTGGGGGAGATACAGGTGAGTACGAACAGACCTGGCGATTTGCTAATTACTTCGATGCTTTTGTGGAAAATAGAGAGCAATTTGGTCGCTCCTTTCTCTATGCACTCATTGCTACCGTGCTTGCGCTAGCAATTGCTTATCCACTTGCCTACACCATTGCATTTAAGGGTGGAAGATTTAAGAATGTGATGCTGGTACTCGTGATTGCGCCATTCTTTACCTCCTTCCTACTTCGCACCATTGCTTGGAAACAAATTCTTGGTGAAGAAGGTTTTGTAGTTCCCACTCTTCGATCGCTGCAGATAATCTCTGAGAGCACGACTCTTACCTCCAGCGCCTTTGCGGTGGTGATGGGTATGACCTATAACTTCTTACCCTTTATGACTCTGCCGCTCTATGCATCAATTGATCGCATCGACCCGCGCACCCTTGAAGCATCAGGTGATCTCTATGCCAATGGCTTTACTACTTTTCGCCGGGTGACCCTGCCACTTTCGATGCCGGGAGTTGTTGCTGGAACTTTGCTGACATTTATTCCGGCAGCAGGTGATTATGTGAATGCGGCAATTCTGGGTAGTCCGCAGACAAAGATGCTGGGAAATGTGATTGAGTCCAGATACTTTAAAATTGTTGATTACCCAACCGCTTCAGCTCTCTCATTTACGCTGATGATCTCAATCTTGATTCTTGTTACCGTCTATGTCCGCAAAGCTGGAACCGAGGAGTTGGTATGAACACTCTCTCTCGCTGGTTTGGCCGTAACTTACTTCGTATCTATGCCGTGGTTGCCTTTACCTACCTATTTATTCCAGTTGCCTACACCTTTGCATTCTCATTTAATGACTCTGGCAAGAGCAATCTCATCTGGAAGGGCTTTACCTGGGCAAATTGGCAGAACCCGTGTGGTGCACCTGAAGTATGTACTGCGCTAGGAAACTCAATCAAGATTGGTTTACTTGCCACAATCTTCTCCACAATCCTCGGAACCATGATTGCTTTTGCTATCGGTCGCCATAAATTTAAGGGTCGTTCATCAACGAACCTACTTATCTTCTTGCCGATGGCAACCCCCGAGATTGTGCTCGGAGCTTCACTTCTCTCACTCTTCCTGGTCTTTCAAATCAACCCAGGCTTCTGGCCGACCGTAATTGCCCATGTTCTCTTCTGTATGTCATTTGTTGTGGTCACAGTCAAAGCTCGCATCGCAAGTTTGGATCCTCGACTAGAACAAGCTGCGATGGATCTCTATGCAAATGAACGTGAGACTTTCCGCAGAGTGACTCTGCCATTGGTGGCTCCAGGAATCGCAGCAGCAGCGCTGCTGGCTTTTAGTCTTTCATTTGATGACTTCATCATTACCAACTTCAACTCTGGCACGATGACAACTTTCCCAAAGTTCATCTACACATCTGCAGCGCGTGGAATTCCGGCACAGGCTAATGTCATTGGTTCGGCCATGTTCTTCCTGGCACTTGCAATTGTGATTATTGGACAATTGGTTACACGCAAACGCAAAGTTTCATGACCCGCGAACTTGTCATCCTGGGATCAACGGGCTCTATTGGCGTTCAGGCGCTGGAGATAGTTGAGGCTAATCCAGCGCTCTTTACCGTTGTTGCTATTACTTCAGCTGGAACTCATCCGCAGCTAGTTATTGAACAGGCGAAGAAGTTTGGCGTCAAGCTTGTGGGTGTCACAAAGAATGCTGAGATTATTCGCCAAGGGCTACCTGGAGTGCAGGTTGTAGATGGTCCCCATGCATCTGCTGAAATAGCGGCAATCACCTGCGATGTTGTGCTCAATGCAATTACCGGCTCTATCGGTTTAGCGCCGACACTTGCCGCGCTGAAAGCGGGCAATCGCGTGGCACTGGCAAATAAGGAATCACTTGTTGCTGGTGGAGATCTAGTTATTGCACACGCTAAAGCGGATCAGATACTCCCGGTTGATTCCGAGCACTCTGCTATCTGGCAGGCGTTGATGGGTGAGCAGAAATCTGAAATATCTAAGTTAGTTCTCACCGCAAGTGGTGGTCCATTTCGTGATCGCAGCGATTTATCAACTGTGACGTTGCAAGAAGCACTTGCCCATCCCACCTGGACCATGGGACCGGTTGTGACCATTAATTCAGCATCCCTGATGAATAAAGGGTTAGAGATTATCGAGGCGCATTATCTCTTTGATATCCCGTATGCACAGATAGAGGCAGTGATTCACCCGCAATCTGTGGTGCACTCCATGGTCGAATTCGTCGATGGGTCAACTATTGCCCAAGCATCACCGCCAAATATGAAGGGGCCAATTTCATTTGCGCTAAATCACCCGCATCGAGTTCCTGGTGCAACGAAGCCGATTGATTGGAGCACTTCTCACACCTGGAGCTTTACTCCCATTGATGAAAGTCGTTTTCCAGCGATAGCACTCGCTCGCACCTGCGGTGAAATTGGGGGAGGACTCCCAGCAATTTTTAATGCTTCCAATGAGGTTGCGGTGCAGGCATTTATTGATGGGCAGATCTCATTTACCGACATTTTCAAGATTGTCAGCCAGAGCGTGGACCATCTGCGGGCAACAGCGGCTAAAACTCTGCGCGATTTGGAAGATGTCAGTGCGGCAGAAGATGATGCTCGCCAGATATCCCGTGAATTAGTGAAGAAGGGAGCTCATCGATGAAGGCACTTGGAATATTAGCTTTTGCAGTTGCGCTGCTGCTCTCTGTCATGGTGCACGAATTCGGGCACTACCTCACTGCCAAGAAATTTAATATGAAGGTAACTGAATTCTTCCTAGGTTTTGGTACCAAGTTGTGGTCTTTTAGAAAAGGTGAGACCGAGTTTGGTGTGAAAGCTATTCCGGCCGGCGGCTACTGTCGCATTGAAGGAATGACGCCTACCGATCGGATGCCGGCGGGTGAAGAGTCACGAGCATTCTTTACTGCATCATCAGGTAAGAAGCTGATTGTGTTAGGTGCAGGCTCGTTCGCGCATTTCTTGATTGGCTTCCTGCTCATCTTTACCATCTTCTTTGGAGTTGGTTACACCGCACTTCTTTCAAATATTGCACAAGTCACTCCTAACTCTGCCGCCGCCGAAGCAGGTTTTCGTGTTGGGGATAAAATCATTGAAGTAGATGGCCAGAAGGTTAAGGATTGGTATCTTGATTCGCGCAAGATTGCCGAGTCAGATGGCAAGGAGATGCGATTTACTATCGATCGCGCAGGTGAAATCCTTACTCTGAGTGCCACACCGCAGTATTTGCAAGATCAGAAGCGATATGTGCTGGGTGTGGTCACTCAGATTGGCAATAAACGTGAAAGCTTTTTCCCTGCGATAACTGCCTCTGCTAAAGCCACCGCCACGTTAACTAAAGAATCAGTGAAATCTCTCTTTGCTCTTCCTTCCAAGGTGCCACAACTTATTCGCCAAACATTTATGGGCGAAGAGCGCAATCCTGATGGGCTAGTTGGAATTGTTGGCGCCGCCCGAGTCTCTGGCGATGCGGTGAGTTCTCAGAAACTTAATAGCAATGAACGGGTAACTACCTTCATTCTTATCGTTGCCAGCTTAAATATTTTCGTTGGTCTCTTTAATCTGTTGCCATTTCTGCCACTAGATGGTGGTCATATGGCCATTGCAATCGCCGATGAAGTCCGCGCCCTCTTTGCACGTATTCGTAAGAAGCCTCGTCCAGCGGGAATCGATGTCAATGTCATGACACCAATTACCATGGCGGTCTTTGGCGTCTTAGCCGTGCTGACGTTGATACTTCTTGTGGCAGATATCATCAATCCAATTTCACTCAACTTCTAGCGCACATCACGCATCAGCAAGAGCAAGATTGTTTGAGATAGGGCAGAATACGCATCATGGTTGATCTCGGAATTCCAAGTGCTCCACCGCCAACGCTGCACCCGCGTCGCAAGACGCGTCAGCTTAAAGTCGGCTCGGTTGGGGTTGGTTCGCAATCACAGGTAAGCGTCCAATCGATGTGCACCACCCTCACATCTGATGTGAATTCAACGCTGCAACAGATTGCCGAACTCACCGCATCTGGTTGCCAGATTGTTCGAGTTGCGGTGCCTTCCCAAGATGATGCTGATGCACTGGCACAGATTGCTAAGAAATCACAGATTCCAGTGATTGCAGATATTCATTTTCAACCAAAATATATCTTTGCCGCAATCGATGCTGGGTGCGCTGCAGTTCGTGTGAACCCTGGCAATATCAAGCAATTCGATGACAAGGTCAAGGAAGTTGCAAAGGCGGCAGGGGATGCTGGAATTCCAATTCGCATTGGTGTTAATGCTGGTTCACTAGATCCGCGCTTACTTGCAAAATATGGCAAGGCAACTCCTGAGGCCCTGGCTGAGTCAGCGCTCTGGGAAGCATCACTGTTTGAAGAGCATGGTTTTGGCGATATTAAGATTTCGGTAAAGCATCACGATCCAGTCACCATGGTGAACGCATATCGAATACTTGCCGCTAAGTGCGATTACCCGCTGCACCTCGGAGTCACAGAAGCCGGTCCAATCTTTCAAGGAACAATTAAGTCGGCAACTGCCTTTGGAATCTTGCTGGCCGAAGGTATTGGCGACACTATTCGCGTCTCACTATCTGCTCCTCCTGTGGAGGAAGTGAAGGTTGGAATTTCTATCCTGGAATCACTGAACTTGCGTCAGCGTAAACTTGAAATTGTTTCTTGCCCATCGTGTGGTCGCGCTCAAGTCGATGTCTATACCTTGGCTGAGAAAGTGCAAGCAGGTTTGCAAGGAATGACAGTTCCATTGCGCGTTGCCGTCATGGGTTGCGTCGTCAACGGTCCTGGCGAAGCTCGCGAAGCAGACCTTGGTGTCGCATCTGGAAATGGAAAAGGGCAGATCTTTGTTAAGGGTGAAGTCATCAAGACTGTTCCGGAAGCACAGATTGTTGAAACTCTGATTGAAGAAGCGATGCGCTTAGCCGAAGAGATGGAAGCCGCCGGCGTTGCATCAGGAGTACCTTCCGTCACTACTTCGTAATCCTCCGGTAGGGTTCGCGTTATGTTGCGAATGTCCACTCTCTTCTTGCGCACGCTTCGCGATGACCCAGCTGATGCTGAAGTTCCAAGTCACCGCCTCTTAGTACGCGCTGGATATATTCGCAGAATTGCTGCCGGTGTCTATTCCTGGCTTCCACTAGGTGTCATCACACTTCGCAATATTGAAAACATTGTGCGCCAAGAGATGGATAAGGCTGGCTTTCAAGAAGTTCACTTCCCGGCGCTCTTGCCGAAAGATGCGTATGAGCAGACTGGTCGCTGGACTGATTACGGGCCAGATCTCTTTCGTCTGCAAGATCGAAAAGGTGCTGACTACTTACTAGGCCCCACTCACGAAGAGATGTTCACACTGATGGTTAAAGGTGAGTACTCCTCTTATAAAGATTTGCCACTCTCGCTCTATCAAATACAGACGAAGTATCGCGATGAAGCTCGTCCGCGTTCTGGAATTATCCGCGGACGCGAATTTGTCATGAAAGACTCTTACTCTTTTGACCTCACCGATGAAGGATTGGTTGATTCATATCTGCGCCATCGCGCTGCCTATATTGCAACCTTTGATCGTTTGCGTCTTAAGTACAACATTGTCAGCGCGGTATCAGGTGCCATGGGTGGTTCGGCATCAGAGGAATTCTTAGCACCATGTGAGACAGGTGAAGATACCTATGTGCTCTGTGAAAAATGTGGTTATGCCGCAAATGTGGAAGCGGTTACAACAGTGATTGCACCCAGTGATGCATCTGGTGTTGCTGCGCAAGAAGTCTTTGATTCACCTAACACTCCCACCATCGACACGTTGGTTGAACTTCTCAACGCCAAGTTCGGTGGGGGATATGACGGGGCTAAGACCCTGAAAAATGTGATGCTGATGGCTGATGAGAAAGCGATTTCAGTACTTGTGCCCGGTGACCGCGAAGTTGATCTCAAGCGCTTGCAAGCAAATCTTGCTGGCGTCAATGACTTGCGAGTATTTGAAGAGGCAGATTTTGCAAAGTTTAAGGGACTTGTTAAGGGTTACATCGGACCACAGGATGCTAAGAAGAATGGCATCACTGTCTATGCCGATCCACGCATTGCTCCTGGCACCGCGTGGGTAACAGGTGCCAATGCCAAAGATAAGCATGCACGAAATGTGGTGAATGGTCGTGATTTCACCGTGGATCATTACGTTGAAGCAGCGCAGATTCGTCAAGGAGATGCATGTCCTAAGTGCGCAGCTCCAGTTGTAATTGATCGTGCCATTGAAATTGGTCATATCTTCCAGTTAGGTCGTAAATATGCGCAGGCGCTTAATCTGACTGTGCTTGATCAGAATGGAAAATCACAAGTTGTCACCATGGGCTCATATGGCATTGGCGTCTCACGCGCTGTGGCTGCTATTGCCGAACAGAGTTATGACGAGATCGGACTTTCCTGGCCGGTAGAGGTAGCACCTGCCAAAGTTCACGTCGTTGCCACAGGCAAGGAAGATAATATTTTCGAGACTGCCGAGAAGATTGGCGCAGAGCTAGAGCTGCGCGGAATCTCTGTGATGTTAGATGATCGACGTGGCACTAGCCCAGGGGTTAAGTTTAAAGATGCTGAACTAATCGGAATTCCAGTCATTGTCGTTGTTGGCAAGGCGCTGGAAAACGGAAACGTTGAAGTTCGGGTGCGCAAGACGGGAGATAAATCAGAGACCGCGGTGGCATCAGCTGTAGATTCCATCGCCGCTCTGCTACTTACCTTGAGTTAATGTTTGAAGATATCTCGGCGCTCACTCTGACGCTTATTCTCTGCGCAGGATTTTCTGCCGGATTCATTGATGCCATTGCTGGCGGCGGCGGACTCATCCAATTACCTGCGATGTTAATTTCATTTCCACAAAAAGAAGTCATTGAAGTCGTTGGAACGAGTAAGGCTGGCGCGATATGGGGAACATCGGCTGCAGCGCTGAATTACCGGCGCAATATCAAGACTGATCCGAAATTACTCATTGCCATGGTTATGCCGGCATTTATTGGGTCGGGACTAGGGTCTTTACTTGCTACTCAGATTTCTACAACGCAATTGAAATCTGGCATCGTCGTAATGCTCGTTGCAGTGTTTATCTACACCCTTATTCATCCAGATTTAGGAAAGATTGAGATCTTTAAACATTCCCATCTCCGCCGGATGCAGATTGCAATCTCTGCTGGTTTTATCATCGGTTTCTATGATGGGCTCATTGGCCCAGGAACTGGAACTCTCCTGATGATTGTTCTAGTCGCTGGGTTCGGATTCGCATTTGTGGGTGCATCTGCCATTGCAAAGGTAGTTAATGTTGCAACTAACCTGGCCTCAATCTTGGTGATTGGATTTAACGCCTCCATTATGTGGAAAGTCGGAATAGCACTGGGTATTGTCAATCTTGCGGGCGGTTTTCTAGGTTCGCATGTGGCAATAAATAAGGGCTCTGAGTTCGTCCGCAAGTTCTATCTCGTGGTTACCTTTGTCTTGATTGTCAGGGTATTATTTGACCTGTTCAAGTAAGGCAGTACCCACAACTTAAGAACAATTAAATATGAAGGGCTAGAAATGGCAATCACAGATCAAATTGCTCAACTGGTTACACCAGCAGTTCAAGCTCAAGGATTCTTCCTGGAAGAAGTTCTCCTTGTTTCACCTGGCAAACATCGCATCGTTACCTGCATCGTTGATGGCCAGAGTTCACTAAATATGGATCAAGTCACGGCAGTCTCACGCGCTATCTCTGAACTTCTCGATGAAGCCGCCTTTATGGGAGAAGCGCCATTTACGCTGGAGGTTACTTCTCCTGGCGTTGATCGCCCGCTGACCAAGCCACGTCACTTTGCGAAAAACGTAGATCGCTTACTGAAAGTTGTGCGCACTGATGGTGAGGTCATTACTGGCCGGATCTCTGGCAATACTGAAACTGAGCTCACTCTGTCGGTGACTGAGAAGAAGGAATTAAAAGAAGTTGTGCTTGCGCTAGCTGATATTAAGCGCGCAACAGTTGAAATTGAATTTAATCGTAAAGAGAGCGACAAGTAATGGGCGTCGACATTGCGGCGCTCAAGCAATTAACCGATGCCAAAGGTATGCCGCTGGAGCAATTGATTCAGGCAATTGAAGCTGGAGTTCTCACTGCCTACTCTGAGACACTTGAGCCAAATCGATATGCGCGCGTGCAACTTGATCGCGAAACTGGAGAGATTGCGATATTTGTTCCCGAGTTCAATGAACTAGGTGAGCGCGTTGCTGAGAATGTGCTCGAGGTGGAAGGTTTTGATCGCACTGCGACTTCCACTGCTCGCCAAGTAATTAAACTACAGATGCGTGCCACTAATGATGCTGAAATCGTGGGAGAGTTCACCGCATCTGTGGGCGACGTTATTTCCGGAATCGTGCAACAGGGGCGCGATCCCAAGATGATCAACGTCAACCTTGGGCGAGTAGAAGGTCGGATTCCGCCACAAGAGCAGGTTCCTGGGGAACTCTTTAACCACGGCGATCGCATTAAATGTTTCGTGGTTGAAGTAAAGCAAGGACTCAAGGGTCCAGAAATCATGTTATCGAGAAGCCACCCGGCACTTGTGAAACAGTTATTTGCACTAGAAGTTCCAGAGATACAAGATCGCATCGTCGAAATAATGGCGGTAGCGCGAGAGGCCGGACATCGCACAAAGATTGCCGTGCGTTCGCATCGCGCCGGAGTTTCATCGAAAGGTTCATTAATTGGCCCGATGGGTTCACGTTCGCAAGCTGTGATGAATGAGTTACATGGCGAGAAGATTGATATTGTCGATTGGGATGAAGATCCCGCTAAGTTTGTGGCTCACGCACTTGCTCCAGCCAAAGTAACGAGTGTGGCTATTGTTGATGAATCAACTCGGTCAGCAAAAGTCATTGTTCCGGATTACCAACTATCACTGGCCATCGGTAAAGATGGACAAAATGCCCGTCTTGCCGCACGACTGACCGGCTGGCGAATAGATATCCACCCCGATACTCCCGCGTGAAATAGGGATTTCTCACCTCATTCGCTAGACTCTGCCCATCGCATAAGCGCATACGCGTGAGTGCAATTACTGAAATGGATGCGAAAGATATGAAACTCAAATGAGCTCGTTTACATCATGAGGTCGAACAACTAGGGCTCGCATC
>JBILAM010000058.1:0-5694 GCA_044354225.1 Candidatus Planktophila sp.
TCGCCATCGATATAGCCAGGGGCTGCAGCCAATGCTGCCAAAGCCACGCTCAACTGAGCCTCAAACTGGCCAGCTTGGCCCAGTGGAACCTCAAATCTGGCGATTGCGATCATGGGTTGAGCCTAGGGCGAGTCCAAACGGTAATGAAAATCATTTTCATTTGTGATACGGTCTGCCCATGAATATAGCCATAGCACTTGCCGCAATCACAGCTCTCGCTACAACCGCAGGCGGATTTCTCGCCATCAAAGCTAAGGATCGACTGCACTTAGTACTCGGTCTTTCTGCAGGTCTACTTCTGGGGTTGGTCGCCTTTGATCTCCTTCCTGAAGTTTTCGAGTTGGGCTCGAGCGAACTTTTGGGTGCACCTGCTGTCTCAGTGGCTCTCATTGCTGGTTTTCTTTTGCTGCACTTCTATGAGCAACTCTTTGGCTCGCACGAACCAGCAGAGTCAGATTACGGACATGATCACAAACACTCATCAAGCGTTGCGGGTTCACTCGGCGCCCTTGCGATGGGAGGCCATGTATTCCTTGATGGCCTGGCACTCGGTGTGGCATTCAAGGTCAGTTCAGATTTAGGAATCGCAGTCTTCATCGCACTTCTAGTCCATGCATTTAGCGACGGCCTTAACA
Source organism: Candidatus Planktophila sp. (assembly GCA_044354225.1). GTDB lineage: Bacteria > Actinomycetota > Actinomycetes > Nanopelagicales > Nanopelagicaceae > Planktophila. The sequence goes on from JBILAM010000058.1 coordinate 636, forward strand.
CTGTCTCGTTCCTAATCAAGAGTGGTAAATGGGGCAAGAAGGGAATCTGGCTACTTGGAGTCGATGCGATTGCACGTGTGAGTGGCGCTGCTCTTGGTACAAGTCTTGCGCTAGGTAACAACTTAATCGCAATCTATCTTGCTGGATTTGCTGGAATTGTAATTTATCTAGCAACTTCACATATTTTGCCTGAAGCACATTCACGTCACTCATCTCGTTTGACTATCTTGGCAACAATATTTGGTGTTCTTGTCATGTGGGGTCTGGTTAGCTATCTCCACAGCGGTGATGCTCACAACCACGGCGCTGGCACAGAAATTCACGAAGAGCACCATGATGAGGAAGAGCACCATGATGAGGAAGATGAGCACCATGATGAGGAAGAGCACACCGAATAATGTCCCGCTCAAATCCTCGTGTTTTAAGCACACTAGAACGCGCTGGCGGTTTTGCTAGCGCTCAAGAGGTGTATCGCCTAATGCAGCGAGAGGGCGAGAGTATTGGCCTTACGACTGTCTATCGCGCTCTACAGAGTTTGGTCAACGACAAGATTGTTGATGTATTGCGCCGTGAAGATGGAGAAGCTATCTACCGTCTCTGCGGCGAAGCACATCATCATCACTTAGTCTGTAAAGGTTGCGGCGATACCGTCGAGATTGAAGGGGGAGCAATTGAAAAATGGGCCAAGGTTATGGCTGAAGAACACGGTTTTCGCGAAGTGGGACACACTGCGGAAATCTTCGGCCTCTGCATCAAGTGTTGAAATTGGTAATTTTCGTGGCATCCCCACATGTGCATGTCCGGCATGTGGATCGCACCTAATTCAAATTACAGCTGCCTTCTGCCCCCATACATATGAATTAGAAATGTATCTACTAGACAATGCCTGTTGCGCCGTTTGTCACTCATTGTTGACAGCCCCAACACCTGTAGATTACCCAGCCGCTTAAGCCTTCCCGTACCTTCTATCGCGCTCTGAATACTCCTCAATCGCCTTCCACAGTAACGCTGGCGTCATATCTGGCCATAAGACATCCATAAACACCAACTCGGCATAAGTAGATTGCCAGGGCAAGAAGTTACTAGTGCGCTGTTCTCCCGAAGAGCGCAGGAACATATCGACATCACGCATCTTTGGTGAGTACAGATACTTCTCAAGTGTCTTCTCATTGATGGAGTCAGCTTTAACTTTTCCACGCTTCACATCGCGGGCCAGCTCGGTGGCAGCATCAACAATCTCAGCTCGGCCGCCGTAATTTACGCACATATTTAGCGTCAATTTCTTATTCTTACTTGTTAACTCCTGCGCTTCTTCTAGCTCTGAAATCACCGATTTCCATAAACGCTGCGGGCGCCCGAGCCATTGAATCTTGACTCCCATCTCATTCAAACTATCGCGGCGGGACCGTAACATCTCGCGGCTATAGCCCATCAAGAACTTCACCTCTTCCGGGCTGCGCTTCCAATTTTCGGTGGAGAATGCGTAGGCGCTGATCTCTTTCACGCCAAAACCAATTGCAGCTTCTACTAAATCAAAGAGAACTTTTTCACCAGCTTGATGCCCGGCAGTTCTTGGCAATCCGCGCTCTTTCGCCCAGCGCCCATTTCCATCCATCACGATTGCGATGTGTTGGGGAATATCAATCTTCTTAGACATGTCTATCTAATCAAGCCCTCTCAACCATCGGCAGACTTCGCAGTCCACGTTCAAGGTGCCATTGTAGGTAAGCGGTAACCAAACCACTAGCCTCTCGGCGATGGCGAGCTTCACTTTTTTCAGCAACATCCCAGTCGCCTTTCAAAAGCGCTTGCATGAGTTCAAGGGCTTCGGCAGATGCGGTCGCTGCCGCTGATGGTCTGCAATCCAGACAGACAGATCCACCACCAACAAGTGAGAAGTAGCGGTGCGGTCCTGGCTTTTCACAACGAGAACATGCCGTCATCGATGGTTCATAACCACCGATAGATAAAGAACGCAGCAGAAATGCATCGAGAATCAGCGATGAATCGTAACGATTATCAGCAAGTGCTTTCATGCCACCTACTACTAATTGAAATTCTTGCGGGGCAGGCTCTTCTTCTTGCTGGGTAAAGCGTTCAGCAGTTTCCAGAATGGCGTGAGCAATTGTCCAACGCTGATAATCATTTGTGAGTGCTTCACCGTAATTCATAATCGCTTCAACTTGGGTGATGGTGTCAAAGGTCTTGCCGGCATGCATCTGGATATCAACATGGCTACCGGGTTCCAGGCGGGCACCAAATTTAGACATAGTGCGGCGAACGCCCTTTGCCACACCACGAACCCGGCCATGCTCTTTGGTTAGCAGGGTAATGATGCGATCTGCTTCACCAAGTTTTTGCGTGCGCAGAATAATTGCCTCATCGCGATAGAGCTTCGATTGAGGTGCAGACATACTGCGTACGGTAGTTAGCGAATAGCGCGATTGATTGCAGACACGACGGCCTTGAGTGAAGCAGTCGTTGTATTAGGGTCGATTCCGACTCCCCAGAAGACCTGGCCACCAATTTCACACTCAAGATATGCAGCAGCAGTTGCATCGCCGCCAGATGAGAGCGCGTGCTCGTGGAAATCAAGAACTCTCACATCAACACCATGGTTTTGCATGATGTGACAGAAAGCAGCGATTGGACCATTACCGGTTCCAGATAGTTCAACTGGAGCACCGCGATCTGTAATCTTGATTGTTAGTTGAACATCTTCACCCATGACTGAGTTCTGCGACATCCCTTTCAGGCGAAAACGTCCCCACGGCGCAGAATCTGTTGGTAGATACTCATCTTCGAAGATATGCCATAACTGATCTGCCGTAATTTCTCCGCCTTCATCATCAGTCTTTGCCTGAACAATCCGGGAGAATTCAATCTGATGACGGCGTGGCAGGTCTAAGTGATGTTCACTCTTCATCAAGTAGGCAACGCCACCCTTACCTGATTGTGAATTCACACGAATGACAGCCTCGTATGAACGACCCACATCTTTCGGATCGATCGGCAAGTAAGGCACAGCCCAGAAGTGATCATCTACTTCTTTGCCAGCAGCCTTTGCATCGCGTTCTAAGTGCTCGAAGCCTTTCTTAATTGCATCTTGGTGCGAGCCAGAAAACGCGGTAAATACCAAGTCTCCGCCATAGGGATGGCGCTCTGGCACACGTAATTGATTGCCATACTCCACGGTGCGACGAATCTCATCGATATCGCTGAAATCAATATGTGGATCGATGCCGTGTGAAACTAAGTTCATGCCAAGGGTAACAAGACAAACATTTCCAGTGCGCTCACCGTTTCCAAAGAGCGTTCCTTCAATGCGATCTGCTCCTGCTAAATAACCAAGTTCGGCGGCTGCAACTCCGGTGCCACGATCGTTATGTGGGTGAAGTGAAACAATTACACTATCGCGATTATTTAAGTTGCGACACATCCACTCGATGGAATCGGCATAGACATTCGGGGTTGCCATCTCCACAGTTGCCGGCAAGTTCAGAATTGTCTTCCACTGCGGTGTTGGCTTCCAAACATCATTAACCGCATTACATACCTCAACGGCGAATTCCAGCTCGGTGCCGGTATAGGACTCAGGTGAATACTCAAATGAGACCTTAGTCTCTGGCACAGTGACCATCAGATCTAAGCAGAGCTGGGCGCCATCGGTTGCAATCTTTTTAATGCCATCTTTATCAAGGCCAAAGACAACTCGGCGCTGCAAGGTTGAAGTCGAGTTATAGAGGTGCACGATTGCTTGCTTAGCACCAGCAATCGCTTCATAGGTGCGACGGATAAGCGGTTCCCGGGCTTGGGTAAGCACTTGAATGATCACATCATCTGGAATCAAACCCTCATCAATAATCTTGCGAACGAAATCGAAATCTGTTTGGGAAGCGGAGGGAAATCCGACTTCAATCTCTTTATAACCCATGGCAACAAGTAATTTAAACATCGCAAGCTTGCGAGGTGTGTCCATCGGGTCGATTAGGGCCTGGTTGCCATCTCGAAGATCAACGGAGCACCACTTAGGTGCCACCGTCATCTGCTTACTTGGCCAGGTGCGATCTGCTAATTCAACTGGAATAAAAGGTGCATAACGATGCACCGGCATCTTGGAAGGCTTTTGTTTCGGAAAATTCATTTCACTTACTCCTATTTGTTTGGTATTCGGAAAATTGTTTACCGGCAACACCAAACTCCGCAGCGAGGAGACCGGTCTTTAGGCCTCGCTACGGCGGATAAGGAGGAGTCCGCGGAGCTTCATAGTGGGTAGAGAATAGCGCGAGAATGCATATTCAATCAAGCGGCTTATTGAGGTGGAATCAAGGTCCCCGAGAAGATCTGCCAGGCAAGTGCTGATTTAGCCACAAGTGAGAGCGTTATATAAGTCTTCTCACCGCGCAAATAATCTGACCACTTTCCAACCTTCTTATATTGAAGGAATTGAACAACGGCAAAGGTATTAAAGAGAAGAAATATTGAGAAGACAATGCCATAAACAAATGCAGGAGCCTTGGTATCTCCCGGGCCACCGATTGCAAGCACATAGAACAAGATCGCAAGCCAAGGAATAGCACCGGCAATGCAGCCAAAGATATATGGAAGCCATCCGCCATTTCCTGGCTCTTCATACTTCTCCTGTAGCCAACCAAAGAGAATCATCGATGCATTGACACCAAAGAGGGCGATGATTGCAACAACATCGGAGACGCCAGTAATGAGCGCAATTAGAACAATCATTACTGATGAGCTAATTGAATATTCAACCCAACGGAAGTAGTTGCGATGGGCCGCTAGACCGGCGGCATAGCGAGGGAAAAATTGTGGGCTTGCAACAATAAAGTGGAAGAAGGCAGAGAGACCTAAGAAGATTGCAACTGTGATTCCGATTGGAGCTTCCACAAGTGTGACGGGTTCTGCAAAATCACTTCCTGGAGGTCCTGCTGCGTAGCGGGCAACAATAGGCAAGGTGAAATCACTCGATAGGACAAGTACTACCGCCATTTGAACGAGGTGGAAGAAACCTGCAATGAGGTTGTAATTACGAATCTTCTTA